>NZ_JBFAOC010000016.1:0-137009 GCF_040675055.1 Micromonospora sp. NPDC049662
AACTGCCGCTCACCATGACCCTTACGCTCAGACTGCGACTGCGACTGCGACTGGGACGTCGGCTTGGCGGTGCTCTCCGCGGCGAACGCGGCCGTGACGGGGCCGGCGATAGCGCCGCCGGTGAACGCGAGACCAGCAGCGGTCAGAGCGGTCTTACGAATCAGATCGGTACGCATGATGGCGTGCTCCTCTGCGTCGGGGGAAACGCGCACTCGGCACACGGGGGCATGCCGGGCGGGGAAAGATCGTGGGGGGATCAGCCGGCGGCCCAGCAGGGGCCTGCTCGGATATTCCGGAGGGTGGTCCAACGGTCCGGGTCAGCGGATCATTCCCCCGCTGATGGACCGGGCGCCGGCCGGTGGTGCTCGGCCGTGCGGGGGATGTAACGACGCCGGCCTGGCGGGTGTTCCCGGCCGCGGCTACCGGCTCTGGGCCGGCGTGCTGCTCGGCGGCGCGGGGGATGTAACGACACCGACCCGGCGGGTGTTCCCGGCCGCGGCTACCGGCTCTGGGCCGGCGAGCTGCTCGGCGGCGCGGGGGGTGTAACGACGCCGGCCCGGCGGGTGTTCCCGGCGGCTGTGGCGCACTGCGACCGGTGTCGTGCGGCTGTGACCCGAGGGTCGCGGCGGCGTGCCAGATACAACGACCCGACCCGGCCCGCGATTTCCGCCGCCGGGATGCGACCCGTCACGGCACCCACCCCTGAACAGGACAAACCGCCCAGGCGGGACAGACCGTCAGGCCCCACCGGGGATGATCGACTCGACATCGCCGAAGTGGCGGCATCTGCGCACAAAGGATGCCCCCACATCGGCGACCTGGAGTCGATCGAGGCGCGGGCACGATCGACCCCGAGTACCCAAGCGCCACCCGACCACCAAAACCGGACAAATCGTGACGCCCGACCCGACCCGACGCGAGCCGAGCCGACCCGACGCGAGCCGAAGCGAGCCGAAGCCGAGCGGACGCGAGCCGACCCGAGCCGAGCCGATGCCGACGCCGACAGGCCACGCCTGGGCGGGTCCGATGATCTGCGCAATATCGGGGATGTTGCTGCCTCAGCCCGTCGTGAGGCAGCAACATCCCCGAAAGTGTTGTCTCACCAACCAGGGCGCACCAGCCCAACTGAGGGTGAGACGGCGCACGAGGGGCAAGATCGTGCTCGAACTAGGAAAGAGGCCCCTCGCCGCGCGGCCGAGGCCACTACAACCAGGATCGAGCACGATCATGGGGTCTGCGGCGGCGGCGCGTTCCGTATTCAGGTAGGTGGACAGGCAGCTGCTCACTGGCGACACCGGGAGCAGGCGTGCGGAGCAACGCCCAGGCCGGCAAAGTGCCACTTCGCCCCGGTGACCCCACCATGCCGGCCCGACAGGACGGGCCCGGATCGTCGCCCATATCAGGTCATGTCGCCCATACGGCGCGCGGCAGGAGCATGCGCGCCTCGGGGCGAGGTGGTGATCCACACGACTTCGGCGATAGCGCGCTATACCAGCCGGTTGATAGCCCGATATCGCCGAAGTCGAGTCGATCATGGCGAAGGCAAGCCCTCGACCGCTGGCTCAGCGGCAGAAGCCGCCCCCGCAGGGGGTGCGCTCTCCGCGTCGGAGGTCGCCTCCGCGCCGGTGTCGGCCGGCACCCCCGTCTCCAGGGCGGCCAGGATCGCCTCGGCGGTACGACGACCGACCCCGGGTACCTCGGTGATCTCGTCGACGGTTGCCGTGGAGAGCCGCTTGAGCGAGCCGAAGTGGCGTAGCAGCGCCTTGCGGCGTACCTCGCCCAGGCCGGGGACATTGTCCAGCGCCGACTCGGTCATCCGCTTGGAGCGGCGCTGGCGGTGGAACGTGATGGCGAAGCGGTGCGCCTCGTCGCGGACGCGTTGCAGCAGGTAGAGGCCCTCGGAGGTGCGCGGCAGGATGACCGGGAACTCGTCGTCCGGGAGCCAGACCTCCTCCAGCCGCTTGGCGAGGCCGCAGAGCGCGACGTCGTCGATGCCCAGGTCGGCGAGGGCCTGCGCGGCGGCCGCGACCTGCGGGGCGCCGCCGTCGACGACCACCAGCTGCGGCGGGTACGCGAACTTTCGCGGCCGGCCGGTGGTCGGGTCGATCAGGACACCGACCTGCGGATCGACGGGGTCGACCGGGGTGGACGGGTCGTCGGCCGACTCCACACCCACCTCGCCCGTCTCGGCCCGCGCGTCGAGGTAGCGGGCAAAGCGGCGACGCAGCACCTCGGACATCGCGGACAGGTCGTCGGTGGCGCCCCGGACGATGAACCGCCGGTACTCGCTCTTGCGGGGCAACCCGTCCTCGAAGACCACCATGCTGGCCACCACATCGGTGCCCTGGATCTGGGAGATGTCGAAGCACTCGATGCGCAACGGCGAGGTGCGCATGCCCAGCGCCTCGCTGATCTCGTCGAGGGCCTTGCCGCGGGTGGTCAGGTCGCCGGAGCGTTTGAGCTTGTGCCGGGCCAGCGCGTCCTTGGCGTTGCGCTCGACCGTCTCCAGCAGGGTGCGCTTGTCGCCGCGCTGCGGCACGCGCAACGACACCCGGCTGCCGCGGTGGCTGGTGAGCCAGTCGGCGAGCGCGTCCGCGTCGGCCGGCAGCTCGGGCACCAGAAGCTCACGGGGTACGTCCGCCTCGCCGTGCTCGCCGCCGTACACCTGGGTGCAGAAGTGGTGCACCAGGTCGCCGGTGGTCAGGTCCTCGGTCTTCTCCACCACCCAGCCGCGCTGGCCGCGGACCCGGCCGTCGCGGACGTGGAAGACCTGCACGGCCGCCTCGAGCGGGTCGTCGGCGAACGCGACCACGTCGGCGTCGGTGCCGTCGCCGAGCACGACGGTCTGCTTCTCCATGGCCCGGCGCAGGGCGGCCACGTCGTCGCGCAGGCGGGCGGCCCGTTCGAACTCCAACGCCTCGCTGGCCTCGGTCATCTCGCGTTCGATCTTGCGGACCATGGTGTCGGTGCGGCCGGCCATGAAGTCGCAGAACCCGTCGACGATGGCACGGTGCTCGTCGGCCGAGACGGTGCCGACGCACGGGGCCGAGCACTTGCCGATGTAGCCCAGCAGGCAGGGGCGGCCGACCTGGCCGGCCCGCTTGAACACGCCGGCCGAGCAGGTCCGCGCGGGGAAGACCCGCAGCAGCAGGTCGAGGGTCTCGCGGATGGCCCAGGCGTGCGAGTACGGCCCGAAGTAGCGCACACCCTTGCGTTTCGCGCCGCGCATCACCTGGAGGCGCGGGTACTCCTCGTCGAGGGTGACGGCCAGATAGGGGTACGACTTGTCGTCGCGGTAACGGACGTTGAACCGGGGATCGTACTGCTTGATCCAGGTGAACTCCTGCTGGAGCGCCTCGACCTCGGTGCCGACGGTGATCCAGTCCACCGACTCGGCGGTGGTGACCATCTGGCGGGTGCGCTCGTGCAGGTTCCAGACGTCGCCGAAGTAGGAGTTGAGCCGGCTGCGCAGGTTTTTCGCCTTGCCGACGTAGATCACCCGGCCGGTGCCGTCGCGGAAGCGGTAGACCCCCGGTGACTCCGGGATGGTGCCGGGTGCGGGACGGTAGGTCGAGGGGTCAGCCACACCGCCAAGCCTAGTCCGCACCCCCGACACCCCACCGCAGGCGCGTGATCCACCCCGGCTTCCCGGAAGCCGGGGTGTCGGAGAGCCGCAGACACCCCGACTTCCGGAAACGCGAGTTGATCAATGGCCGACCGGCGCGACCGGCGCGCCCAGGTGGGTCAGGCCAGCGAGATCTGGTCGCCGGTGACCTTGATGTCCTTCGGCGGCAGCGGCTTCTTCGCCGGACCGGCCTTCACCGAGCCGTCCTCGATCGAGAACTTGCTGCCGTGGCAGGTGCAGTTGATGGTGCCGCCATCGACGTTCGACACGGGGCAGTTCTGGTGCGTACAGATCGGGCTGAAGCCCTTGAACTGGCCGGCCGCGGGCTGGGTGATCACCACGCCCTCGGCGGCGAGGATCTTGCCGCCGCCGACCGGGATGTCGGCGGTGGTGGCCAGCGACTGGGCGTTCTGCCGGTTGCCGCCGCCGGCGTCCCCGGTGCTGGGCACGGCGGGGCCGCCACTGGTGGGTCCGTCGCTGCCGCTGCCGTCGTCACTGCCGCAGGCAGCCAGGACGACGGCCGCGCCGACCGCCCCGACGCCGGTGAGCAGGGTACGACGGGTCTGCGTACCCGGTCCGGTCAGCGCCTGATCGTCGCTCATGCCTCGCCTCTCTCTCGCCCAGTGCGCCGGTCCGAAAGCCGGCCACACTTCCTTCCACGCGCAACTGTGCCGGATAGTTCACCCCGGCATCCGGGCGACCCCGGCAAAAGGGGCGGGTCGTCAGCCGACCCGCCCCGAAGAGATGCGGGAAAGTCAGCGCGCGCCGGCCGGCACCTTGCGGGTCGCCCGCGTCTTGGTCGCGCCGTTGGCCTTGGCGGCCCGGGTGGTGGCCGCCGCCGCGCCCTTGGCCTCGCCGTCGAGCTTGAGCACCTGGCGCAGGAACTCGCCGGTGTGGCTCTCGGCGACCTCGGCGACCTCCTCCGGGGTGCCGGTGGCGAGCACGGTACCGCCCCGGTGACCGCCCTCGGGGCCCATGTCGATGAGCCAGTCGGCCGTCTTGATCACGTCGAGGTTGTGCTCGATGGTGATCACGGTGTTGCCCTTGTCGACCAGTCCCTCGAGCACCATCAGCAGCTTGCGGATGTCCTCGAAGTGCAGACCGGTGGTCGGCTCGTCGAGCACGTAGACCGTGCGCCCGGTGGAGCGCTTCTGCAGCTCGGAGGCGAGCTTGACCCGCTGCGCCTCACCGCCGGAGAGCGTCGGAGCGGGCTGCCCGAGGCGGACGTAGCCCAGGCCGACGTCGACGAGGGTCTTGAGGTGCCGGTGGATGGCGGGGATGGCGGAGAAGAACTCGGCGGCCTCCTCGATCGGCATCTCCAGCACGTCCGAGACGGTCTTGCCCTTGTAGTGCACCTCCAGGGTCTCCCGGTTGTACCGGGCGCCCTTGCAGACCTCGCAGGGGACGTACACGTCGGGCAGGAAGTTCATCTCGATCTTGATGGTGCCGTCGCCGGAGCACGCCTCGCAGCGGCCACCCTTGACGTTGAACGAGAACCGACCCGGCCCGTACCCCCGGACCTTGGCCTCGGTGGTCTCGGCGAAGAGCTTGCGGACGTGGTCCCAGACACCCGTGTAGGTGGCGGGGTTGGAGCGGGGCGTACGGCCGATCGGCGACTGGTCCACGCCGACGACCTTGTCGACGTGCTCCAGCCCGGAGACCCGGGTGTGCCGGCCGGGCACCAGGCGGGCGCCGTTGATCTGGTTGGCCAGCACCGCGTACAGGATGTCGTTGACCAGCGTCGACTTGCCCGAGCCGCTGACGCCGGTGACCGCGATGAGCTGGCCCAGCGGGAACGAGACGGTCAGGTTGCGCAGGTTGTGCTCCCGCGCGCCGTGCACCACCAGCTCACGGTCCTTGGTCTGCGGACGGCGGCCGGTCGGCGTCGGGATCGACCGCCGACCGGAGAGGTACGCCCCGGTGATCGACTCCTTGTTCTTCAGCAGCGCCGGCACCGAGCCGCTGTGCACGATCTTGCCACCGTGCTCGCCCGCGCCGGGGCCGATGTCGACGATCCAGTCGGCCACCCGGATGGTGTCCTCGTCGTGCTCCACCACGATCAGCGTGTTGCCCAGCCCGCGCAGCCGGATCAGCGTCTCGATGAGCCGGTGGTTGTCCCGCTGGTGCAGCCCGATCGACGGCTCGTCGAGCACGTAGAGCACCCCGACCAGGCCCGAGCCGATCTGGGTGGCGAGCCGGATGCGCTGCGCCTCACCGCCGGAGAGCGTGCCGGCCGGCCGGTCGAGGGAGAGGTAGTCCAGGCCGACGTCGAGCAGGAACCGCAGCCGGGCGTTGATCTCCTTGAGGACGCGCTCGGCGATCAGCTTCTGCCGGTCGGTCAGCTCGATGCCGGCGAGCAGGTCGGCGCACTCCCCCACGGACAGGTTGCAGACCTCGGCGATGCTCTTGCCCGCCAGGGTGACGGCGAGCACCTCGGGCTTGAGCCGGGCGCCCCCGCAGGCCGCACACGGCACGTCCCGCATGTAGCCCTCGTACTTGTCGCGGGACCACTCGGACTCGGTATCGGAGTGCCGGCGCTCGATCCACTGCACCACGCCCTCGAAGCCGGTGTAGTAGGAGCGCTCACGGCCGTACTTGTTGCGGTAGCGCACGTGCACCTGGTCGTCGGAGCCGTGCAGGATCGTCTTCTGCGCCCGTGCCGGCAACGCCCGCCACGGGGTGTCGATGTCGAAGTGCTGGGCCTCGCCGAGGGCCTCCAGCAGACGCAGGAAGTATTCCAGGTTGTGCCCGGTGGACCAGGGCTGGATGGCGCCCTCGCGCAGGCTGCGCTCCGGGTCGGGAACCAGCAGCTCCGGGTCGACCTCCTTCTTGGTGCCCAGGCCGGTGCACTCCGGGCAGGCGCCGTAGGGCGCGTTGAAGGAGAACACCCGGGGCTCGAGATCCTCGATAGCCAGCGGGTGGTCGTTGGGGCAGGCCAGGTGCTCCGAGTAGCGGCGCTCCCGCTCCGGGTCGTCCTCCGGCAGGTCGACGAAGTCGAGCAGCACCAGGCCGCTGGACAGCCCCAGCGCGGCCTCGACCGAGTCGGTCAGTCGCTGCTTGGCGCTCGGCTTGACGGTGAGCCGGTCGATCACCACCTCGATGGTGTGCTTCTCCTGCTTCTTGAGCTTGGGCGGCTCGGTCAGCGGGTGCACCACGCCGTCGACGCGGGCCCGGGCGTAACCCTTGGCCTGCAGCTCGGCGAAGAGGTCGACGTACTCGCCCTTGCGGCCCCGGATGACCGGGGCGAGCACCATGAACTTGGTGCCCTCGGCCATCGCGAGGACCCGGTCGACGATCTGCTGCGGGCTCTGCTTGGAGATCCGCTCGCCACAGACCGGGCAGTGCGGCTCGCCGATGCGGGCGAAGAGCAGCCGCAGGTAGTCGTAGACCTCGGTGATGGTGCCGACGGTGGAGCGCGGGTTGCGCGAGGTGGACTTCTGGTCGATCGAGACGGCCGGGCTCAGCCCCTCGATGAAGTCGACGTCGGGCTTGTCCATCTGACCGAGGAACTGCCGGGCGTACGACGACAGCGACTCCACGTAGCGCCGCTGCCCCTCGGCGAAGATCGTGTCGAAGGCCAGGCTCGACTTGCCCGACCCGGACAGCCCGGTGAACACGATGAGAGCGTCCCGGGGCAGGTCGAGACTGACGTCACGCAGGTTGTGCTCGCGCGCGCCACGGATGATGAGTCGGTCGGCCACGGTACGTGTACTCCCGGGTGAAGGTGAAGCGGAGGGTCTGTCCCGCTCTGTGCTGTTTCCGAGCGGTCGTAGCTGCTCATGAGCGGTCGGTACGGGCGCGGAAAACACGCCTCGGCAACTCTAGCCCCGAGGTACGACAGTTTCCCCCGCCCGCACATTCCCCCAGCTCAGCCCGGTCGGCCGCGCCGGCCGCGAGCCTTTGGCACCGGCCGTTGCCGCCGGGCACGTACCCCGACGGCAGAGCCCCGGTCAGTAACCCCCGGGCGACGGCGGGCGTGCCGCCCGGCGTCGCGCCGAGCGCCAGCCGCCGCGTCGCTCGGCGGCGAGGCGGGCGGCACGCCGCCCGCTCTCGTGCGCCACCTCGCCCTGCAGCCGCCGCCAGCTCTCCCAACGGCGGGCGGACAGCTCACCGGTCCGCAGCGCGTCCCGGACCGCGCAGGCCGGCTCGCCGTCGTGCCGGCAGTCGGCGTACCGGCAACCCTCGGCCAGCCCCGCGATGTCGGCGAACGCCCGGTCCAACCCGGCCACGCCGTCGAGGAGACCGACCGCGCGTACGCCAGGCGTGTCGATCACCGCGCCGCCGCCCGGGATGGGCACCAGGGCCCGCCAGGTGGTGGTGTGCCGGCCCTTGCCGTCGACCCGGCGGATCGCCTGGGTCGGCATCATCATCGCGCCGGCGAGCGCGTTGACCAGGCTCGACTTGCCCGCGCCGGACGGCCCGAGCAGCCCCAGCGTGCGACCCGGCGCGACCTCGGCGCGCAGCGGCGCCAGCCCGGTGCCGTGCTCGGCGCTGACCGGCAGCACCGGCACACCGGGTGCGACGGCGGCGAGTTGGCGGGCCAGCGCGGCCGGGTCGGCCGCGAGGTCGGACTTGGTCAGCACCACGAGCGGCCGGGCCCCGGACTCGTGGACCAGGGACAGCAGCCGCTCGATGCGGGCCACGTCCGGCTCCGGGTGCACCGGCTCCACCACGGCGGCCGTGTCGAGGTTCGCGGCCAGCACCTGGCCGCTGGCGTCCTTGCCGGCGGTACGGCGGATCAGCGCGGCTCGCCGGGGCAGCACGGCCCCCACCGTGATCCGGCGGTCCGGCCAGTGTGTGAGCAGTACCCAGTCTCCCGCGCAGGGCAGCGCGGAGGGGTCCTGGACGGCGGCGGCCAGCACGGACGGGCCGAGGCTGGCGCGGACCGGGCCGTCGACGGTGAGCACCGTGCAGACTCCCCGGTCCACCCGGGCCACCCGGCCCGGGTGGCGCTCGCCACGTCGGGCGGCGTACGACGCCCGGTCGGCGTCCCAGCCGAGGGCGGTCAGATCGATGGTCATAGCATCCTCATCGGTGTCGAGCTGGTGATGGCGGAACACGCGTGCCACGTCCGGCATGAACTCCACCTCCGTCCGACGTCCGAGTGCCGCTTGTGACGCCGACGGTAGGGCGCGACGCGCCGTGCCGAAAGCGATTTCCGCGACGACGGTGCGGCGCCCGCCCGCTAGGGTCGACGCGTGCGCACCGCCGCGCCGCCCGCGCGACGCCACCGCACAGCCGCCGAGCGCCTCCTTCACCGGAATGGATGTCGACACGTCATGACCTACAGCGGAGATGTCACCCACGGCGGCCCGCCGGCGGTCCGCGAGTTGTCCGGGCTCACGATCAGCAAGCTGTCGGTCGGCCCGATGGACAACAACGCCTACCTGCTGCGGTGCTCCGGCACCGGCGACCAGGTGTTGATCGACGCCGCCAACGAGGCGCCCCGGCTGCTGGAGCTGATCGGCGACGACGGCCTGACCGCCGTGGTCACCACCCACCAGCACATGGACCACTGGGTGGCGCTGGAGGAGGTGGTCGCCAAGACCGGCGCGCGGGCGCTGGTGCACGCCGACGACGCGTCCGGGCTGCCGATCGAGGCGGAACACCTGGCCGAGGGCGACACCGTCGCGGTGGGTGACTGCGCGCTGGAGGTCATCCACATCAAGGGGCACACGCCCGGGTCAATCGCGCTGCTCTACCGCGATCCGGCCGGCACCGCCCACCTGTTCACCGGCGACAGTCTCTTTCCCGGCGGCGTGGGCAACACGGACAAGGACCCGCAGCGCTTCGCCGCGTTGATCGACGACGTCGAGCACAAGCTGTTCGACCAACTGCCGGACGACACCTGGTTCTACCCGGGCCACGGCAAGGACAGCACCCTGGGCACCGAACGCCCGGCCCTCCCCCAGTGGCGAACCCGAGGCTGGTAACCCACCCCACCTGTCAGGCCCCCCGGGCGAAGCCACCGGCCCGCGCAACCGCCCACCAGCCCACACCCAGAGGCACCCACCCGGGCCCGAGATGCCACCCCACCCAGGCCACCCCACCCGGGCCACCCAACGCTGACCGAAAACCACTAAAGGTCAAACAACCCGCCGTCGGGCCGCGACCCTGCCGGCGGACCAAGACCCCGACGGGGGCGGGGGCCTGCCGTGCCCGGCGCAGGGATCAAGCCTGACCGCCCGGAGCCGGGCACGGCAGGCCCCCGCCCCCACCGCAACCAAAGCCAGCCCACCGCAACCACAGTCAGCAAGAAGCTCAGCCGGCAAGAGCGAACAGCCGCCGCCGCGCCCCCAGCAACACCACGGTGGCCAGCACCAACCCCACCCCCATGGTCACCAGCAACGGACTGGGCGCGCCCGGCAGCAGCGCGGCCAGCGACCGTGACGCGATGCCCAGCGCCAGGTAGAGACCGGCCCAGGCCGCCGCGCCGAGGGCCGCGCAGCCGAGGAACCGCCGGTACGACATCCGCAGTCCGCCGGCGGCCAGCGGCAGCAGGGCGTTGAACACCGGCAGGAACGGCGCGACCATCACCATCCGCCCGCCGCCACGGCTGAGGATCCCTTCGGCCGCACTCCAGCGCGACTCGCCGATCCAGCCTCCGATGCGACTGCGGCGCAGCGGTTCGGCGTACCGGCGACCGATCAGGAAGCTCAGCGACCAGCCGGCGAGGCATCCGGCGAGCACCGCGGCGAAGGTGGCCAGCCCGGTGGCCGGGCGGCCCACCCCGACCGCGGCCAGGATCGCCACGTCGCCGGGGACGAGGACGCCGAGCAGCGGTACGGCGTCGAAGAGCATCACCAACCCGAGTACGCCCATCAGCACCAGGATGGGTAGCTCTCCGACCTGGGCCAGCCAATGCGTCATGCCTCGTACGCTATGGCCGTCGTGCCACCGTGGACATCCGGTCGCAGCCCTTACCGCCCCCTGGTGTCCACCTCGGGGTCACCCCTGAGATGGCCGGCGGGTCAGGCGGGTCGCAGCACCCGCACCCGACGCGGCGACGGGTCCACCGACGGCTCGGTGGTGGGCACCGGGTAGTCGGCCAGCACCAGCAGCCCGTCGACCGGCAGGTGCGCCCGGCCGGGGTCCCCGACCAGCACCTCGGCGCCGGAGGCGACGGCCCGTCGCAGGAACGGCAGCATCCGGGCGGCCATCGGACGGCTGTAGAAGACGTCCCCGGCGACCACCAGGTCCGCGTCGGCGCTGTCGCGGTCGAGCAGGTCGTCGCCGTTGACGTCGACGGTGACCCGGTTGGCGCGGGCGTTGACCGTGACGGCCGCCACAGCGTACGGGTCGATGTCGTTGGCGACGACCTCGGCGGCGCCGGCCAGCGCGGCGGCGATGCCCACGAGTCCCGAACCGGCGGCGAGGTCGAGGACGCGACGCCCGGCGGCCAGCTCGGGGTGGTCCAGCAGGTGTCGGGCCAGGGCCTGACCGCCGGGCCAGACGGAGGCCCAGTACGGCGCCGTCAGGGGGTGCCCGGCGAGCGCCTCCATCCGGGCCCACCAGACGATCGCGTCCTCGGCGAGGTGCAGGCGCACCTCCGGGACGAACGGGGTGGGGACCAGCCGGAGCCGGTCCAGGCCGGCGCCGGGCGCGTCGATCTCGCGCTCCAGCTCGGACAGCGCGGTGGCTGCGGGACCCCTCATCGGCGCAAGCATGCCGCACGACGAAGCGGTCGGGGCGGCTTTGGCACGCGGGCGACGCGGAGTGTTCATCTGAGTTCGAGAAAAGACCTACGGCACTTCGGCCGGCGGATCGGGGTTTTGCCCGTTACTGTCGAACAGGTACGGGCGACCATCGGCCTCGAGGCCGGTGGTCCGCCGCTTTGAACAGGGAGAGATGCATGGCAACCGGCACGGTTAAGTGGTTCAACTCGGAAAAGGGCTTCGGCTTCATCGAGCAGGATGGTGGAGGGCCGGACGTGTTCGTCCACTACTCCGCCATCGCGACGAGCGGCTACCGGGAGCTCAACGAGGGCCAGAAGGTCGAGTTCGAGGTGACCCAGGGCCAGAAGGGCCCGCAGGCGGACAACGTCCGCCCGATGTAGCTCCGTGCCGGTGACGGCGGTCGGTTCCCGGCCGCCGTCGCAGTGCACTCACGACGCTGCCGGGGCGGCGGGCAAGTCCCGCCGCCGCCGGAGCGGTCCGATCAGCAGGATCAACGGGGTGAGCGCCGACCAGGCGGTCATCACGGTGATCGCGGTGCCGACGCCGTAACGCGCGCCGAGCGCCCCGGCCAGCACGGCTGCCAGCGGGATGGTGCCGTAGTTGAGCAGGTGCATGCTCACCGTCACGCGCCCGAGCAGGTGGTGCGGCGTGTACGTCTGCCGGAACGCGCCCTTGACCACGTTGCCGATGGCGACGCCGAGGCTGACGAGCACGCCGCCGAGCGCCGGCCAGAGCAGGCCGACTCCGGGCCCGGCCAACGGGATGAGCAGGGCGGACGGGCCGGTGAGCGCCGCCGCGACGAGCAGGGCACGGGCGCTGCCGAAGCGCCGGGCGACCACGGTCGCCAGCAGCGCGCCGATGATGCCTCCGACGCTCATCACCCCGACGAGCACGCCCACCAGGCCCGGCGCGAGTCGTAGTTCGCGGACCAGGAACACGACCAGGACCGCCTGGTAGCCGGTCAGACCGATGTTGCTGGCCGCGCCGTAGAGCGTCAGCACCCGCAGGTACGGGTCACCGATGACGAAGCGGAGCCCGTCGGCCATGTCCCGGCGCAGCGATCGGGAGTGGTCCCGCCGTTCCGGACGCGTTTCGGCGGTGCGGATCCGCAGCAGGAACACCGCGGAGAGCAGGAACGTCAGCGCGTCCAGCAGCAGCGCGGCGACCGCGCCGGCGAGTTGGGCGATCAGACCGGCGATGCCGGGCCCGACGACGTAGCTCATCGTCTGGGTGGCCTGGAGCTTCGCGTTGCCGTCGGGTAGCTGCTCGGGTCGCAGCAGCACCGGCAGGTAGACCTGGTCGGCGGTCTCGAAGAAGACCCGCGCCACGCCCGCGCCGAGCGCCACCAGCAGGAGTTGCGCGACGGTGAGGCGGCCCAGCAGCGCCGTCACCGGCACGCTGAGGAAGGCGAGCGCGCAGATCAGGTCGCAGACCACCATGAGCGGCCGGCGTGGCAACCGGTCCACCCACGCGCCGGCCGGCAGGCCGATCAGCAGCCAGGGCAGCCAGGCGGCGGCGGTGAGGACCGCTACCTGGAAGGTGCTGGCGTCGAGTACGGCGACCGCCACCAGCGGGAGCGCGACAACGGTGACGTTGCTGCCGATGCTGCTGACCGTCTGGCCGGCCCAGAGCAGGCGGAAGTCGCGGTGGCGCAGCAGCCCACCGGCCGGTCGGACCGGCGTGGGACCGGTCCGGGTGGCCGCCGTCACGGCCGGGCCGGTACGCCGTGGACGAACACGAACACCGGGTGCCGCTCGACGCCGTCGTCGGACCGCTCGCGGTTCTCCCAGCGGGCGAGCAGGGCGTTGATTTCGGCACCCAGCTCGTCCAGCTCCTCGGGCGTGAGGTGCAGCCACCGGTCGGAGGAGAACGGCGCGTCGCCCCAGGCGGCCTGCGCCGTCTCCTCGGCGGCGTGCCAGGCGCGGGCCAGCGCGACGTGCCGGTCCAGGTTGAGCGAGGTGGCGGCGTCGGCGACGGCGCGGTCGGCGGGGTCGGTGTCGAAGTCGGCCGAGGACCAGCGCACTCCCCGGGTGACCAGTTTCCACCAGCGTTCGCGGCGGTCCCGGGCCAGCTCGGGGGCTTCGGTGACCAGGTCGGCGGCGGCGAGGACCTTGAGGTGGTGGCTGACGTTCGCCGGCGCCTGGTCGGTGCGTTCGGCGAGCAGGCCGACGGTCGACGGCCCGTGCACCTTGAACACGTCCATCAGGCGGCGGCGCAGCGGGTGGGCCATGGCCGCGAGGACCCGCGAGTCGGTGACCTGGCGTACGTCGGGCTTCTCCATACCGGCAGCATGGCATCAGCAAGAGATGTTGCGCAACTGTTATTGCTCAACATTCGTTGCGAACCGCCGGACGAGTGGGGGCGGACGGGTGGGGGCGGCCCGGTGGGGTCGGGCCGCCTCCCGTTCAGGCGACGAGCCGGCGGGCCAACTCGTCGGCGACCTGCTTGGCGATGGTGGGCGGGATGGCCGCGGCGATCTTCTCCGGCGTCAGCCCGGCCAACACGCCCGCAACGATCGCCGCCTCGTCGGTGACGTCCTTTCCGGCCAGCGCGTTGAGCGTGGTCTGCAGGTCGGTGAGCTGCTTCGTCATCGACTGCAGGTTCCAGTTGCCGACGACCGGGGCGCCGGTGTCGTCCCGTCCCTCGCCCAACCGGGTGTAGATCTGTCCGATCGGGTTGCGGCCGTCCAGCACGGTCAGGTTCTTGTGGACGGTGGCCAGCCAGTTGTGCTCTTCGGGGGTCATGTCGTCGTCCTCCAGGAGTCCGATGGAGCTGAGGTAGCGGCGGAACAGGGGCCGCTGGTCGCGGCCCGCCTTGATGGCGTCGCGGAAGAAGCTGAAGTGGGTGTGCCAGCGGTGCGAGCTGTCGCCGCTGGTGCGTTTGCCGAGCCGGTCCCACCGCTTCACGGTCGTACCGTCGGGGCTGTAGATGATCTCGCGGATGTCCCGGGTGTCGGCCGCGTTCGCGGCGCACTGACCCACACACCACACCGAGAAGCTGGCCAGGGTGTGCCTACCGGCACCGGAGCGGACGTCGAACTCGCCGACGTCGATCGCCGCCGCGTCCAGGGTCAGTCCGGACCGGTCCCGGGGTGACTCGACCACCGAGTAGTCGTTCGGGACCACCCGGTCCGAGCCGCAGTGATAGCCGCCCCGGTGGGCCGGGTCGCCGACGATGCCGACCTCCGCCGGATCGAGGTCGTCCGGGCCGGGCGCGTTGTCGAGGTGGGTGAGGAGCAGACGTCGAAGGTCCAACAGATTGTCCGGGGCCCGCGTCATGGGGTCCCCCTTTCGGCTGGGGCGGGGACCGGGCGCGACGTCACACCGCGTACGCGGTGGTGGGCTGTGGGCGAGCCCGGTCTGGTACTGCACGGCGCCGGGCGTTGACCCAACCATAGCCCGCAGTTCCGATGAATGCCCAGCTCAGAGGCGCTTTGTTCAGATTGGAGGCAGAGCCGGGGCAGAGTGGACGATCGGCAACAGCAGCGCCGAGGGGTGAGCCGGGCCAGAAAGCACCTGCCGCCAACCGGCACGCAGCGTCACCGCAGTACCGAGAGGTTCGCCGGTGCCGGGGTTGCGTGCCCACCGCGGATGGGCGCCACCGGCGACCTGCACCCGCAGCCGGTGCCCGGTGGCGAACCGGTACGCGGTCGGCCAGAGCGTCACCGGCACCCGCAGCACCCCGGACGAGTCGGTGGGGAAGCGTTCGGGCGTCACCCGCACCAGACCGTCGCACACGTTCCACGACCGACCGCGCCGGTCCACATCGCACAGCCGCACGAAGACGTCCAGATGCGGCAGTTCGCTGCGGACGTGCAGCTCGGCGCGGACCGGGCCGATCACCTCGACCGGCTCGACGAGCGGCGCGCTGGTGTAGGTCAGCACGTCGGGGCGGGCTTCGACCTGCCGGTTGTCCACCGGACCGGCTCGCTGGGCGACCAGCAGCGGCCCACCCAGCGACGGGGTGGGGTCGGCCGGGTCGTACCGAAACCCGTCGGCCGTCGACGCGACCGGGGGACGTACCGCCAGCTCACCGCCCGGATGCAGGTGCCAGGCGGTCCCGACGGTCGGCGGTGGCCAGTCCGGCAGGTCCCGCCAGCCGCCGCCGGGACCCCCCACGTGCAGCCGGACGGGGGCGGCGCGGGGCGGAGGTTCGTCGTCCAGCGGCCCGTCGAGGTGCTCGTCGAGCCAGGTCAACCCCTCCCGCAGGGCCGCCACGAACAGCCCGGGGCTGCCGTGGGTCCAGGGCCCGATCACCAGGCGCGGTCGAGCGCCGGTGGCGCGCAGGGTGGCGTAGTCGTCGAGTTGGGCGGGCAGGAAGATGTCGTGCCAGCCGGTGACCATGACCACCGGCGCCCGCACCCGGGCCACCCGGTCGGCGAAGACCCGCTCGCGCCAGTACGCCGCCTCCGGGGTGTGGTGGCGCAGCCACTCCTGAAAGAACGGGATGCGGACACCGGTGGCCACCCGGTCGGCGTCCGCGAGCGGCAGATGCGCCAGCGCGGCGGCCAGCCGGGGCTGGCCACGCTTGAGTTCCCACTGCCGGGCCAGCCACGGCACGGTCTGGGCGTGTAACAGCTCGGCCCAGGTCAGCACGGTGTCGAGGGCGAACGACTCCCCCGCGTACGTCGAGTCCCGGGTGGCCGAGGCGGTCACCACCGCGACCATCGCGCGCAGTTCCTCGCCGGCGTCGGCGGCCAGCGCCCACTGGGCGAAGCCCTGGTAGCTGACGCCGAACATGCCGAACGCCCCGGACCACCAGGGCTGGCGGCGCAGCCAGTCGAGGGTGTCGACCCCGTCGTCGCGCTCGTGCACCAGTGGGGCGAAGGTGCCGCCCGAGCCGCCGGTGCCCCGGCACGACTGGATCACGGCGTGCCGGCCCCGCGCGGCGAGCAACCGGCCGAGCAGCCGCAAGGGACCACCCCGGCCGTACGGGGTGCGGATCAGCACGGCCGGCGCGGATGCGCGGTGCGGCGCGTAGTGGTCGGTGCGGAGCACCACGCCGTCCCGGGCGCGGACCGGGATGCCCCGGGTGGCCCGGACCGGGCCGGGAGGCGTCACGGGCAGCCGCAGCGCGGCGGCGGCGAGGCGGGCGACGAGCCGGCCGGGCACGGTCAGCCCGTCGTCCGGTGGGGCGCGCCGGGCCGGGCGGCGCGGACCGCGTCACGGTGCGCCCGCAGCGACTCGCCCATCTCGCCCAGGAACCGGTGCACGACCTCCAGCTCGTCGTCGTCGAAGCGGTCCATCACGGTGTCGGTACGGGCGCCCAGCGGCCGGAAGAACTCCATCGCGAGGGCGGCGCCCTGGTCGGCGTAGTGCAGCAGCACCTTGCGCCGGTCGGTGGTGTCCCGGTCGCGGCGGATGTGCCCGGCCCGTTCCAGGCGGTCGATCAGGGCGGTGACCGAGCCGGAGGACAGGTTGAGCTGCTCGCCGAGGCGGCCGGGGGTGATCGGGTCGCCGAACAGTTCGGCGTCCATGACGGCGATCAGCGCGTTCAGGTCGGTCGGGTTGAGGCCGTGCAGGGTGGCGAAGGCGTGACCGACCTGCTGGGCGTCCACCGCGTACCGCCGGAGGTTGTTGGTGATCTCGGCGACCAGCTGCTCGCGGCGCGTGTCGCGCCGCCGGTACATGCCGTGAGTCGCCACGTCGCGCCGCTTCTCCCCGTCGTCGGTCTGCCGGGTTGCAGCATAGAGCAGCCGCCGATAATCTCGGCCATCAAGATACTTGTCTTTCGAAAGACCTAGGGGTCAGTGATGTCCGTCTTCAGCAGGGTCGCGCGGGGTCGGCTGGCCGCCTGGCTGACCGTCGCCGCCGCGCTCGTCGTCGCCGCGGTCGTCTTCGGTGTCCCGCGGCCGGACAATCCGACGCCGGTCTCCGCCACCGGCCTGGACGCCACCTGGCAGTCCACCCAGGTGCAACGTCTCCAGGACCAACTGCCCACCAGCGACGTCCAACCGGCCATCGTGGTCGTCAGCCGCGAGGGCGGCGGAGCGCTGAGCGACGCCGACCGGGCCGCCCTGACCTCCCGCTCCGGCGACCTGGGCCGGTTCGCGGTGGGCGGCCGGGTGAGCCCCCCACAGGTCTCCCCGGACGGCACGGTCGCGCTCGTCGCCGTCCCGCTGGACACCTCCGGCGGTCAGCAGGAGGTCGCCACACGGGTCGCCGAGCTGCGCGACGCGCTGTCGGACCTGCCCGACCCGCTGGCCGCCGAGGTCACCGGCGCCCCCGCCCTCACCGCCGACCTGTCGTCGGTCTTCGAGGGCGCCGACGTCACCCTGCTCGCGGTGACCGCCGCCGTGGTCGCCCTGCTGCTGCTGGTCACGTACCGCAGTCCGTTCCTGTGGATCGTGCCGCTGGTCGTCGTCGCCGCGACCGAACAACTCACCCTGCGCGCGGTGGAGACGATCGTGCCGGCCGTCGGCATCAACCTCCAGCAGGGCCAGGTCACCGGCATCGCCAGCGTGCTGGTGTTCGGCGCCGCCACCGACTACGCCCTGCTGCTCATCGCCCGCTACCGGGAGGAGCTGCGGCGCGAGCAGGACCGCTTCGCGGCGATGCGGGCCGCGCTGCGCCGTACCGCCGAGCCGATCCTGGCCAGCGGCGGCACCGTGGTGCTCGGGGTGCTCACCCTGCTGCTCAGCGAGCAGGAGACGAACCGGGCACTGGCCGTGGCCTGTGCCACCGGGGTGGTCTTCGCCATGCTCTCGGCGCTGTTCGTGCTCCCCGCCGTGCTGGTGCTCTTCGGTCGCGGCCTGTTCTGGCCGTTCGTACCCCGGGTCGGCGGCCCGGCCCGGGAGGGCCGGCTCTGGGGCCGGCTCGGCGGCCTCGTACGACGCCGGCCGGTGGTGGTCGCGGCGCTGTCGACCCTGCTGCTCGGCGGCCTGGCCCTCGGTGGGCTCGGGATCCGCACCGGCCTGTCCGAGACCGAGCAGTTCCGGGCCGCGCCCGAGGCGGTGACCGGCGCGCAGACCCTGGCCCGCGCGTTCCCCGCCGGCAGCACCCAACCGGTGGCTGTGCTCACCACCCCGGCGGCGGTACGGGCGGTCACCGACGTCGCCGCCGCCGTACCCGGTGTCGCCTCGGCCCGACCGGGGGACGCCGGCCAGGCCGTCGCCCAGGTCGACGTGGTGCTGGACGCCGAGCCCGGCACGCCCGCCTCGGATCGTGCGATCGAGGCGCTGCGCGACGCGGTCGCCGCCGTTCCCGACTCCGCTCCCCCGGCCGTCAGCGGCGTCGAGTCGCCCGCCGGGGCGATCGTGGGCGGCTCGGTGGCCGCGACGTACGACTCCGACGAGGCCAATGACCGGGACCTGCGGCTCATCCTGCCGATCATCCTGCTGTTGGTCGGCGCGGTGCTGGTGCTGCTGCTGCGGGGCCTGGTCGCGCCGGTGCTGCTGGTGCTCACCGTGATCGCGTCGTTCTTCGCCAGCCTCGGCGCGGCGTGGCTGCTCTTCGACCACGTGCTGGACTTCCCGGCGCTGGACAGCGGCGTGCTGCTGCTCGCCTTCGTGTTCCTGGTGGCGCTCGGTGTGGACTACAACATCTTCCTGGTCACCCGGGCGCGCGAGGACGCCCGCAGCGCCGGCACCCGCGACGGCATGCTGTCCGCGCTGCGGGTCACCGGAGGTGTCATCACCAGCGCCGGGGTGCTGCTCGCCGCGGTGTTCGCCGTGCTGGGCGTGCTGCCGCTGATCACGCTGACGCAGATCGGCATCATCGTCTGCATCGGCGTGCTGCTGGACACGCTGCTGGTCCGTACGGTCCTGGTGCCGGCGCTGGCGTTCCTGCTGGGGGACCGCTTCTGGTGGCCGGGCCGCGTCGAGGCCGAGCCGGCCGTCGACGCCCCGGCAACGCGGGAGCCGGTGGCCGTCCGCGACTGACGCGCACGGAAAAGGGGCGGGGGTCCACCCCCGCCCCTTTTCGTCGTGTTCAGTAGCCCAGGCAGACGCACTCGGTCATCAACGCCCGCACGTTACGCACGTACGACGGATTCGGGATGGCGAGCGGCTCGCCCTCCTGCGCCACCGCCCCGTGCCCGAAGTTGTACGCGGCGATGACCGCGTTGAGCAGGCAGGAGTCCAGTTCGGCGGTGCACAGGTCCGCGTCGAGCCGGAAGTCGGACTCGAAGTACATGTCGCCGATGTACTTGGTCAGCCAGGCCAGGTAGTTGGCGCCCAGGTACGCGTTGTCCTGGTAGGCGGCGATGTCGTAGCTCTGGTCGAAGCGCTGGTTCATCCAGGTCGCGGTGGCCGGCATGACCTGCATCAGCCCGACGCCGCCGTCGCAGGCGTAGATGTTGGACTGCCAGCCGCTCTCCTGCCAGGCCGTGGCCTTGAGCAGGTTGAGCGGGATCTTGAGGTCGGGGGCGGAGCTGGGCCAGTAGGTGCGGGCGGCGGCCGCGGACAGCGCCGTCTTCACGTCGGCACGGCTCGCCTGCGTGCCCTTGTAGCTGGGCTTGCAGGACGAGGGGGCGGGCTTCGGTGGGGCCGGCGGGACCTTCGTCTCGGTGGGCGCCTTGGCGACCACCCGCGGCTTCGTGGGCGGCGACGTACGCGTCGGCTTCTTCGACGGCTTCGGGGAGGCCGACGCGCTGCGACTCGGGACGGCGCCCATCGCCGCCACCCCGCTCGCTGAGGGGCTCGCCTCGACGGACGGCTCGTCGACCGGCTCGTCGACCGGCTCGTCGGTCGGCGCGTCGGTGACCGAGACGGGGGCGGCGGCCTGGTCCTGCGGGCGTTCCCCCTTGCCGGCACAACCCACGGTGCCGCCGGCGATCAGGAGGCCGGCGAGCACGAGCGCGCCCACCCGACCGGCTCGTTGACGCATGGTGATCCTCCCCCGTCGAACAGTCGCCGCAGATTAGCAAGGTTCGACGGGCCGGGGTTGCCCCTGCGACGGGCGGACCGGACCGCTCGACGGCTCCCGTCCGCCGACCGCACGGTCCCGGGTGGCCCAGGCGACCATGAACACCACCGTCCACAGCACGCCGAGCAGCACCGCCGCCGCAGTACCGCTCGCCGTGTCCAGGCCCAGGTACAGCCGGGCGACGCCGACCCCCAGCACGCCCGCCGCGGCGGCCGTCCACGCGGCCACCGCCACCGGCCAGCGCGCGTTGCGCGACACCAGCCAGGCGAGGGTGCAGAGGCTCGCCGCGACCACGGCGTTCTGGGTCGGGAACGGGACGGCCTCGTTCCCACCCGGGCCGCCGTGCGTGCCGGTCAACTCGGCCACCCCGGCCAGCACCACCAGCGGCACGAACGCGCCGACCGTGCCCACCACGCTCAGCAGGTCGGTACGCAGCGGGCGGCGACGCCACGCCAGTACCGCCGCCACCATCGCCACCAGCACGATCAGCGCCCACCCCCGTACCAGTGACACCACGACCAGGGTGGCGTCGGCGGCGTCCGGAGTGCGGCGGGCGGTGAACCAGACATCGATCGCCCCGTCCAGGGCCGCCAGCCCGCTGTTGCGCACCACCACGGCGAGCAGGCCGGCGATGGCCAGCCCGGCGGCGAAGAGCAGTAGCAGCCCGACGGCCAGGTTGAGCAGCAGCGTCCAGGTCGGTCCGATCCGCACGGCCACCAGGAAGAACAGCACCCCGTAGCGGGCGCTGAGCCAGCGCACCGGCGGCAGCGCGGCGGCCCGCGACAGCAGCGCGCGCGCCGGGTCGGGGTTGCGCCCGAGCCACCGGCCGGCGAGCACCACCCCCAGCAGTCCCGCCAGCAACGCCAGTGCCGCGCCGGTGGCCCGACCGAGCACCCGGGAGACCGTGTCGTACGACTCACCGGCGAGGTGGCCGAGCAGGATCGAGCCGCCCACCCAGGTCGCCACCCCGGCCAGGTTCCAGACGGCGAACCGCCGGTACGGCATGCCGGCCGCGCCGGCCAGCCGGGGCACCAGGGTGCGGGCGAAGGCCACCCACCGCGCGGCGAACACGCCCCGCCCACCCAGGCGGGCGAGCATCGCGTCGGCCCTGCTCCACCGCTCGGGCCCGACCCGGTGACCCAGCCCGGCGCGCAGCCGGGGGCCGTAGCGCCGACCGGCGCGGAACGCCAGCGCGTCGCCGGCCAACGCCGAGACGATCATCGCGAGCAACGCCGGCCCGAGGCGCAAGGTACCGTTGTAGGTGAGGAAGCCGACGAGCAGCAGGGTAGCCTCACCCGGCACCAGCAGGCCGAAGATCACCGCGGTCTCGCCCGCCACGATCAGCGCGGCGACCAGGTAGATCCACAGGGTGGGCAGACCTTGCACCCAGGTCAGCAGGTCGTGCACTCAGGCCCCCGGGACACGGGAGCCAGCATGCCAGCCGGGGGAACCACCGGCACAGCGGTTTCACCATAGATCAGGGGCACCTGGGGGTGACCCCGACGCAGCCTGCGCGAGCGCAGGCGGAAGGATAGAGGGTATGCAGCTTCGCACCGACCTCCGCAATGTCGCCATCATCGCTCACGTCGACCACGGCAAGACCACCCTGGTCGACGCCATGTTGCGGCAGGCCGGCGCGTACGGCGCACGAGGCGAGAACACCGAGCGGGTGATGGACTCCGGCGACCTGGAGCGGGAGAAGGGCATCACGATCCTGGCGAAGAACACCGGCGTGCGGTACCTGCCCGCCGATGGTTCGGACCCGGTCACCATCAACATCATCGACACCCCGGGCCACGCCGACTTCGGCGGCGAGGTCGAGCGCGGCCTGACCATGGTCGACGGCGTGGTGCTGCTCGTCGACGCCAGTGAGGGCCCTCTCCCGCAGACCCGCTTCGTGCTGCGCAAGGCGCTGCGGGCCCGGATGCCGATCATCCTGGTGATCAACAAGGTGGACCGTCCGGACGCCCGGATCAAGGAGGTCGTGGACGACACCTACGAGCTCTTCCTCGACCTGGACGCCGACGAGGAGCAGATCGACTTCCCGATCGTCTACGCCTGCGCCCGGGACGGCATCGCCTCGCTGACCCAGCCGGCCGACGGCTCGGTGCCCGACGACAGCGACTCTCTGGAGCCGCTGTTCCGCACCCTGCTGGACACCATCCCGGCCCCCGCGTACGAGGACGACGCGCCCCTGCAGGCGCACGTCACCAACCTCGACGCGTCGCCGTTCCTCGGCCGGCTCGCGCTGTGCCGCGTCCGACAGGGCACCATCAGCAAGGGCCAGACCGTGGCCTGGTGCCGCACCGACGGCAGTACCCAGCGGGTCCGCATCTCCGAGATGTTGATGACCGAGGGTCTGGAGCGCAAGCCGGCCGAGACCGCCGGGCCGGGCGACATCATCGCCGTCGCCGGCATTCCGGAGATCATGATCGGTGAGACGCTCGCCGACGTGGAGAACCCGGTGGCGCTGCCGCTGATCACCGTCGACGAGCCGGCCATCTCGATGACCATCGGCACCAACACCTCGCCGCTGGTCGGCAGGGTCAAGGGCTCCAAGGTCACCGCCCGGATGGTCAAGGACCGCCTCGACAAGGAGCTGGTCGGCAACGTGTCGCTGCGGGTCCTGCCGACCGAGCGGCCGGACGCCTGGGAGGTGCAGGGCCGCGGCGAGCTGGCGCTGGCCATCCTGGTCGAGCAGATGCGCCGGGAGAGCTACGAGCTGACCGTCGGCAAGCCGCAGGTCGTCACCCGGGAGATCGACGGCAAGACCTGCGAGCCGGTCGAGCGGCTGACCATCGACGCCCCGGAGGAGTACCTGGGCGCGATCACCCAGCTCCTCGCGACCCGCAAGGGCCGGATGGAGCAGCTGGTCAACCACGGCACCGGCTGGATCCGGATGGAGTGGTTGGTGCCGGCGCGTGGCCTGATCGGCTTCCGCACCGAGTTCCTGACCGACACCCGGGGCACCGGCATCCTGCACCACGTCTTCGAATCGTACGAGCCGTGGTTCGGCGAGCTGCGCACCCGCAACAACGGGTCGCTCGTCGCCGACCGCTCCGGCGTGGTCACCGCCTTCGCGATGATCAACCTGCAGGAGCGCGGCCAGATGTTCGTCGAGCCGACCACCGAGGTGTACGAGGGCATGATCGTCGGCGAGAACTCCCGCTCCGACGACATGGACGTCAACATCACCAAGGAGAAGAAGCTCACCAACATGCGGGCCTCGACCTCCGACGAGACCGAGAAGCTGATCCCGCCGCGCAAGCTCTCGCTGGAGCAGGCGCTGGAGTTCTGCCGCGAGGACGAGTGCGTCGAGGTCACCCCGACCTCGGTGCGCATCCGCAAGGTGGTGCTCGACCAGCAGCAGCGCGGCCGGGCCGCCGCCCGCCGCAAGCACGCCGGCTGATCGACAACCGCACCGGGCGCGTCGGCCGCTTGCGGCCGGCGCGCCCGTGCGCTTCCCCGCCGGGGTACGTCCGCCCGACGCCGTCGTCCTCGACTACGGTCACCGGCATGACCTGGGATGATCTCGACGCCTTCCTGGACGCGGTGCCGGGCACCGTCTCGGCGTACGTGGGTCGACTCGACGCGCCCCCGAGCTGGACCCGCCACGCCCACGCCGGCCACTACGCCGCCAGCACCATGAAGGTGGCGGTGCTGGCGGCGCTGCACCGCGCCGCCGAGGCCGGCACGCTGGACCTGGACGCCGACGTCCCGGTGGTCAACGAGTTCGACTCGGCCCAGCCCGGCGCGCCCCGGTTCTCCTGCGCCCCGCACTACGACAACGACGACGCGGTGTGGGACCGGCTCGGCCGCACGGCGTCGCTGCGCTGGCTGGCCGAGCGGATGATCGTGCGGTCCAGCAACCTGGCCACCAACCTCGTCATCGGGCACGTCGGGCTGCCCGCGGTGGCGCAGGTGTGGGCCCTCGCCGACGCCCGCGACAGCGTCACCGGCCGCGGCATCGAGGACTTCGCGGCCCGCGACGCCGGCATCACCAACACCGTCACCGCCGCCGACCTGGCCGCCCTGCTGGGCGCGCTGGCCAGCGGCGTCACGACCCCCGGCCGTCTCGCCTCGCCGGCCGGGTGCGCCGCCATGCTGGACGTGCTGCTCGCGCAGGAACACCGCGAGGACCTGGCCGCCGGCCTGCCCGAGGGCACCCGCATCGCGCTGAAGAACGGTTGGGTACGCGGTGTGCGGCACGGTGTCGGCGTGGTGCTGCCCGACGACGCCCCGCCGTACGTGATCGCCGTGTGCACCACCACCGACCTGGACGACGGCGACGACGACGCCTGTCGGCTGATCGCGCGCGTCTCGGCCCAGGTGTGGGCCGACCGGCACCGCCTCTGAGCCCGACGCCCTCACTCCAGCAGGTGCGCCCGCAACGCCTCGACCACGTCGTCGGTCAACCCCAACCCGTCGCGCAGGTACGCGTCGAACGAGCCGTGCACCCGGCGGACCTCCTGGTAGCCGGCGTCGAGGTACGCGGGGTGGACCTCCAGTACCGGCAGCACCGCGTCGACGTCCAGCTCGGGCTCGCGGCGGCGCATCGCCTCGACGATCACCGCGCGCAGGCTCTCGGTCAACGCGTTGTTGCGCAGGTAGTCGGCGCGGATCGCCTCCTCGTCGACTCCGAGCGCGGTGAGCAGGATGACGGTGAGCCAGCCGGTGCGGTCCTTGCCGGCCGAGCAGTGGTACAGCAGCGGCAGGTTCTCCGGGTCGGCGGCCAGGCGTACCGCCGCGCCGAAGTTCCGCCGGGCCGACTCGCCGGTGACGAACCACCGGTAGATCTCGGCCATCGCCCCCGCCGTGCCCTGCCGGGCCAACTCGGCGTACGCGTCGAGGTCGTGCCCGAGCAGCACCGCCGAGACGTACGTGAAGACCGGGTGTTCCGGATCGTGCACCGGCAGGTGCGCCACCCGGGGCTCGCCGGCCAGCCGGTCGGGCGGCGCGACGTCGATCTCCGTGCCGTCGCGCAGGTCGACCACGCAGGCCGGCGCGAGTGTCGCGAGCACCGGCAGGTCGGCGTCGGTGAGCCGGCCCAGCGCCGGGGTGCGGACGAGCTGGCCGACGCGCACTCTGCGACCATCGGCGCCGACCAGGCCGCCCAGGTCACGGGCGTTCGGCGCGCCCACCAGTTGCCAGTCCCGTACGACCATCCGGCCCGCCCTCCCGCCGTGTTCCTGCGTATAGGGTGCCCCATATGACGATCTCGGCGGTACGCACCCACCGGGTTTCCGCCCCCTTACACACCCCGTTCGTCACGGCGCTGCGCCGCAGCACCACGGTGGACACGTTGATCGTCGAGCTGGTCGACGCCGACGGTCGGTCCGGCTTCGGCGAGGCGCCGCAGGTGTGGCAGGTCACCGGCGCCTCGGTCGCCGGGGCCGAGGCCTGCGTCCGCGAACTGCTCGGTCCGCTGCTGTCCGGACGCGACCCAGACGACCTGGTGGCCCGCTGCGCCGAGGTGCAGCGGGCGGTGGTGGGCAACGAGGCGGCGAAGGCGGCGGTGGACGTCGCGCTGCACGACCTGGCGGCGCGGCGTTTGGGCGTACCCCTGGCGCGGTTGCTCGGCGGCACGACCCTGCGGGTCCCGACGGACGTCACCCTCGCCGCGGGCGACGCGGTCGACCTGGCGGCGGCCGCGCGCCAGCGGCGGGCCGACGGCTTCGGCGTGCTGAAGCTCAAGGTCGGCACGGACGCGGCCGGCGACCTGGACCGGGTACGGGCGGTACGCGCGGCGGTCGGCGCGGACGTGCGCATCCGGCTGGACGCCAACCAGGGCTGGACGCCGCGCGAGGCGGTCCGGGTGATCCGTGGCATCGAGGACGCCGGGCTGGACGTGGAGCTGGTCGAGCAGCCGGTGGCCCGCTGGGACCTGGACGGGCTGGCATGGGTCAGCGACCGGGTTTCGGTGCCGATCCTGGCCGACGAGGCGGTCTTCGGGGTCCGCGACCTGGTGGAGGTGATCCGCCGCCGGGCCGCCGACCTGGTCAACGTCAAGCTGGCCAAGTGTGGCGGGCTACACCCAGCGCGCACGCTCCTGGAGTTGGCCCGCGCGCACGGGCTCGGCACGGTGGTCGGGTCGATGATGGAGAGTCAGGTCGGCATCGGCGCGGCGGCGAGTCTGGTGGCCGCGTACGGCACCACGGCGGTCGCCGACCTGGACGCCGCGTGGTGGCTGGCCTGGTCGCCGGTGCAGGGCGGGATCCGCTACGAGGGGCCGACGGTGGTCCTACCGGACGCTCCTGGCCTGGGCATTTCCGGTCTGGCTGAAGTAAAGATGCAGACTCGTGGTTGAGCGCTGGCGGTTTTCTTCATAGGGTTGCCCCCAGACAGCCGACACGAGCTGGGGGTCGATGTGGAGCTTCAACCGGGCCGCGAGGCCGTCGTCCGGGTCGCGGTGGCGACGCTGTGGTCAGCGCCCGAGGCGGTCCGGACGGTCGACGGTCCCGCGCTCACGGCCGGCGTCGACATCCCGACCTGGGTCTCCGGCCTGGACACCGACCAGCAGGTCGGCGACTGCGTGTTGAGTCAACTCCTGCTCGGCGAGCGGGTGCTGATCGACGAGCTGCGCCCGGACGGCTGGGCCCGGGTCGTCGCCGTCGAGCAGCCGGCCGCCAAACTCGATCCCCGCGGCTACCCGGGCTGGCTCCCCGCCGACCAGCTGACCCCCACCGATCCCACCGTCAGCGGCGACCCGCTCGTCGTGGACGCCACCGTCACCGGGCTGCACGCCACCCCGGACGGGCCGGTCGTGCTGCCGGGAGTCGTCGTCGGCACCCGTCTCGTCCCGGCCGGTCCCGCCCGCGACGGCTGGCGGGCGGTCCACGTCCCGGGCCGGGCCGCGCCGCTCTGGCTGCCCGACGGGCACCTCGTCCCGCCGTCGAGCGGGCCAGCCAGCGCCGCCGACGCGCTCGCGGTGGCCCAGCGGCTGCTGGACGTGGCCTACATCTGGGGCGGGCTGTCGGCGTACGGCATCGACTGCTCGGGCCTCGTCCACCTGGCCTGGCGCCGGTTCGGGGTGCTCCTGCCCCGCGACGCCGACGACCAGGCGGTGGCGACGACCCCCCTCGACCTGGGCGCGGAGCGCCCCGGCGACCTCTACTTCTTCGCCCGTCCCGGCCGGAAGATCCACCACATCGGCATCGTCACCGCCGCTGCCGACGGCTCGACCGACCGGCGGATGCTGCACGCCTGCTACCGACGGCGGCGGGTGATCGAGGAGCCCCTACCGGCGGACCGGACGGCCACCCTGGTGGGCGTGCACCGGGTCTGACCGGCCGGCCCGTCGCGGCGCCGGCCTCAGCGCCGGGCCGCGGCCAGCTCGCGACGCCGGTCCCGGGCGGACTTGACCAGGCTGGCGACGGTGGCGACGCCCAGCGTGCCGATGATGACCAGCAGGGACAGCCAGATCGGGATGTGCGGCGCCCACCCGACGTGCTCCCCGCCGTTGATGAACGGCAGGTTGTTGTCGGCCAGCGCCTCCAACACGAGTTTGACGCCGATGAAGCCCAGGACGACGGCCAGTCCGTAGCTCAGGTAGATCAACCGGTCGAGCAGGCCGCCGAGCAGGAAGTAGAGCTGGCGCAGACCCATCAGCGCGAACACGTTCGCGGTGAAGACCAGGTACGGCTCCTGCGTGATGCCGAAGATCGCCGGAATCGAGTCCAGCGCGAAGATCAGGTCGGTGGTGCCGATCGCGATCATCACGATCAGCATCGGCGTGAACAGCCGTCGCCCGTTCTCGTGGGTCGTCAGCTTCGCGTCGTCGTAGCCCTTGGAGATCGGCAGCGCCCGGCGGCTCCACCGGATCAGGAGGTTCTCGGAGAACTCGTCCTCGTCCGGCTCACCCTGGCGGGCCAGGTTGATCGCCGTGTAGATGAGGAACGCGCCGAAGATGTAGAAGACCCAGGAGAACTGCGAGATCAACGCCGCTCCGGCGGCGATGAACCCGCCACGCATCACCAATGCCAGCACGATGCCGATGAGCAGCACCTTCTGCTGGTACTGCCGGGGCACCCCGAACCGGGCCATGATGATGACGAAGACGAAGAGGTTGTCCACCGAGAGGCTGTACTCGGTGAGCCAACCGGTGTAGAACTGCCCCGCCGAGCTGGCCCCGGAGGCCAGCCAGACACCGGCGCCGAAGAGCAGGGCGAGGCCGACGTAGAAGGCGACCCAGAGGCTCGACTCGCGCACGCTCGGCTCGTGCGGACGCCGACCGATGATCAGCAGATCGACGAGCAGCACCGCAGACAGTGCGACGAGGGTCCCCGCCCACACCAATCCGGACACGTCCAACGTTCATTCCTCCGGCAGACACGCGGCGTCGGGCACACCGTACGCCCCTGGCGGGGCCGGCGTGCCGCTGTCGCTCACTCTGGTGACTGTCGGAGGTCTCTTCCGCCCCCGACCCGCGAACGGGACGGCGACCGACGGAGCCGGGTCGGTCGCCGAGAATCCGGCGATCGTCCGTGCTGACGACTTCGTCGCGGGGGAATACTCCCCTCCTCGCCGACCATTGTTGCCCACCACGCGCCGTGATCACACCTGGGGCCCGGGGTGCCATCGCACACCCTCTTAGCCGTCCTAGGAGGCTAGCGTGTCGGGTGCGCTGATCGGGTCGGTGAACGACCAGCCGGACGCCAGCAGGTCGTCGCAGACCCGCACGGCCCGCGCCAGCCGCTCGGCGTGCGATCCGGTCAACTCCACCACCGGCACCCCCGACCCGGCCAACTCGTCGCGGAACCGGTCGGTCATCCAGGCCCGCAGGTGCTCACCGTCGCGCAACCCGTCGTCGGCGAACGGCACGCCCCGGTGGTCGGTCAGCAGGTACCGCGCCGGCCGGCGGGCCGCCGCCCGCACCTGCGGCGACGCGCTACCCAGGTAGCGCTCCTCCCAGACCGCGGTGGCCCGCGCGTCGGTGTCGCAGAACAGCAACGGCCCCGACGACCGGGCCGCCGCGTCCTCGGCCGCCTGCTGCTCGCGGACCACCTCGCGAAAGTCGTCGCGGTCCCAGCCGACGTCGAAGATCGTCGCCTCGGGCGAGCGCTCCCGCAGCCGGGCGAGCTTGCGGGCCGTCAACTCCCGGCCGTACTCGGGAACCCAGACGGTGCCGTAGTGCGCGGCGAGCGCCTCGGCCATCGTGGTGGTGCCCGTCGACTCGGCGCCGACCACCACCACCCGCCGCACGAGAGCGGCCCGCACCGGCGGGCTCAGCCACCGCCAGTGACCCGCCGGGTCCGCGCGGACCGCCGTCCCGGAGACCGGCACGGTCCGCCGATCCGGATCGACCGACACGGGTACGGCCCCGAATCGGCGGGCCAACTCCGGTCCGTACGCCTCGGAGGAGAAGACGGCGTCCACCTGCTCCGGTCCGACCGCCTCGCGGAACACCGCGCAGTGCGCGTCCCAGACCGCCGGGTCGTCGTAGTCCACCGGATGGTCGTCGTACCGGCCGACGAACCGGACCCACGGTGTGTCCGCGTGCGCCTCGCGCAGCCAGTCCAGCCGGGCCGCGAGCGGGATGGACTCCCGACGCGACGGCGCCACCACCACCGTGACGGTGGCGCAGCGGGCGGCCGCCGCCGCGATCAGGGCATGGTGCCCGGCGTGCGGCGGATAGAACTTCCCCACCACCATCCCGTGCCCGAACTCGGGACGCCGCGCCTGCGCCGTCTCGCTCACGCGGTCACCGGGGTCGGGCCGGGCGGCGCCGGGGTAGCCGGGTCGAGTCGGCGCTCATCGGCCCGCCAGGCCCGCAACCCGACCACGCACAGCGCGAGGAAGACCAGGTACAGCACGGCCGTCAGGTGCAGCCCCTTGTAGGCGTACAGCGGGATGTAGATCAGGTCGGCCGCGATCCAGAGCCACCAGCTCTCCACCCGCTTGCGGGTCTGCCCGTATGTCGCCAGCAGGGACAGCGCCGTGGTCAGCGCGTCCGGCAGCGGCACCGTCGAGTCGGTGGCCCGGTCCAGCAGGACCCAGAGCCCGCCGGTGAGCAGCACACCCACGACCGCCAGCCACACCCACTCCCGTCGGCCGGTCCGGCTCACCGTCAGCCGGGTCCGGCGTTCGCCCCCGAACAGCCAGTGCCACCAGCCGTAACAGCCGAGCGCCACGTACACGACCTGGAGCCCGGCGTCGGCGTACAGCCCGGCCGTCCAGAACAGCAGCATGAGCAGTAGCACGTTGGCGATGCCGATCGGCCAGTTGGCGACGCGCTGCCGGGCCACCAGCCACACGTTGAGCACTCCGGTGGCGAACCCCAGCAGCTCCGCCCAGGTCGTGCCGACGCCCCCGACCTGGAACGCGGTACCGGTAAGCCAGTCGATGATCATGTCGTCAGACCTTAGGACGTGTGTCGACGGCGGAACAGACCCCGCGGCACCCGCACGACCCCGGGCCGTGAAAGGCTTGCCGGCATGGTGCTTGAGGTCGCGCTGATCGACGTACTGCCCGGACACGAGGACGCGTTCGCCGCCGCGTACGGCGAGGGTCACCCGGTGCTGGCCGGCACGCCCGGCTGCCGCTCGGTGCGGATGACCCGGGGCATCGAGTCGCCCACCCGGTTCGTGTTGTTGGTGGAGTGGGACTCGGTCGAGGCGCACGAGAAGAACTTCCGGGACACCGACCGGTTCGCGCGGTGGCGCGCGCTCATCGGGCCGCACTTCGCCGGACCGCCGCTGGTCGAGCACTTCCTCGACGTACCGGCCTGAGTGGACCTGTCGTACCCCGCGGTTACCGTGCCTCCCGCACGCGCGGGTCGCCGGTCCCGACGGGCTCGGGGGCGCCGGGCCCGGTGGCCGCGCGGGCGAGTCCTACTGCCCGACGCGGCGGGCCAGGACGGTGACCGTCTCCTCCGGTGACAGCGCCGCCGCCAACAGCGCCTCGGTCATCCGCTCGTACCTGTCGACGTCGAGCACGGTCGCCAGGCGCACGTCGGTGGTCAACGCCTCCAGCATCACCGTCCGCGGGTCCTCCGGGTCGGGAAAGGCATACCAGGAGTACGGCGTGAGCGGGTGCAGCCCGCCGCCGGCCAGCCCGCGTGGCAGCAACCGCACCGTCACGTGCGCCAGCCCGGTCACCGCCACCAGGTGCCGTAGCTGCTCCCGCCAGACGTCGACCGGCAGGTCGCCCGGGTCGCATACCGCCTCGGCCAGCACCGCCGTGTAACGCGGCGGGTCGGCCCGGCGCAGCACCTCCTGGCGCAGCGCCCGCGCCCGCACCTCGGCCTCCACGTCGACCTCGGGCGTGAGCAGGACACCGGCGGCGACCCGCGAGCGCGCGTACGCCGCCGTCTGGAGCAGACCCGGCACGAGCGCCGGCTGGTACTCGACGATGTCGGCCGCGCCCGCCTCCAGCTCGGCGTACACGCGCTGCCGTTCGCTCATCTCGCCGAGCGCCTTCCACCAGCCACGGCTGGTGGCCGCGTCGCGGGCGATAACGATCAACGCGTCCCGGACCGGGTTGGGCACCTGGTAGACGTCGAGCAGATCCAGCACGTCGGCGAGATCCGGACGGCTCTGCCCCAGCTCGATGCGGGACAGCTTCGACGTCGAGGCCCAGCCCAACCGGTCGCAGACCTGTTCCAGGGTCAGCGCCTCGCGTCGGCGTAGCTGACGCAGCTCAGCGCCGAGGCGCGCGCGTCGAATGACAGGACTTGTTGGCAACGGCATCCCCGCCTCCCCATCGAGGGAGCGTACGCAGGACGATCACCCAGTGCAATAGCGCGGTGGCGCACCGCAACTGAGGCGGTCGCGCCATGCGGGGAATCCGATGCCGTCGAAGCCTCCCTTCCCTGCTCAGGGCTCAGGCCGGTAGGCGCGGTCAAGCCGGAACTCGGCTCAGGCCGGTAGGTGGCTCAGGGCCGGTAGGTGCCGAACGACCAGTGGATACCGGCGAGGTCACGGGCGGCGTAGTCGCGGGACCCGTAGTCGGTGTCGAACGGCTCCCGGGTGATGTCCGCTCCGGCGGCACGCGCTTGGGCGTAGTGGGCGTCGACGTCGGGCACGGCCACGTAGACGGACCAGTCGTCCTCGGCCGCCGGAGACGCCGGGCCCACCCGAGGACCCAGCATGATCATGCCGGTGTCGAGGACGAGTTCGGCGTGCGCGACCGTGCCGTCCGGCGCCTCGTGCACGGCGTGCACCTCGAAGCCGAACGCGGAACAGAGCCAGTCGATCGCGGCACGCGGATCGGGATAACGAAGGATCGGATAGACGGTTCGCATAGCGACAAGTCTCCGACCCGGAGTCGACCCCCCGATTGGACGAATGTGACCCGGGCAGCCCAACCTGCGCCGGGATCGCCGCGCTGGAGCGGCCCGACCCCCAGGTTCCCGCAAACCGGGCCGTCGGCGCGCTCAGGACGCCCCCACTTCCCTGAACCCGAGTCGATCGTGAACGTTGATCCACACCAGGTCGCCGACGTGGCGGCAACCGGGCGGTCGGACACCGCCAGATCGGCGATCTGGAGTTGACCATGCGCGGCTTCAGTGGCTGTCCGTCCGTCTCACGCGCCGACGACGTCACGTACCGACGGCGTCACGCGCCGACGACCTCACGCACCGACGGCCCCACGCACCGACGGCCTCACGCGGCGACGACGTCAGGTGCCGACGGCCCCACGCGCCGACGGCCTCACGTGCCGACGGCGTCTGACGTCAGACGGGGGAGCGTGCGGCGAGCAGCGCCGCCGGTGTGGCGCCGGCGAACTGGTGGAAGTCCCGGATGAGGTGCGACTGGTCGTAATAGCCACATCGGACGGCCACCTCGGCCCAGTCGACGGCCCGTCCACGTCCGGGCGGCGATCCGGTCGCGGCGGCATCGCGCAGCGCCGCGCGCGCGTGTTGGAAGCGCATCAACCGGGCCGCCGTCTTCGGTGGCAGGCCGACGTCCTCCCGGAACCGGGCCGCCAGATGTCGCCGGCTCCACCCCAGCTCGGCGGCGAGCTCGCCGACAGCGCCGCGCCCACCGCTGGCCGTGAGCCATCGCCAGGCCCAGTCGAGGCGGGCGTCGACGGGTGGGGACGCCGCCAGGCGGTCGGCGAGTGCCGCGTCCAGGAGCGCGAAGCGCTGCGGCCAGCCCCCGGCGTCGGCGAGCCGGCCCCGCAGCCGGTCGAGCCAGCCGCCCGGGAGCTGATCGAGGCCCACCGCCCGGTTGGTCAGCTCGACCAGCGGCAGCCCGAGGACACGCCGGGCGGTCAGCGGCGTCAGCAGCAGCTCCACGCCCTCCCCCACGCCCACCGTGCGGGTGGTGCACCAGCCGTCGAAGGTGCCGGCCACGAACGAGTCCACCCGCTCGACCCCGCGCTCGGCGCCGCGCGGATCGGCCACGTCCAGCGGCGCACCCCAGCCCAGGATCAGCACCACGAAGGCACCAGCGGTCTCCCGGCGGACCAGGGGGACGTCCGCGCGTTCCCGGTAGCCGATGTACCGGTCGACGAACGGACGCAGACGGAGCTCGGGCACTCCGAGGACCAGTTCGTCGTCGATCGGCGTCATCGCACCCGACCGCCCTTCCCGCTCGCCGCACGAACCAACCACCCGGCGCGTGGCCGAGACACGCCCGCCCATGCCGGTCAAGGGTGACCAGCTCGGCACGGAGATCAACCGCGAGCGGCTGCCGGGCGCTCCACACCACAACCACGCGCGGTCACACCGGGGCCGCCCGCGCCGAGCGCCAACCGTGCCACACCCGCCCACACCAAGCGCCAACCGTGCCACACCCGCCCACGCCGCTCGTGACCGTGTCGGTCGTGCGTGGGCGGGCCCGGCTGTCACTTCACGCCGGCGGCGTCCATCCCGCGTAGCTCCTTCTTCAGGTCGGCGACCTCGTCGCGGATCCGCGCCGCCAGCTCGAACTGCAGCTCACGGGCGGCGGCCAGCATCTGGTCGTTGAGCTCCTGGATGAGCTGGGCGAGGTCGGCGCGGGCCATCCCCTCCCGCGACGTGGTGGCGGCGGTCGACCGGCTGCGACTGCGCGTCTCCTTGACCGGCGCCTTACCCCGGGAAAGCTGGCGGACCGCACCGCCGACCCGGGAGCTCTCGGTGTCCTCCGCCTCGCGGTAGATGTCGTCCAGGATGTCGTGGATCTTCTTGCGCAGCGGCTCCGGACTGATGCCGTGCGCCTCGTTGTGCGCGATCTGCTTGGCGCGACGCCGGTCGGTCTCGTCGATCGCCGCCGCCATCGACGGCGTGATCTTGTCGGCGTACATGTGCACCTGGCCCGAGACGTTACGGGCGGCCCGCCCGATGGTCTGGATCAGGGACCGGCCACTGCGCAGGAAGCCCTCCTTGTCGGCGTCGAGGATCGCCACCAGTGACACCTCGGGCAGGTCCAGACCCTCACGGAGCAGGTTGATGCCGACGAGCACGTCGTACTCACCCTTGCGCAGCTCACGCAGCAGCTCGACCCGGCGCAGCGTGTCGACCTCGGAGTGCAGGTAACGCACCCGGACGCCGTTCTCCAGCAGGTAGTCCGACAGGTCCTCGGCCATCTTCTTGGTCAGCGTCGTGACGAGCACCCGCTCGTCCCGGTCGGTCCGCAGCTTGATCTCGTGCATGAGGTCGTCGATCTGGCCCTTGGTCGGCTTGATCACCACCTCCGGATCGACCAGACCGGTGGGGCGGATGACCTGCTCGACGAACTCGCCCTGGGCCTGCTCCAACTCCCACGTGCCCGGGGTCGCGGAGAGGCAGACCATCTGGCCGACCCGCTCCAGGAACTCGTCGAACCGCAGCGGCCGGTTGTCGGCCGCGCTGGGCAGCCGGAACCCGTGGTCGATGAGCATCCGCTTACGGGAGGCGTCACCCTCGTACATGCTGCCGATCTGCGGGATCGTCACGTGCGACTCGTCGACCACGGTGAGGAAGTCGTCCGGGAAGTAGTCGAGCAGGCAGTGCGGTGGGCTGCCGGGCAGCCGCCCGTCCATGTGCATCGAGTAGTTCTCGATGCCGGAGCAGAAGCCCACCTGGCGCATCATCTCGATGTCGTACGTCGTGCGCATCCGCAGTCGCTGCGCCTCCAGCAGCTTGCCCTGGCGCTCCAGCTCGGCCAGCCGCTCGGCCAGCTCCGCCTCGATGTCGCGGATGGCCCGCTCCATCCGCTCCGGGCCCGCCGCGTAGTGCGTCGCCGGGAAGATCACCAACTGGTCGACCTCGCGGACCACGTCACCGGTCAGCGGGTTGAGGTAGTAGAGCTTCTCCACCTCGTCGCCGAACAGCTCGATGCGGACCGCCAACTCCTCGTACGCCGGGATGATCTCCAACGTGTCACCGCGGACCCGGAACGTGCCCCGCTGGAAGGCCATGTCGTTGCGCGTGTACTGGATGTCGACGAGCCGGCGCAGCAACTGGTCGCGGTCGAGGTCCTGACCGACCTTCACCTTCACCGCCCGGTCCAGGTACTCCTCCGGGGTGCCCAGGCCGTAGATCGCCGAGACGGTGGCGACCACGATCACGTCACGCCGGGTGAGCAGCGACATCGTCGCCGAGTGCCGCAGTCGCTCGACCTCCTCGTTGATCGAGGAGTCCTTCTCGATGTAGGTGTCGGTCTGCGGGATGTACGCCTCGGGCTGGTAGTAGTCGTAGTACGACACGAAGTACTCGACCGCGTTGTGCGGCATCAGCTCGCTGAACTCCTTGGCGAGCTGCGCGCAGAGCGTCTTGTTCGGGGCGAGCACCAGGGTCGGGCGCTGCAGCCGCTCGATGAGCCACGCGGTGGTGGCGCTCTTGCCGGTGCCGGTCGCGCCGAGGAGCACCGAGGTCCGGTCGCCGCGCCGCACCCGGCGCTCAAGGTCGTCGATGGCGGCCGGCTGGTCGCCGGCCGGCTGGTATTCGCTGACGACCTGGAAGCGGCCGTCGAGCCGAGGAATGTCGAGCGCCATGACATCAACGGTACGCCGAAGGTCCGACATGTTCGGCCGTCGCGCAGGGTACGTGATCGGCTTCAATATTCCCATTGTGTGGCCCATGTCACCGGGACTACCCTCTTCGTGTAGGCCGCTCGCGGCGGCCGACCGGGCCGGTGGCCAGGCCGTCACATCACGGCCGGCCGCCCCCGGCACAGCGGTCGCAGCACCCGGCTCGTCCGGCGTGCGCACCCGTGTGGTCGCGCTCACGGCGCAGACCGGCCGCCGCGAGCGCCCCTGCTCCGCACTCCGGGCTCGTCACCCGATGCCGTCCCACCCGTTTCACATCCGTGGACACCTCTGGAGCCCCGGCGCCCTCCCCCGACACCACCCGGGTCGGCATCCCGGACCGCAGGGCTCGGCACGGCGTCAGGGACGGCCGGCCCAGCCGTGCCGAGGTCAGGGACCGGAGCACCCCCGTCGGCGATACCGGCCGCGGCGTCGGGTCGGCCCAGGCCAGGCGACGCCGGCGTACGCTGCTGCTCCTGCTCGCCCTGACCGCCGTGACGTCGGCGTCGGCGCTGGTGCTCGGGCTGCTGAGTTGGGCGCCCGACCCACCCGCGCCGGCCCGGCCGCTGACCGTCGCCGAGGCCGAGCGGCTGGCCGCCATGCGGGTCACCAACCTGCGGGACCTGCGCGCCGGTGTGCGCGTCACCGCCGGCGAGGGCGCCGCCCGTACCGAGCTGGTGGGCTGGGTGGACTGGTCGCGTTCCCTGCTCTACCTGGACGTCGGCGGGCCGGGGGCGGGCGCCGACCGGGGCCTGGTGCAGAGCGCCGGCCCGGTCCTGGTGGTCCGGCCGGACCCGACGGCCGTACCCACCCCGGCCGCGCCTCCGCTGGTGCCGCCGACGGACCGCTGGCGGCTGCGTCACCTGACACCCGGCACGCGCCTGGCGTCGGTCCTCGACCTGCTCCTCGGCCTCGCGGCCGACCGCCCGGACCCGATCCCGACCGCCGGTGACGCGCGCTGGATCGCCCAGGAGGTGGTCACGGCCGGGACGCTGGACGTACTCCAGGCGTCGCTGGGCGCCGCGACGCCCACCGCCGCCAGCACCGCGGCACCGGCCAGCACCGGGGCACCGGCCAGCACCGCGGCAGCCGCCAGCACCGGGGCCGGCACGCCGGCGGCCGGCAGCCACGAGGCCCGGTACTGGCTCGACCGGGACGGCCGACTGCACAAGCTGGTGACACGTCTACCCGGCGTCGGGCCGCTCACGGTGCTCCTCGACCGGATCGACCGTCCCACGCTGCATCCGGTGGACGCGCTCGGCGGCCGACCCGGCCTGCCCCGGGCGCTCACGGAGGCCGAGCAGCGGAGGTGGAACGCGCTGCCGGCCCGGCTGCGCGGCCAGGGCGGCGCCACGCTGACGCTGGCCGCGCCGGTGGGCGTCGAGGTCAACCTGCGGGGCGCCGGTTGGCTGGGCTGGTCCGCCCGTACCGCCTACCTGGCGGTCGCCGACCTGGGCGTACCCGATCGCCGGACCCTCCTGCACCGCGACGCCGCCGGCCTGTCCCGTACCGACGTGCCCGCCGACGCCGGTGGCGGTGGCACGGCCGAGACGCCCGGTCGGCCGCCGTTCCCGGTCCCCGCCGGCACGTGGCGGACCACCCGGTCCGCCCGCGACGACCTGGACCTGCTGGTCGACGCCGCGGTGGCCGCCGCCGACCCGGCGGCCCGGCGTGGCGCCCCCGTGCGCCTCCGTGAGGACCTCGCCGACGGGCGGACGGTGGACGTCGTGGAGTTCCGCAGTGGCGCCGCGCGGCTGCGCTACTGGATCGACCGGGACGGGTTGCTGCGCCGGGTGGAGCTGCTCACCGGCCCCGGCGCGTGGGCACAGCTGGACCTCTCTCCCGCCGTGGTGCCCCGCCTCCCGCCGCCACCGCGCGCCGCCGGTCGACCGCCCGCAACACGCTGACCAGGGGTCAGGGCCGCCAGTCGGTCTGCGCGGCCCACCGCTCGGCCCGCAGGTGCTCCTCGTCGAACCAGGGGTCGCGGGCCGTGCCGGAGTCACCGACGTGCGGCGCCGCGTCCACCAGATCGCGCTTGAGCAGCAGGTACGCCGCCCGTCGATCCGGGTCGGCGCGCAGGTGGTCCCGCACCAGCAACGCGTACCGCCAGCCGGGCGAGTCCGCCGCCCGTACGTGCAGCCGCACCGGGCGACCTGGGTCGGCGCTGCCGTGCAGCCGCTTCTCCCACCGCCCCCGGCCGGCCGGACGCGGATCGTCCCACCAGTGCCCCGGGACCCGGGGGAACCCCGCGCCCGCCAGCCGCTCGGCCAGCGGCCCGTCGGCGTCCGCGAGGCTGGGCACGGCGAGCTGCACGTCGATGACGTCGGCGGCGGCCAGGCCGGGCACCGCCGTCGCGCCGATGTGGTCGATCCGCAGGTCCGCCGGGGCGACCGCGTGGCGGATCCGGGCGGCCAACCGCGCGTACTGCTCGGGCCAGCTCGCGTCGGCCTCCGCCGCGTCGTCGCGCGCGGGCGGCGACGCGACCCGCCGCTGCCGCAGATTGTGCTCGTAGGGTCGCAGCCGCTGCCGCCACAGCGTGTCCACGGCGTCGTGCAGCGCCGCCAGGCTGCCGTCGTTGGTCACCACCACGTCGGCGACCGCCCGCCGGCGATCGTCGTCGGCCTGCGCGGCGATCCGCCGCTCGGCCTCCGCGCGGGTCATGCCCCGGTCGCGCGTCAGTCGCTCCAGCCGGGTCCGCACGGCCGTCTGCACCACGACCACCAGGTGGTACGTCGGCGCGAGCCCCACCTCCACCAGCAGCGGTACGTCGTTGACGACGATCGCGTCCGGCGCCGCCGCCGCGACCAGATCGGCGGTACGCGCCCGTACCCGCGGGTGGGTGATCGCCTCCAGCCGGCGGCGGGCGGCCTCGTCGGAGAACACCAGCGCGCCCAGCGCGGCGCGGTCCAGCGCGCCGTCGGCGTCCAGTACCCCGGCGGAGAAGGCGGTGACGATCTCCGCGAGGCCCTCGGTGCCCGGCGCGACGACCTCCCGGGCGACCTGGTCGGCATCGACGAGCACCGCGCCCAACTCCACCAACCGCGCGGCCACCGCGCTCTTGCCCGACCCGATCCCGCCGGTCAAACCCACCCTCAGCACCAGGACAGTCAACCGGATCGCGGGCCACCGGCCAAACAGGCCCGTCCCGCCCGGTGCCGTCGCACACCCCGGGCCAGACCCCGCGCCGCTCGCGAGAGCGCGGCGCCACGTGCGACACGGCCGGTGGGTACGACGAAGGCCCCGCCTCCGGCGATCCGAGGATCGCGGGAGACGGGGCCTGCCGTCGTTCAGCGGGTCACTTACCGCCGGCGAGCTTCTCCCGCAGAGCGGCGAGCGCCTCGTCGGTGGCCAGGGTGCCGGCCGGCTCCTCGTTCTGCCGGCTCGGGGCCGGGCTGGACGAGGAGGTGGTGCCGCCAGTGGCAGCCGGGACGGCGGGGGCCGGGTTGGCAGCGGCCTCGGCGTCGGCGGCGCGAGAGGTCTGCACCTGCTTGGTGTGGGCCTCCCAACGCTGACGGGCCTCGGCGTACTGGTTCTCCCAGGTCTCGCGCTGCTTGTCGTACCCCTCGAGCCACTCGCCCGTCTCCGGGTCGAAGCCCTCCGGGTAGATGTAGTTGCCCTCGGTGTCGTACGTCGCGGCCATGCCGTAGAGGGTCGGGTCGAAGTGCTCCTCGCCCTCGACGAAGCCCTCGTTGGCCTGCTTGAGCGACAGGGAGATCCGGCGACGCTCGAGGTCGATGTCGATGACCTTGACCATGACCTCGGAGCCGACCTGGACGACCTGCTCCGGGATCTCCACGTGGCGCTCGGCCAGCTCGGAGATGTGGACCAGGCCCTCGATGCCGTCGTCCACCCGGACGAAGGCACCGAACGGAACCAGCTTGGTGACCTTACCCGGCACGATCTGCTGGATCGCGTGGGTGCGGGCGAACTGCCGCCACGGGTCCTCCTGCGTCGCCTTCAGCGACAGGGAGACACGCTCGCGGTCCAGGTCGACGTCCAGGACCTCGACCTCGACCTCCTGGCCCACCTCGACGACCTCGGACGGGTGGTCGATGTGCTTCCAGGACAGCTCGGAGACGTGCACCAGACCGTCGACGCCGCCGAGGTCCACGAAAGCGCCGAAGTTGACGATCGAGGACACGACGCCCTTGCGGACCTGGCCCTTCTGCAGCTTGTTGAGGAACTCGGTACGCACCTCGGACTGCGTCTGCTCGAGCCAGGCACGGCGGGACAGCACCACGTTGTTGCGGTTCTTGTCCAGCTCGATGATCTTGGCTTCGAGCTCACGCCCGACGTACGGCTGCAGGTCACGCACGCGCCGCATCTCGACCAGGGACGCGGGCAGGAAGCCGCGCAGGCCGATGTCGAGGATGAGACCACCCTTGACGACCTCGATGACAGAGCCGCGGACGACGCCGTCCTCGTCCTTGATCTTCTCGATCGTGCCCCAGGCCCGCTCGTACTGCGCCCGCTTCTTGGAGAGGATCAGACGCCCCTCCTTGTCCTCCTTCTGGAGGACCAGGGCCTCGATGTGGTCGCCAACCGTCACAACCTCGGCGGGGTCCACGTCGTGCTTGATCGACAACTCACGAGAGGGAATGACACCCTCGGTCTTGTAGCCGATGTCGAGCAGGACCTCGTCCCGATCGACCTTGACGACGGTGCCTTCGACAATGTCGCCGTCGTTGAAGTACTTGATGGTCTCGTCGATCGCGGCGAGGAAAGCCTCCTCGGAACCGAGATCGTCGTGGGTGACCCGGGTGGCGCTCGAGGGGGCCTCGATGCTGCTCGTCATGTGGGCGGTTGCTCCGGTCGGTGGGTTGTCACAGCAGGCTGGTGTGTCGCAGTGACCTGTTCGCGCCAGCGGATCCGCCGCCGGGCACACCGAACGATCGCCTAGTGAGATCATGATGTGGCTCCGACGACCGCGCACCTGCTCCCTGCCGAGGCAACGCGATCCGCGAGCGCATCGTCTAGCCTACCGTGCGCATTACCACAGCGTGCAAGCCCTCCCGCCTCCTCGCCGCGCGATGACCTGCGAAAGCCGAACAATCGCCCGGAAATGACCCCTGCTGTCTCGTAGGTCACAGCGGACCCAGCCGTCGGCTGGTCGGACCCGGTTTGACCGACTCGGCTTCCTGGAAACCGGGCCATCCCGCCGCCCCGGAGACCCCGATTTCCCCGAAGCCGGACGCGCCGCCGCCCCAATGGGGTGGGTGGGGCCTAGCGTGAGCGGGTGGATGACGACAGCCGGGTGACCCGGCGCGGCGTGGGTGACGCCGAGGTCCGGCGGGCCAACCGTGGCTGGTGGGACACCGACGCCGACGACTACCAGGCCGAGCACGGCGCGTTCCTCGGCGACGTGGACTTCGTCTGGTGCCCGGAGGGGTTGCGCGAGGCGGACGCCCACCTCCTCGGCGACGTGTCGGGACGACGGGTGCTCGAGGTGGGTTGCGGCGCCGCCGCGGCCGCCCGCTGGCTCGCCACCCAGGGCGCGCGGCCGGTCGCCTTCGACCTGTCCGCCGGCATGTTGCGGCACGCCGCCAAGGCGGCCGAGGCCACCGGGGTACGCGTCCCGCTGGTGCAGGCCGACGCGCTCGCGCTGCCCTTCGCCGACCGGTCGTTCGACGTGGCCTGCACGGCGTTCGGGGCGATCCCGTTCGTGGACGATTCGGCGGCCCTGCTCGCCGAGGTGCACCGGGTGTTGCGTCCGGGCGGCCGGTGGGTGTTCTCGGTGACCCACCCGATGCGCTGGATCTTCCTCGACGACCCCGGCGAGGGCGGACTGAAGGCCGTGCACTCGTACTTCGACCGCTCCCCCTACGTCGAGCAGGACGAGAACGGCGTGGCGACCTACGTCGAGCAGCACCGGACCCTCGGTGACCGGATCCGGGAACTGGTCGGCGCGGGGTTCCGGCTGCTGGACCTCGTGGAGCCGGAGTGGCCGGAGGGACACGAGGGCATCTGGGGGCAGTGGAGCCCGCTGCGCGGGCGGCTCTTCCCCGGCACCGCCATCTTCGTCACCGAGAAGCCCGCGGGGTGAGCGCGTCGCACCCGCGGTCCGACCTGCAATCCATCGATCGCCGGTAGGCTCGATCCCATGAGCGCCGAGCCCATCCCGACATCACCTGGCCCCTGGTGTCCGGACCCGATGCGGCAGCAGCGTGCCGACTACACGCTGGAGGACCTGCTCACCCTGCCGGACGACGCCCCCCGCGTCGAACTCGTCGACGGAGTTATCCAGGTGACACCGTCCCCCACCCTGGGCCATCAGAACATCGCCAGCCTGCTGTGGCTCTGGCTACACAGCCACGCGCCGAAGCACCTCGGCGCCGCCCAGGCCATCGGTGTCAGGCTCAGCCACAACACGAGCCGACAGCCCGACGTGCTGTTGCACCGTGCCGGGGTGGCGTCCGCCCATTGCATCCTGCGATCAGACGACGTCGTACTCGCCGTGGAGGTCGTCTCGCCCGGCACGCGACGGATCGACCGGTTCGCGAAGCCTGGTGAGTACGCCGCCGCCGGCATCCCCTTCTACTGGCGGATCGAGCAGGACCCGGTACACGTGTACGCGTACCGGATCGGCGACCGGGTCGGGCCGGGCGGTGAGCGGCAGTACGAGCTGGTCGCCGACGGCGCCGACGTGATCGAGCTGACCGAGCCGTTCGACATGAAGCTGTCGATCGCCGAGATCAGGCCGTAGTCGTTTCGCCCCGGCGGGGTCGGGTAGCCGGGGGCATGGCCGAACAGAGATTCCACCAGGGCGACCGTGTCTCCTGGTCGGCCCATGGCAGCCGCGCGTACGGCGTGGTGCAGGGCACGATCACCGAGCGGACGCGGATTCGCGGGCGGGCGGTGAGCGCGGCCCCCAACGACCCGCAGTACCGGGTCCGCAGTGACGGCACGGGCCGCGACGTGGCCCACCGCCCGGAGGCGCTGCGCCATGAGCAGAGCTGACGAGCAGGGCCGGGACACCTACCGGGAGTTCACCGACGCGGTGAACATGAAGCCCGGCGAGCTGTCGACGTGGCTGGAGACCGACGAGTCGAAGCAGGTCGGCTGGCACAAGGGTGGCCGTACCGGTGGCGGCGAGTCGGTCGGGCACGAGTCCGGCCGGAAGATCATCAACCTGCTCCGCCGCAAGCGCGCCGACCTCTCGGAGGCGGACTACAAGCACATGCGCAAGGTGGTCGGCTACGTCCGCCGGCACATGGCGCAGCGCCCGTCCGGCAACGTGCGCGACACGAAGTGGCGCTGGTCCCTGATGAACTGGGGCCACGACCCGATGAAATAGCGACCCCGACCGCCTCCCGCGGACTTCCTGCCACAGGATCCGCACCAGGCGCCGCCAAGATCCGCGCAACTTCGGCGACGTTGCTGCCTCAGACGTCCCGGATGCAGCACTTTCCCCGAAGTTGCGCGGATCATCGCGCATGCCCACCTCGTCGGGTGCGGGTGCCGCGAGAGCGGACGGGCAGCATGCAACCCGACGGGTATGGCTGCGAGAGAAAACGGACAACGACGGGACTACGCCGACCAGGTCGGGGGTTCCGGGGCAGCCCGACCCGCGCAGGGATCAAGCCTGCCGCCCGGAGCGGGTCGGGCTGCCCCGGAACCCCCACGGCGACCAGCGGACAACCGGAAGATCAGTGATCCGCGCTGTTCCAGTCCCGGCCCACGCCGACCGACACCTCCAGCGGCACCGACAGCGGGTACGCCCCGCCCATCTCGCGCCGTACCAGCGCCTCAAGGGCCTCCCGCTCACCGGGCGCGACCTCGAAGACCAGCTCGTCGTGCACCTGCAACAGCATCCGGGAGCGCAGACCGGCGTCGGCGAGCGCGGTGTCGACGTGCAGCATCGCCACCTTGATGATGTCGGCGGCTGATCCCTGGATGGGGGCGTTGAGCGCCATCCGCTCGGCGATGTCGCGGCGCTGCCGGTTGTCGCTCACCAGGTCGGGCAGGTAGCGGCGGCGGCCCAGGATGGTCGAGGTGTAACCGTCCTGGCGGGCCTTGCCGACCACCTGCTGCAGGTAGTCGCGCACCCCGCCGAAGCCCGCGAAGTAGTTCTCCATCAGCCCGCGCGCCTCTTCGGTGCCGATGCTGAGCTGCTGGGACAGGCCGAACGCGCTGAGCCCGTACGCCAGGCCGTAGTTCATCGCCTTGATCTTGCGCCGCTGGTCCGGCGTGACCTCGTCGACCGGCACGCCGAAGACCGACGAGGCGGTGGCGGCGTGGAAGTCGGCCCCGGAGTTGAACGCCTCGATGAGCGCGTCGTCCGAGGAGAGGTGCGCCATGATCCGCATTTCGATCTGGCTGTAGTCGGCGGTGAGCAGGCACTCGTACCCCGCGCCGACCACGAAGGCCCGGCGGATGCGTCGGCCCTCCTCGGTACGGATCGGGATGTTCTGCAGGTTGGGCTCGGTGGAGGAGAGCCGGCCGGTGGCCGCGACCGTCTGGTTGAAAGTGGTGTGGATCCGAGCGTCGTCGGAGACGGACTTGAGTAGACCGTCCACTGTCGACTTGAGCTTGGCGACGTCGCGGTGACGCAGCAGGTGGGCCAGCACCGGGTGCGGCTGCTGCGCGTAGAGCCACTGCAGGGCGTCGGCGTCGGTGGTGTAACCCGTCTTGATCTTCTTGGTCTTCGGCAGGCCCAACTCGGTGAAGAGGATCTCCTGCAACTGCTTGGGCGAGCCGAGGTTGAACTCCCGGCCCACCGCCTCGTACGCGCCCTGGGCGGCGGCCTTCACCTCGGCGGCGAAGTGCGCCTCCAACTCGGAGAGGTAGTCGGTGTCGGCGGCGATGCCGGTGCGCTCCATGCCGGCGAGCACCCGCATCAGCGGCAGCTCCACCCCGGCCATCAGCCGCGCGGACTGCTCGCCGTCCCGGGACAGCTCGGCGTCGATGGAGTCGGCGAGGTCGAGGGTGGCGCGGGCCTGGAGCATGAGGTTCTGCTCGGCCACCCCCTCTTCGCCCAGCCCGTCGAGGGTGAGCTGGCCGGTCTCGGGCACGTCCACTCGCAGCTCGCGGTGCAGGTAGCGCAGGGCCAGGTCGGTCAGGTCGTAGGACCGTTGGTCGGGGCGGGCCAGGTACGCGGCGATCTGGGTGTCACGGGCGATGCCGGCCAGCTCCCAGCCGTGCGCGGCGCAGGCCAGCACCGCGGGCTTGCTGTCGTGCAGCACCTTGGGCCGCTGCGCGTCGGCGAGCCAGGACGCGAGGGCGCTCTCGTCGGCGGCGTCGAGCCGGCTGGGGTCGACCCAGGCGGCCGCGCCACCGGCGCTGGCGAGCGCGAGCCCGGTGATTGAGGCGGTGTGCCGGCGGTTGGGGCCGGTGTCGAGCTTGACCGCGAGCCCGACCGGGGTGCCGGTCGGTGCGTGGGCGTCCAGCCAGGCGGCGAGCGCGCCCGACTCGGTGAGCACCTCGCCGGTCAGGTCGAAGCCCGACTCGGCCTCCGGCTCGACGGCCTCCAGGTACTGGTAGAGGCGGTCGCGCAGGATGCGGAACTCGAGGGTGTCGAAGACCTGGTGCACCGCCTCCCGGTCCCACCCTGTCCAGCGGGTGTCCTCCGGGCGCAGCGGCAGCTCCAAATCGGAGACGAGCCGGTTGATCTCGTAGTTGCGGATCACGTCGGCGAGTCGCTCCCGCAGGCTGTCACCGGCCTTGCCCTTGATCTCGTCGGCGCGGGCGATCACGCCCTCCACCCCGCCGTACGTGGTGATCCACTTGGCGGCGGTCTTCGGGCCGACACCGGGCACGCCGGGCAGGTTGTCACTGGTCTCGCCGACCAGCGCGGCGAGGTCCCGATACTGCTGCGGGCCGACGCCGTACTTGGTCTCGATCGCGGCCGGGTCCATCCGGGCCAGGTCGGAGACGCCCTTGCGCGGGTAGAGGACGGTGATCTGGTCGTCGACCAGCTGGAACGCGTCCCGGTCACCGCTGCTGATCAGCACCGACATGCCCTGGTCGCGGGCCTGGCAGGCGAGCGTGGCGATGACGTCGTCGGCCTCGAAGCCCTCCTTCTCCACAACCGGGATCTGGAGGGCGGCCAGGACCTCCTTGACGAGGCTGACCTGGCCCTTGAAGTCGTTGGGGGTCTCGCTGCGGCCGGCCTTGTACTCCGCGTACTGCTCGGTGCGGAAGGACCGCCGGGAGACGTCGAACGCCACGACGATGTGGGTGGGCTGCTCGTCGCGCAGCACGTTGATCAGCATCGAGGTGAAGCCGTACACCGCGTTGGTCGGCTGACCCGTCGTGGTGGAGAAGTTCTCCACGGGCAGGGCGAAGAACGCCCGATATGCCATGGAATGTCCGTCGACGAGGAGCAGGCGCGGCGTCGTAGCTGTCACGGCAGCGACTCTAGTCCGTCGCACCGACAACCCTCGTCGTCGCCTCGCAGACGCGACGAAACGGCCGGCGATCGCCCGCCGGCCGTTTCGTCGTCGGTGACTCAGGCCACCCCGAGGTACGCCTCCTTGACCGCCGGGTCGTGCAGGAGTTCCTGGCCGGTGCCCTCTTTGACGATCCGGCCGGTCTCCAACACGTACCCCCGGTGGGCCCGGGACAGCGCCTGCTGCGCGTTCTGCTCGACCAGCAGGATCGTCGTGCCCTGCTCGTTGATCCGCGTGATGATCTCGAAGATCTGCTGGATCAGCTTGGGCGCCAGCCCCATCGACGGCTCGTCCAGCAGCAGCAGCTTCGGACGGGTCATCAACGCCCGACCCACCGCCAGCATCTGCTGTTCACCGCCGGAGAGCGTGCCACCGGCCTGCTTGCGACGCTCGTGCAGCCGCGGGAACAGCTCGAACACCATCGCCAGGTCCTTGGCGATGTCGGCCCGGTCCTTGCGGGTGTAGGCCCCCATCTCCAGGTTCTCCAGCACGGTCATACCGGGGAAGACGCCGCGCCCCTCGGGCGACTGCCCGATCCCCCGGATCACCCGCAGGTCGGCGCGCAGCCGGCTGACATCGGCGCCGTCGAACTTGATGCTGCCGCCGGAGATGGCGTGCAGCCCGGAGATCGCCTTCATCGTCGTGGTCTTGCCGGCGCCGTTCGCACCGATCAGCGCCACGATCTCGCCCTGGTCGACGTGCAGGCTGATGCCGTGCAGCGCCTCGATACGGCCGTAGAGCAGCTTCAGGTTGTCGATCTCAAGCAGCATCCTCGACACCTCCCAGGTACGCGGCGATCACCTTCGGGTCGTCGCGCACCTCGGCCGGCGACCCCTCGGCGATCTTCTGCCCGAACTCCAGCACCACCAGCCGGTCCACCACGCCCATGACCAGTCGCATGTCGTGCTCGATCAGCAGGACGGTGACGCCCGAGTCGCGGATCTTGCGGATCAGCTGGAGCAGGGCCACCTTCTCCGCCGGGTTGAACCCGGCGGCCGGCTCGTCCAGGCAGAGCAGCGTGGGATCGGTCGCCAGCGCTCGGGCGATCTCCAGCCGACGCTGGTCACCGTACGACAGGTTACGGGCCAGGTCGCCGGAGCGACCCTGGATGCCGACGAAGTCCAGCAGCTCAAGGGCCTTGGCCTTGCCCTGCCGCTCCTCCCGCCAGTGCCGCGGCAACCGCAGCAGGGCGCTCGGCACGCTGGTCCTGTGGTTGGCGTCCGCGCCGACCTGCACGTTCTCCAGCGCCGTCATCTCCGGGAAGAGACGGATGTTCTGGAAGGTACGCGCGATCCCGAGCTTGGTGATCTGGAACCGCTTACGGCCACTGACCTTCTCGCCCCGGAACCGGATCTGGCCGGTCGTCGGGGTGTAGACGCCCGTCATCGCGTTGAAGCAGGTCGTCTTGCCCGCGCCGTTCGGCCCGATCAGCCCGAGGATCTCCCCCTCGTAGAGGGTGAAGTTGACGTCGTTGAGGGCAACCACGCCACCGAACCGCAGCGTGACATGGTCGACCTCCAGCAGCGGCTTGCGGCCGTCGACCGGGGTGGCCGGCTCGCTGACGGCCTCGTCCGGCGTCGACGAGGTCTCCGCCGGGCTGCCCACCGTCGTCCGCGCGTCGATCGCCATGTCACGCTCGCTGGTGACGTCGCGCTCGCTACCCATCCGTGGCTCACTCAACGACAGCCACCTCCTTCTGCCGGTCCTTGAGCTCGGCGGCACGCCGCCGGTTCGGCCACAGACCCTGCGGGCGGAAGATCATCACGATGATCAGCAGGACCCCGAAGATGAAGTACCGCAATGACGTCGGGCTGACGTCGAAGTCGTTGCCGAAGACGGTGGCCGTCTCCGGCAGACCGAAGACGTCACCCACCGACCGCAGCCACTCCGGAATGTAGATGACCAGGAAGCCGCCGAGGATCGCGCCACCGATGCTGCCGGCGCCACCGAGCAGCACCGCCGCCAACACCAGAATCGAATTCTCCAGGGAGAACGTGGACGAGTTGACGAAGTTGGCCTGACCGGCCCACAACGTGCCGGACAGTCCGCCGACCGCCGCGCCGATCGCGAACGCCCACAGCTTGAACCGGAACGTCGGCACGCCCATCAGCTCCGCCGCGTCCTCGTCCTCACGGATCGCCACCCAGGCGCGACCCACCCGGCTGTTGGCCAGGTTCCGGATCAGGAAGACCGCACCGATGATCACGGTGAGCAGCAGCCAGTAGTACGGCTTGAACTCGAACTGGAAGATGGCCGTCCCGTCCGGGTACTTGCCCGGCGGGTGTCCCACCTGCGGGATGCCCCGGTCGCCGTTCAGGACCCAGTCCTGGTTCTTGGCGACGATCCGGATCATCTCCGCGAAACCGAGGGTCACGATCGCCAGATAGTCACCCCGCAGCCGCAGCGTCGGAGCGCCGAGGAGCACACCGGACAACAGCGCCAGCGCGATCGCGATCGGCACCGTGACCAACCACGGCCACGGGCTCTCCAGCCAGTTGTACTCGGTGATGAGCTTGCTCTCCGGCGACGTCAACAACGCCACCGTGTACGCGCCGACGGCGAAGAAGCCGAAGAACCCCAGGTCCAGCAGACCCGCGTAGCCCACCACGACGTTGAGACCGAGCGACAGCAGCACGATCCACGCGCAGTAGAACAGCACCGCCGCCATGTCGTTGCGCGTGGTGTACAGCGGAATCCACAGACCCGGGATGTTCAGGTACTCGTAGAACCACTTGTTCGGCAGGATGTAGAGGAAGGCGAGGAAGGCCAGCAACCCGGTGATCCGGGCGGACTTCGGCAGCCCGTCGACCCGCCGACCGATGGCACTCGAAGCGGAGTGCCAGCGCTCTCGCAGAGCGGTCATGCCCGCGCCCTCCCCAACGACTCGCCCAGCAGGCCGGTCGGCCGGAACATCAGCAGGACGATCAGCACCACGAACGCGATGAGATCCCGCCACTGCGAGCCGAAGAGCGCCGAGCCGTAGTTCTCGACCAGACCCAGCAGGATGCCGCCGATCGCCGCACCCCGCAGGTTGCCGATACCGCCCAGCACCGCGGCGGAGAACGCCTTGAGCCCGAGCAGGAAGCCGATGTTGTAGCGGGTGTTTCCGCTCTTCATGTCACTGAAGACGGCGGCGACGCCGGCCATCAGACCGCCCAGCACGAAGACCAACGCGATCACTCGGCTCTTGTTGACACCCATCAGCGCGGCGGTGTTGGCGTCCTGCGCCACGGCGCGGATGCCCTTGCCGAACCGGGTCTTGTTAACGAACCAGTCCAGCCCCACCATCATGATGATGGCCACGCTCAGCGTCAGCATCTGGACCGGCGTGACGCTCCAGCCACCGATCTTGAACAGCGTGTCGGCGGGCAGCAGGGCCGGGGCGCCGATCTGACGCCGCTGGGTCAGCGTTCCCATCAGCTCCATCAGCGCGTACGAGGCGCCGATGGCCGTGATCAGGAAGGCCAGCGGCGGCGCGTTACGCCGTCGCAGCGGCCGATATGCGGTAACCTCGATGAGCAGAGCGACACTGCCGGACAGCAGCGCCGCGACGACGATCGCCAGCGCGATCAGCAGCAGCGAGCGGCCTACCGACGGAGCGCCGCTGTTACTGTCGAGCCCGAAGGCCGCCCAGGTCCAGATGGCACCGAACGTGCCGATCATGAAGACCTCGGAGTGCGCGAAGTTGATCAGGCGGAGTACGCCGTAGACGAGGGTGTAGCCGAGGGCGATGAGCGCGTAGATCGCGCCTTGCACCAACCCGGTTGTGGTCAGTTCCGGGAAGCCCCGGACGAGTTCTGCAAAGTCCACCGATGCTCCGAAGGGTGTTGCGTTGAGCCAATGCGGCCGGGATTTCGCAACCCCGGCCGCATTGAGACAACTCTTATCGTCACGCCCTCAAACCTGTGACCCTGGCGGGGATCAGGCCTTCGGGATCTCCACGTCCGGAGCCCACGCGCCGGCCTTCGCCTTGAAGGCCCACACCTTGACCTGGGCCGGGTCCAGCTCGCCGGTCGGCTCCCACTTGTAGGTCACGCCAGAGGCGGAACCGGCCTTGTTGTAGGTCGAGAGGAAGGCCTGGATGTCGGCGCGGGTGGTCTTGCCGGCCTTGATCGCCTCAAGGTAGATGTTGGCCAGGTCGAACGAGACGTCGGCGTACACGCCCGGGTCCACGCTGTACTTGGCCTTGAAGTCGGTCACGAAGGTGCCCTTGGCGGCGGTCGCCGGGCCACACGGGCAGGTGGCGATGGTGCCCTCGACGTCCTTCTGACCGGCGACCGACAGCATGTTCGCGTCGTTGATGCCGTCACCACCGATGAACGTGCCGGTCCAGCCCGCAGCCCGCAGCTGCTTCAGGAACGGCGCCGCCTCCTCGGTGTAACCGCCGTAGAAGAGAACAGCGGCACCGCTGGTCTTGACCTTGGAGATCTGCGCACCGAACTCCTGCGCGTTGTCGACCACCTTGTCGGTGCCGATGACCACCGAGCCGAGGCCCTTCTTGACCTCGTCGGCCAGACCCGCGCCGTACGCCGACTGGTCGTCGATGACGAACGCCTTGTCAGACTTCAGCACGTTCTTGATGTAGCTGGCGACGGCCGGGCCCTGGGAGAAGTCGTTACCCACACCGCGGTGGAAGACCTTCCAGCCCTTCGTCGACAGGCTCGGTCGCGTGGCCGACGGGCTGATGACGGACAGACCCGCGGTGTCGAAGATCGGCAGCGCGACCTCGCTCTCACCGGAGAACGCCGGCCCGACCATCGCCACGATCTTCGTGTCGGCCGCCGCGCTGGTCGCGAGACCACCCGCGAGGTCGGCCTTGCCCTGCGAGTCGAACGCCTGAACGGTGACCTTGCAGTCCGCGTTCTCCGCGTTGTACTTCTCCACGGCCAGGTCGGCACCCTGCTTCATCGGGGTGACCAGGCCGGCGTCGGCGCCCGAGAGCGCCCCGAAGAAACCGATCTTGAGGTCGCACGCCTTGCTGGCGGAACCACCCGACGTGCCCTCGTCCTTCTTACACGCGCTGGCGCCGCCGGCAACAAGCGCCACGATGGCGACGCTGCCGAGGACGCGCACGAAGTTTTGCCTCAAGGCTGGAACCCTCCTCCGTCCAGAAGCCCGGTGGCGCCTCGTAGAACGCCAAGGCCACACCGGACCGGACCGTTCACCCGGTCTGGGGCGGGACGTTATCCCACAACCACTACTCCCCGTAAGGTGTCGTAGGCGGCGTTGACTCAACCGTTACCAGAAGCGGAAAAGCTCGCGTTTAGATGTCACATCGGCGCCTGTCGACAACTCGTCAAACGGGCCCAGAAGGCCCGAACCACACCCGCGCCGCCACCCCGTCGTCGACGGTGACCACCATCCGACCGTCCGCTGCCGCGACCGCCGCCGACGTGTGCCCACCAGCGGAAACGTGACCTGGCAGGGTCACCGGCACCCACGACGAGGCGTCCCCGGCGGACCGCCACAGCCGGTGCCCGTCGCTCGCCACCGTCATCGCCAGCACCACGCCGCCGTCGCCGGCAACCGCCTCCACCCCCGCCACCGCGCCCGCGCCCGTCGCCCCGAAATCCGCGACGGCCCGCCATTCTTCGGCGCCAACCGTCGCCCCAGGCGACCATTTCCAGGCCTGGAATGCGCTCCCCCGCACCCCCAGGGCGTACACCACGGCACCCATCCGGACGAGACGCTGCGCGACCTCGTCCGCACCCGTCGCCGGCAACGCCGTCCGCGTCCACGCCCGGCCGTCGGCCGACGACCAGACGTACGGATCACGGTCCGCCCGACCCGCCGGCCGACCCCCGCCCGCGACCAGCCAGCCATCGGGCGCCGCCACCACATCCGTGGCGATCGTCGTCAACCCCGCGTCACTGGCCAGCCCCGGAGCATCGTCGACCAGCGCGAAGTCGGTCGCGTCCGCGGAACGCCACACCGCCGCCCCACCCGTGCGGGCGCCCGCGATCAGCCACCCGCCAGCGCCACCCGCGATACGACTCGCGCTGACCGCCTCCGGTCCGCCGTACAGCTCGAACTCCGCCGGCACCTCGGACAGACCACCGTCGGCGTCCTGCCGCCACGTCCGCACCCGCGGATTGCCGTGCGCGCCACCCGACCGTGCCCCGATGACGGCGATCCGACCCTCGTGACAGCCGACCGCGTACATGATCGCGCGCTCGCCGTAGTAGCTGATCGGCCGCAACGGCAACGACGTCCACCCGCGACCGTCCACACTCCGCCAGGCGGCCGGCCGGGTTCCACCATCGGGCGCGCCCACCGCGCCGACGGCGTACCACCGACCCGCGCAGGCGGTCACATCACGTGCGATGAGCCGACCCGGCGCACCCGGGGGCACCGGCAGATCGGCCATCTCCCACCGTGGACGCACCGGTTCGGGGAGCCGCCCGTCGTCGGCGGCCCGGCAGCCGGCGAGCAGCGTGACGACAACCCCGACCACCGCGACCGTACGCCGGACCGACACGCAACTGATGCTATCGATCCGATCACCCGCCGCCGAGGGTCGACCAGGGTTCAGACGGACGGTTGCTGCGCCACCTCGCCGCCGGCGGTCTCCGCGAGGATCCGCTCGGCGACCTCCTTCATGGTCATCCGGTGGTCCATCGCCGTGCGCTGGATCCACTTGAACGCCTGCGGCTCGGTCATCCCGTACGTCGTCATCAGCGCGCCCTTGGCGCGCTCCACCGTCTTGCGGATCTCCAGGCGGTCGGTCAGGCTCGCGACCTCGGCCTCCAGGGCCGCGACCTCCGAATACCGCGACAACGCGATCTCCACCGCCGGGACCAGGTCACTCTTCTGGAAAGGCTTCACGAGGTACGCCATCGCGCCCGCCGCCCGCGCCCGCTCCACCAGATCCCGCTGGCTGAACGCGGTGAGGATGATCACCGGAGCGATCCGCGCGCCCGCGATCCGCTCGGCGGCGGCCAGCCCGTCCATGATCGGCATCTTGATGTCGAGAATGACGAGGTCGGGCTTCAGCTCCTCGGCGAGGCGCACGGCGGTCTCGCCGTCGCCGGCCTCCCCCACCACCTCGTAGCCCTCTTCGACCAGCATCTCGGCGAGGTCCAGCCGGATCAGCGCCTCGTCCTCGGCGATCAGTACGCGCCTGCGCTCGGCATCCGTCGGCGTCTCAGCCACCAGCCCTACCCCCACCAGTTAGAACCCGACACCCGCCCAGCCGGGTGTCACCGCTCTCAGCGTAGTGGGTATCCTGTCAGGGCCGAATCAGGGAAGCGTCCCCGTATTCCAACTGGCAGAGAAACGGAGCTCAAACCTCCGACAGTGTGGGTTCGAATCCCACCGGGGGCACCAAATTGTCGTACGGGTGTTCGAGAATCCTCTCGTGCACCCACCTGAGATTCGCGCACGAGCACGGCAGATGTTCCTCGCCGGCAGCACGGTTGCCGACACCGCCCGCGCGACCGGAGTGCCGTACCGGACAGTCTGGCACTGGTGTACCGATCGCCCGGAGGCTCGCCTCCGAGGCACGCAGCTTCGGTGCTTCCGCTGTCGCGACGGTGTCGACAGTCCGACAGACCCCGCCGCCTACGTCTACCTGCTCGGCCTCTACCTGGGCGACGGCCATCTGGCCGTCTCACCGAAGGTGCCGGTACTACGGATCGCCTGCACGGCTAGCTATCCACACCTCGTCGACGCGTGCGAGTCAGCCATGCTCTCCGTGCTCGCGTCACGCGTACAGCGAGTCCCCAAGCAGGGCTGCGTCTCGGTCGAGAGCAGCGGCATGCACTGGCCGTGTCTGTTTCCGCAGCACGGTACCGGCACGAAGCACGAGCGACCGATCGTCCTGGCCGACTGGCAGCTGTCGCTCGTCGAGAGCCACCCCGGCGACTTCCTGCGCGGTCTGTTCCACTCCGACGGCTGCCGGTTCGCCAACCGGGTGACCGTGCGGGGCAGGGACTACGTCTACCCGCGCTACACGTTCGTCAACGAGTCGACCGACATCATGGGGCTCTGCCAGTGGAGGCTGGACCTGCTCGGTATCGCCTGGCGGATGAACCGCCGCAACTGCCTGTCGGTGGCGCGGCGCGACGCCGTCGCCACCCTCGACCGACACGTCGGCCCGAAGTCCTGACCACGGTCACGCGCGGGCCATGGCCGGTGCGCCGATGAAGTCCATAATCGCCTTGTTGACCTCGTCGGCGTGGGTCCACGGGATGCCGTGCGGGGCGCCCTTGAGGGTGACGAGTGTGCCGTCGGGCAGCATCGGGGCGAGCCGTTGGCCGGTCACCGGGTAGGGCAGCACGGCGTCCTGGTCGCCCTGGACGATGAGGATCGGCACGTCGAGTCGGGGCACGTCGGCGCGGAAGTCGGTGGGAATGACGTCGATGCACTGGTACATGGCGCGGGCGGAGGCCAGCGCGCCGATGGCCCAGTGCGCCTTGAACGCTTCCTCGCTGACCTGCTTGCCCCTGGTCTGCTCGTAGTTGAAGAAGCTGGTGCAGAAGGCGGTGAGGAAGGCGAACCGGTCGGCCACGACGGCCTGCTTGAAGCCGTCGAAGACGCTGCCGTCGACGCCGTCGGGGTTGTCCGCGGTCTTGAGCAGGAACGGCGCGAGCGGGGCGAGCAGGATTGCCCGGCTGACCCGGTCGGAGCCGTACCTGCTGAGGTAGCGGGTCACCTCACCGGTGCCCATGGAGTGGCCGGCGAGGATGGTGTCGCACAGGTCCAGCTCGGTCATGAGGGTGTCGAGGTCGGCCGCGAGGGTGTCGTAGTCGTACCCGGTGTCGGGTTGGCTGGAGGCCCCGAATCCGCGACGGTCGTAGGTGATGACCCGGTAGCCGGCCTGGAGCAGGGGGTCGGCGAGCTTCTCCATGGTGGCGCCGTTGAAGGGGAAGCCGTGGATGAGCACGACGGGTTGGCCGGAGCCGTGGTCCTCGTAGTAGATATCGATGGCGGTGTTGTTTTCGGTGCCCACGGTGATGAACGGCATGTTCGTCCCCCTTGAGTCGGTTCGGCGTTGTCGGCCGCAGTGGGTTTCCCCGGGCCTTGACGGTCATGCCGATCGTGGGAGCCTGTGGCGGGACCGATGACAGGGGTGGATCTGATGCGGGTGGTCATCTTCGGTGCGACCGGCATGGTCGGTCAGGGCGTGTTGCGCGAGTGCCTGCTCGCCGAGGACGTGCGGGAGGTGCTCACCATCGGTCGCCGGCCGACCGGTCAGCGGGACCCGAAGCTGCGGGAGTTGACCGTCGCCGACGTCGGTGACCTGGAGTCGGTACGGGCGGAGCTGACCGGCGTCGACGCCTGCTTCTACTGCCTCGGTGTGTCGTCGCTGGGTCTGGACGAGGCGGCGTACACCCGGATCAGCTACGACTTCCCGATGGCTGCGGCGCGACTGTTGGCCGAGGTGAGCCCGCAGGTCACGTTCGTCTACGTCTCCGGCGTCGGCACCGACTCGACCGGTCAGGGTCGGGTGATGTGGGCGCGGGTGAAGGGCCGCACCGAGAACGCGGTCATGGACCTGCTGCCCAACGGGTACGCGGCGCGGCCGGGGTTCATCCAGCCGACGTACGGGGCGGTGTCGCGGACCCGGGCCTACCGGATCGGGTACGCGGTCACGCGTCCGCTCTTCCCGGTGTTGCGGGGGCTGCTGCCGAACCACGTGACGACCACCGACGGGATCGGCCGGGCGATGTTGCGGGTGGCGCGGGAGGGCTCGCCGACCCGGGTGTTGGGCAACCGCGAGCTGCGCTGATCAGGCGATCGCGTCGAGCGCGCGGGCGAGGTCGGCGCGCAGGTCCTCGGGATCTTCGAGGCCGACGGAGAGGCGTAGCAGCGCACCGTCCGGCTTCGCGTCACCCTCGACGGGGCGGTGGGTGAGCGAGGCGGGGTGCTGGATGAGGGTGTCGACGCCGCCGAGGGACACGGCGTGGGTGATGAGCCGGCAGGAGGCGGCGACGGTGGCGGCGGCGGACGCGCCGCCGCGTACCTCGAAGGCGAGGAGGCTGCCGGGTCCGGACATCTGCCGGCCGACGAGCGCCGCCGGGTCGTACACCGAGGGGTGGTGCACCCGGTGTACGCCGGGGTGGTCGGCGAGCCAGCCGGCGAGTTTCTCGGCGGTGGCCTGTTGGGCGCGGACCCGCAGCGGCAGTGTCTGCAGGCCGCGGTGCAGGAGGTAGCCGCCGAGGGGGTGCAGGATCGCGCCGGTGACGGCGCGGACCTGGCGCAGGCGCGCCGCCCAGGCCTCGTCGCAGGCGACGACGCCGGCGAGGACGTCGCCGTGCCCGCCGATGCTCTTGGTGGCGCTGTGCAGGACGAGGGCGGCGCCGTGGCGGGCGGGTTGTTGCAGGACGGGGGTGGCGACGGTGTTGTCGACGAGCAGGGGCACGTCGCCGGCCGCCGCGGCGAGGGCGGCGATGTCGACGAGGTCGAGGGTGGGGTTGGCCGGTGTCTCGATGACGACCATCGCGGTGTCGGGGCGGAGGGCGGTGGCGACCTCGTCGGGGTGGGCCCAGGTGACGGTGGTGCCGAGCAGACCGGTGGCGAGGACGTGGTCGGTGCCGCCGTAGAGCGGGCGGACGGCGACGATGTGGCGGTGGCCGTCGCGGGTGGCCGCGAGCAGGGTGGCGGTGAGGGCGGCCATGCCGCTGGCGAAGGCGACGGCCTGTTCGGTGCCTTCGAGGGTGGCGAGGGCGGTTTCGAAGCGGGCGACGGTGGGGTTCCAGAGCCGCTGGTAGACGGCGCTGGCGTCGGCGGGCAGGGTGCCGCCGGTCGCGAGGTGCTCGTAGGCGTTGCCGCCGTCGTCGACCGACGGCAGTGGGTTGGTGGTGGAGAGGTCGATCGGTGGTACGTGCACGCCGAGCGTGCGCAGGTCGTCGCGGCCGGCGTGTACGGCTCGGGTGTCCACCGTCGTCATGCGGGTAGGGTCGAACATCTGCCAACCTGGGTGCAACAGTTTGGTGGATGATTCTGTTGAGAGCCCTGGTTTTGGCCGGTGGTTCGGAGGACGATGCTCGGATGCCCTCTGAGTCGAACGATGTACGGCCGTATCCGGCCCTGGACGAGGTGGACCGCGCGATCCTCGCCGAGTTGGTGGCGGACGGCCGGTTGCCGAACAACGCGCTCGCCGAGCGGGTGGGGGTGGCGCCGTCGACGTGTCTGACGCGTACCCGGGCGTTGCGCGAGCGCGGGGCGATCCGGGGCTTCCACGCGGAGGTGGATCCGGCGGCGTTGGGCCTGCCGTTGCAGGCGCTGGTGTCGGTGCGGTTGACGGCGCACGAGCGGGCGGCGGTGGACGCGTTCCGGGCGCGGTCGGTGCGGCTGCCCGGGGTGGTGTCGGTGTTCCACGTGGCGGGCGCCGAGGACTACGTGCTGCACGTGCGGGCCGCGTCGGGTGACGCGTTGCGGGACTTCGTGCTGGACCAGTTGGCGGTCGACCCGGTGGTGCAGCACACGCAGACCAGCCTGATCTTCGAGCAGGCGCGTGGGGTGGGCTGAGCGGCCGTCGGAATGAACGGGCAGGCCGGGGAGTTGGCACTGCGTGTGATCACCGTACCGTTGTCTGTTCTTGATCTTGCCCCGGTCGCCAAGGGCGCCACCGCCGGCGCGGCCTTGCAGGCCACCACCGAGCTGGCCCGACGCACAGAGGAGCTGGGCTATCACCGCTTCTGGGTGGCCGAGCACCACAACATGCCGGCGATCGCCAGCTCCGCGCCGGCCGTCCTGCTGGCGCACCTGGCGGCGAACACGTCGACCATCCGGCTGGGTTCCGGTGGGGTGATGCTGCCGAATCACGCGCCGCTGGTGGTGGCCGAGCAGTTCGGCACCCTGGAGGCGCTGCACCCGGGCCGGATCGACCTGGGCATCGGCCGGGCCCCGGGCACCGACCAGGTGACCGCGCTGGCGTTGCGCCGCACCATGGAGGGCCTGTCGGCGGAGGGTTTCCCGCGTGAGCTGGCCGATCTGATGAACTACTTCAGCGGTGAGAAGCCGGGGCAGATCATCGCCACCCCCGGTCGCGGCGAGCAGCCGGCCGTCTGGCTGCTGGGGTCGAGCGGCTTCAGCGCCCAGCTGGCCGGTCTGCTGGGTCTGCCGTTCTCGTTCGCGCACCACTTCAGCGCGGCGAACACGCTGCCGGCGCTGGCGCTGTACCGGCAGAACTTCCGGCCGTCGCAGTGGCTGGACAAGCCGTACGCCATGGTGGCCGTCAACGCGGTCTGCGCCGACACCGACGAGCGGGCCGAGTGGCTGGCCGCGCCGAGCGCGCTGTCGTTCCTGAAGCTGCGTTCCGGTCGGCCGGAGCCGTTGTCGACGCCGGACGAGGCGGCGGCGTACCCGTACACGGAGTTCGAGCGGGAGTTCGTGCTGCAACGGCGCGAGGGTCAGGCGATGGGCTCGCCGGAGACGGTGCGGCGGCAGCTCACCGAGTTGCAGGAGCGCACCGGCGCGGACGAGCTGATGCTCACCACGCTCGTGTACGACGTGGCCGACCGGGTGCGGTCGTACGAGTTGATCGCCGAGAAGGTGGCCGGGGGCCTGCGCCGGGACGCGTGAAACACGATCTTCACGTCAGCGTCACTCCCGCGACCCGGACGGTGCCTAATGTTGGTGCCGGTGGTGGTACGGCATTCCCGGTCGGGACGGGTCGGGGATGCCGCGGTGTGGAGCACCGGGCTGTAGCTGTGCGGATTCCGCGGCTGCGGCCCGGTGCCTGCCACCTTAGGCGAACTCGATCAGTACCGCCAGGGTCAGATCAGCGTAGGTAGATGTTCGGGGTGGGTGGGCCCGCCATCTGATCACCGATGAAGAACCCCGGGTGCGGCGGCTGGTTGTAGGCGGTGTTCTGCCACGCGATCGCCACCCGGTACTGCGGGTCGTGCATCAGGGTGTAGATCCGGGTGCTGGTCGGAGTGGGTGTGCTGTAGATCCGCAACGCCCGACTGTCGGTGGTCCGCCAGATCACCTCCTCGCGCCAGTCACCCAGGATGTCGCCGGAGAGCGACGGCGTGGACTTGGTGCCGTTGTTGGACGCGACCCCGCTGCCGTCGAGCAGTCGGGTCTCGCCCCCGGCGCCGTACTTGTCGATCCTCGTGGCGTCCAGCAACTCCCGGACGGGGTCACCGTCCCACCAGGCGAGGAAGTTCGTCGACGACGGCTTGCGGCCGATGTTCTGCCCACGGGTGTTGGCGAGGCCGGAGACCGCCGCCGACCAGGACTCCGCGCCGGGGCTGCCGGCCCAGATGTCCGCCGAGACGCCCCGGCCGTTGTCGCCGGAGGCCGGCGTCGACCACAGGATCTGACCGGTACGGGCGTCCGCGAACCACGAGCTGGGCTTGCTGCCGTCCTCGTCGACCTTGAACACCTCCAGGCCGGCGCGGCCCGGGTCGAGATCCCCGACGTGCAGGGCGTCGCCGTGCCCGTTGCCCGTCGAGTAGAGCAGCCGCCCGTTGTCGTCGATGGTGGCGGCGCCGTAGACGATCTCCTGGCGGCCGTCGCCGTCGACGTCGGCCACGGAGAGCTGGTGGTTGCCCTGGCCGGCCGCCGCGCCGTTGCCGGAGGAGTTCGAGTCGAACGTCCAGCGCTTGGTCAGCGAGCCGTTGCGGAAGTCCCAGGCCGCGATCACCGCCCGGGTGTAGTAGCCCCGCGCCATGATCAGTGACGGGCGCTGGCCGTCCAGGTACGCGGTGCCGGCGAGGAACCGGTCCACCCGGTTGCCGTACGAGTCGCCCCAGGACGACACGGTGCCGCGCGGCGGGTCGTAGTTGACGGTGGATGCGATCGCGCCGGTCTGGCCGTTGAACATGGTCAGGTACTCCGGGCCGGACAGCACGTAACCGCTGGAGTTGCGGTAGTCCGCCGACGACGAGCCGATGAGCTGGCCGGTGCCGGAGCGGGTGCCGTCGGCGGTCTTCATGGCCACCTCGGCGCGACCGTCGCCGTCGTAGTCGTACACCTGGAACTGGGTGTAGTGCGCGCCGGCCCGGATGTTGCGGCCGAGGTCGATGCGCCACAACCGGGTACCGGTCAGGGTGTACGCGTCGACGTAGACGTTGCCGGTGTAGCCGGACTGGGAGTTGTCCTTGGCGTTCGACGGGTCCCACTTGAGGACGATCTCGTAGCTGCCGTCGCCGTTGAGGTCGCCGACGGAGGCGTCGTTGGCGCTGTAGGTGTAGCTCTCCCCGCTGGGTGTGGTGCCGCCCGCCGGCACCTGCAGGGGCACGTCCAGGTAGCCGTTGGCGAACTGCAGGGCCGGCGCGGACGCCGCCTGCTCGACACCGCCCACCACGGCCCGCACGGTGTACGTCGAGCCGGCCGCCGCGCCGCTGTCGAGGTAGTTGGTGGCGCCGGTGATGGGGTTGGCGTTGACCCTGGTCGAGCCGCGGTAGAGGTTGAACGACACGCCGGAGGTCTCGGTGCCGAGCAGACGCCAGGAGACCAGGTTGCCGTTGCCGGAGCGGACGCTGACCAGCCCTCGGTCCAGGTTCTCCAGCTGTTTCGCCCCGGCCGGAGGCGTGGTGGGTGGCGGCGTGGTCGGTGGGGGCGTGGTCGGTGGGGGCGTCGTGGGCGGTGGCGTCGTGGGCGGCGGGGTGGTCGGCGGTGGCGTGGTCGGGGCCGGGGTGGTCGGGTCGCCTGTGGGGGGCGCTCCGGTGCAGGTGACGCCGTTGAGCGTGAAGCTGGCCGGGGCCGGGTTGCTGCTCGTCCAGGAGGCGTTGAACCCGAACGAGGCGGTGCCGTTGGTGGCGAGCGCGCCGTTGTAGTCGACGTTGCGCGCGCTCACCTGCGCGCCGGACTGGCTGACGGTGGCGTTCCACGCCTGGGAGACCTGCTGGCCGGCGGCGTAGGACCAGGCGAGGGTCCAGCCGTTGATCTCCTCGCCGAGGTTGGTGATGGTGACGTTGGCGCCGAAGCCGCCCTGCCACTGGTTGGTGACCTGGTAGTCGACGCGGCAGCCGACGGCGGCGGCCGAGGCGACGACCGTGCCGACGGTGCCGGCCACGACGACTGCCGCCGTCGAGGCGGCGAGCAGGGTCAGCCGTTGTCTTGACGGGTGCATGAACTGCCTCCGGGGGATCCGGTGGTGACCGCTGTTGGCCCACCTGCCCTGCCCGGGAAGCACGGTGGACGGTCCGTCGCGGCGGCGACGGAACGGCGGTCTGGTCGGGGGTTGACGCCCTGGAACTCGGATCCGGCTCAGCCGCATCGTAGGGCAAGCGCTTTCCGGTCCGCAATATCGACGACCGTCACCCCGTACGGCTCTTGACCCCGCCCCACACCGCCTGATCGACTCGACCGGATGAGCGCCCCGCACATGGACCCGGACGAGTTCCGCCGCGCCGGCCACGCCGTCGTCGACTGGATCGCCGACTACTGGACGACGCTGCACCAACGACCGGTCACCTCCGCCGACCCGCCGGGCACGGTGGCGAAGGCCCTACCGGGCTCGCCGCCCACCACCGGCGGCGAACCGGTCGAAGCGCTCCTCGCCGACCTGGACACCATCGTCCTGCCCGGGCTGACGCACTGGCAGCACCCCGGCTTCTACGGCTATTTTCCGGCGAACACCTCCGGTCCGAGCCTGCTCGGTGACCTGGTCAGCTCCGGGCTCGGCGTGCAGGGCATGATGTGGGCGACGAGCCCGGCCTGCACCGAACTCGAGACGGTCATGATGGACTGGCTGGCCGAGCTGCTCGACCTGCCGCCGCGCTTCTCCTCCACCGGGCCCGGTGGCGGCGTCATCCAGGACTCGGCGTCCTCGGCGACACTGGTGGCCACCCTCGCCGCGCTGCACCGCGCCAGCGGGGGTCGTTGGCGCGCGACCGGCATCGACCGGCGCTACCGCGCGTACACGTCGGTGCACGGGCACTCCTCGATCGAGAAGGCCGCGCGGATCGCCGGACTGGGCGCGGACGGCATCCGGTCGATCGACGTCGACCCGGACACCCAGGCGCTGCGCCCGGACGCGCTGCGCGCGGCGATCGAGGCGGATCTGGCCGTCGGGGACGTACCCGCCATCGTGGTCGCGACCATCGGCACGACCTCCACCACCGCCATCGACCCGGTGGCGGAGATCGGAGCGATCTGCGCCGAGTACGGCATCTGGCTGCACGTCGACGCGGCGTACGCGGGCTCCGCCGCCGTCTGCCCCGAACTGCGCTGGTCGCACACCGGCCTGGAGTACGCCGACTCCTACTGCTTCGACCCGCACAAGTGGCTGCTCACCGGCTTCGACTGCGACGCGTTCTGGGTGGCCGACCGCCGAGAACTGGTCGAGGCGCTGACCGTGCTCCCCGAGTTCCTGCGCAACGCCGCCTCAGATTCGGGCGCGGTGCTCGACTACCGGGACTGGCAGGTGCCGCTGGGTCGCCGTTTCCGGGCCCTGAAGCTCTGGTTCGTGTTGCGCTGGTACGGCGTCGAGGGGCTGCGGGCGCACATCCGCTCGGGCGTGGCCCTGGCCGCCCGGTTCGCCGATCACCTGCGCGCCGACGACCGGTTCGAGCTGGCCGCGGCGCACCCGTTCTCGCTGGTCTGCTTCCGGCTGCGGGCCGACGACGGCACGAACGCCGAGCTGCTGGCCCGGGTGAACGCCAGCGGGCGGGCACATCTGACCCACACCCGGGTGGCCAGCCGGTACACGCTGCGGCTGGCCGTCGGCTCACCGCAGACCACCGCGGCGCACATCGACGAGACGTGGGCGCTGCTCGCCGAGGCAGCGGACAAGCTGCTGACGCGCTGACGGCCCGGACGCTACCGCCCGCCAGGTCGCCGATGTGGCGGCATCGCGACGCGGAGACCCCGCCAGATCGCCGACGTCGCGGCGTCGCCGCCTGCAGACACCGCCACATCACCGATCCGCAGTCGACCTCCCGCCGCGACGGCGGCAGAGGAGCCGCGTCCCGGCAGCCCGCCGGCAGGGCTGATGGCCGGCGGCAGCGCCGCCTGCGGGGCGAGGACCCAAATGAGCGTGATGCCTGTGAGTCATCAAGATGACTCACAGGCATCACGGTCACAGGGGGTAGGCACTCCGCCGCGAACAACGACGGGAGAGCACCAAGTCGACCGACGTCACCGGAAGCCGCCGCGCGGGTCAGCGCCCTCCCGGGGTGCCCGCCACGCTGAGATCGGCCGGTGCGCTGCCGTCGGCAGCGCCGGTGATGACAGAGACCGACTCAGGAAGCACCGGCAAGACAGCGCCGGCTGCCGTGGCCGTCTCGGTGGCGGTGGCAGCGGTGGCGCGGGCTCGACGGGTGCGGCGCAGGGCGCGTACGGCGAAGAGCAGCGCGGTCAGCCATCCGGCGGCCAGCAGGACGTAGAGGGTGGGGCGGAGCGGGCCGCCCAGCTCGGCCGACCGGATCAGGGTGCGGGCGTTGGTCAGCACGATGACGCCACCGACCGCCGCGCCCAGCAGTTGGGCGGGCACGATACGCACCAGCCAGGCGGCCAGCGGGGCGGCGACCAACCCGCCGATCAGCAGGGCGACGACGGTGGGGAGGAGGAAGCCCTCCGTTCCCAGCCCGATCAGGAAACCGACGCTGGCGGCTCCGGCGACCACGAACTCGGCGGTGTCGACCGAGCCGATCACCTTGCGGGGCTCCAGGCGACCGGAGACCAGCAGCGCCGGGGTGGCGACCGGGCCCCACCCGCCGCCGCCGGTCGCGTCGACGAAGCCGGCGACCAGGCCCAGCGGGCCGAGGAAGCGTCCGCGCAGCCGTCCGCCGACCCGACCGGTACGCAGCGGTCGGGCGAAGCGCACCAGCAGGTACGCGCCCAGGGTGAAGAGGATGGCGGCCATCCACGGCGCGGCCGACTCGGTGGAGATCGAGCTGAGCAGGGTGGCCCCGGCGAACGCGCCGATCGCGCCGGGCAGGGCGATGCGGGTGACCACCCGCCAGTCGACGTTGCCGAACCGCCAGTGCGCGATCCCGGCCGCGAGCGTGGTGCCGATCTCGGCCAGGTGCACCGACGCCGAGGCGGCGGCGGGCGCGACCCCGACTACCAGCAGCAGGGTGGACGAGGTCAACCCGTACGCCATGCCGAGTGAACCATCGATCAACTGCGCGACGAGCCCGACCAGAGCGAGGACCAGTAGCTTGCGCACGAGCGCCCCCTGACTTTTCGGTATCTCCTATCGACTTGGTCGACAATGCGGCACGGCAGAGCCGGGGTCAAGTGTCTGATCGGTGGATGGGACGCCCGCAGGTCGGCGTCGAGGCGTCCGCCCGGGGAGGCGTCAGATCCAGGCGCGCGGGTCGGCGGCCAGCTCGGTGACCCGCGCGGGCAGCGCCCCCGCGGCCACGTCGGCGACGCTGACCAGTTCCAGGATCTCGCGCTCGCTGGCGCGCAGCGCGATCCAGACCTCCTGGAGGGCGCGGGCCGGACCGTGGTAGCCGAGCTGTTCGGGGCGCTGCCCCCGCACGTGCGCGAGCGGCCCGTCGATCACCCGGATCACCTCCGCGAGAGAGATCTCCTCGGCCGGGCGGGCCAGCCAGTAGCCACCCTCCGGACCGCGCTGGGCGTGCACGATGCCACCCCGGCGCAGCTGCAACAGGATGCTCTCCAGGAACTTCGGCGGGATCTCCTGCGCACGGGCGATCTGGTCGGCGGTGACCGGCCGGCCCCGCCCGGGGCCGCTGGCCGTCGCGGCCAGCTCGGCGGCCGCGCGGAGGGCGTAGTCGACCCGGGCGGAGAGACGCATGCCGGCAAGGTTAGCCCGCAGGTCATCCGCCGGTACCGGCGACCCTCAACCGATCGGCCACGCATCGACGGACAACCAATTACGCCGCGCACCTTGATCCATTAACCGGTGGGGCCCGAAAGGCCGATTCCGAACGTCCCTATGCTGGGCGGGTAGTACGCCTGTCCGGCCGGTTGATGGAGTTCGGACCGGACGTTGATTAACCCCGGGGGAAGGCAACACGATGACCGATGTCGCCACACGCACCTGGGATGGCATGACCATCCCGATCGCCGGCACCTACCGCCTCGATCAGGCGCACAAGCGGATCGGTTTCCTGTCCCGTCACATGATGGTGAGCCCCGTGCGCGGCGAGTTCGCCGAGGCGACCGCGGAGATCACGGTCGGGGAGGATCCGCTGCGTTCCGGGGTGACCGCCACGATCGCGTCGGCGAGCATCTCCACCGGCAGCGCCGACCGGGACACCCACCTGAAAAGCGCCGATTTCCTCGACGTGGAGCGTTATCCCACTCTCGAATATCGAAGCACGGGCATCACGTGGCAGAGCAACGACGACCCGATTTTCTACTGGGCGCGCCTGCGCAACCACCGACTCGGCGGACGAGGCAGAAGTCACAATCCGCCGCCGCAGTCCGAGCCCAATCGTTTCGTGCTCGCCGGTGAGTTGACGGTGAAGGGAATCACCCGTGCGGTGGACCTACAGGTGAATTTCGGCGGCGCGCGGCGTGATCCGTACGGGCAGAACATCTTCGGATTCAGCGCGACCGCGGAGATCAACCGTGAGGACTACGGCCTGCTCTGGAACGTCGCCCTGGAGAGCGGCGGCGTCCTCGTCGGTAAGACCGTGCAGATCGAGATCGCCGGTGAGGCCATCCACCAGGCGTGACCGGTCGGGTCAGGCGCCGACGCGGCGCAGCAGACCCTCCTGGACGGCGCTGGCGATCTGCCGGCCGTCCGTGGTGAACATCCGCCCGGTCGCCAGCCCTCGCGCGCCGGACGCCGACGGGCTCCAGCAGTCGTAGAGGAACCACTCGTCGGCACGGAACGGCCGGTGGAACCACAGCGCGTGGTCCAGGCTCGCGCCGACCAGGCCGCCCGGCCCCCACACCTCGCCGTGCACGGAGAGCACCGAGTCCAGCAGGGTGAGGTCGGAGGCGTAGGTGAGCGCGCACGCGTGCAGCAGCGGGTCTTCGGGCAACTTGCCGTCGATGCGCATCCAGACCCGCTGGTGCGGGTCGGCCGGTCGGTCGCCGGGGCGGACCCAGCCGGGCTCCCCCACGTAGCGCACGTCGATCGGGCGGGGGATCTGCCCCCACATGCCGAGGCGCTCGGGGTAGCGGGAGAGCCGGTCGGACATCGTCGGCACGTCCTGCGGCGGCGGCACGTCCAGCGGGGCTGGGGCCTGGTGGTCCAACCCCTCCTCGGCCCGCTGGAAGGACGCCGACATGAAGAAGATCGGCCTGTCGTGCTGGAGGGCGACCGCGCGACGCACCGAGAACGACCGGCCGTCGCGGATGTTCTCCACCTGGTACTCGATCGGCTCGGCCGGATCGCCGGGGCGGACGAAGTAGCCGTGCAGCGAGTGCACGAAGCGCTCCGGGTCCACCGTGCGGCCGGCGGCGACCAGGGCCTGACCGGCAACCTGGCCGCCGTACACCCGCTGTGGACCGACCGGGGGGCTCATCCCCCGGAAGGTCATTTCCCCGGTCGGGTCGAGGTCCAGCACCTCCAGCAGCTGGTCGACAGCCGCCTGGCCGACCGCGACCCGACCATCGCTCACTGCAGCGCCCGCGCCGACGCCGCGTCGACCAGCGAGCCGAGCTGGTGCACGCGCAGCGTGTTCGTCGAGCCGGGGGTGCCGGGCGGGCTGCCCGCCACGATCACCACGTAGTCACCGGGGTTGGCCCGGTCGAGGCCGAGCAGCGCCTGGTCGACCTGACGGAACATGTCGTCGGTGTGCTGCACGAACGGCATCAGGAAGGTCTCCACGCCCCAGGTGAGGGCGAGCTGGTCGCGCACCTCGGGGACCGGCGTGAAGGCCAGCAGCGGCAGGTCGCAGTGCAGGCGGGACAGCCGTCGCACGGTGTCGCCGGTCTGCGAGAACGCGACGAGCGCCTTGGCGTTGATGGCCCGGGCGATCGACGAGGCGGCCACGGTGAGCGCGCCGCCGTGCGTACGCGGGTCGTGCTGCAGACGCGGCACCCCGATCGAACCGGCCTCGGTGGTCGTCACGATCTTGGCCATGGTGCTGACGGTGAGCACCGGATACTTGCCCACGCTGGTCTCGCCGGAGAGCATGACCGCGTCCGCGCCGTCGAGCACCGCGTTGGCCACGTCCGAGGCCTCCGCCCGGGTGGGGCGGGAGTTCTCGATCATGGAGTCGAGCATCTGGGTGGCCACGATGACCGGCTTGGCGTTCTCCCGGCAGAGCTGCACGGCGCGCTTCTGCACCAGCGGGACCTCGTCCAACGGCATCTCGACACCGAGGTCGCCACGGGCGACCATCACGCCGTCGAAGGCCAGCACGATGGCCTCGAGGTGCTCCACGGCCTCCGGCTTCTCGACCTTGGCGAGCACCGGGCGGAAGACGCCCTCCTCGGCCATGATGTTGTGCACGAGCTTGATGTCCTCGGCCGAGCGCACGAACGAGAGCGCCACCAGGTCGACACCGAGGCCCAGGGAGAAGCGCAGGTCCTCGGCGTCCTTGTCCGACATGGCGGGCACGCTGACCGCCACGTTCGGCAGCGAGACGCCCTTGTTGTTGGAGACCGGGCCGCCCTCGGTGACGAGGCAGCGGATGTCGTTGCCGGTGACGTCGGTGACCTCGACGGCGACCCGACCATCGTCGATCAGCAGCCGGTCGCCGGGCTTCACCTCGTGCGGCAGCTTGGTGTAGGTGCAGGAGACCCGCTCCTTGGTGCCGAGGATGTCGTCGCCGGTGATCACGACCGAGTCACCGGTGCGCCACTCGTGCGGGCCGTCGGCGAACTTGCCGAGCCGGATCTTGGGGCCTTGCAGGTCGGCGAGGACCGCCACCGGCTTGCCGGCGGCCTCGGACGCCTCCCGGACCAGCCGGTAGACGGCCTCGTGGTCCTCGTGGCTGCCGTGGCTGAAGTTGAGCCTCGCCACGTTCATGCCGGCCTCGACGAGACCCCGGATGCGCTCCGGGGACGAGGTGGCGGGTCCAAGAGTGCAGACGATCTTCGCGCGGCGTGTCACGCCCATCAGGCTAGTCTCTCCTTCAGGTCGGACTCGGGGCCGACCCCTTGCAGGCAGTGGAACAGGTGTCCAACGACGCGTGGCACGCGTCGGGCCGGCGGGCGCAAGCGCACCGGAACGTTGTGGCGACGGGCAACGGCGACCGCGCGCCGGGAATCGTACGCCTCCGCGCGGAGCCGGTGTCGGGCCGCTCCCGGCGACGGCCCTCTGCGACGCCCCCGGGACGGGCCGAGCGGGCACGGCGGTGAGCAGGTCACGCGGCTCGTGCGCCGCCTGGACGGCCGGGGACGGCCGGCCCACGCCGTACGCGCGACGGTAACACCGGCGCCGGCCACGACGCCGTCAGCGGCCTGACACCCGTCTCCGGATCGACGGTCAGTTACCGGCCTTGACCAGCGGGAACTCCAGCGAGCCGGCCGGGCAGAGGAAGGTCAACACGTCCACCCGGTAGAGGCCGGCCTGCACCGCCGGGTCGGCCTCCAACACGCTGCGCACGTCCTCGACGCTGCCGGTGCGGGCCAGCCCGAAGCCGATCGGCGGCTCCGGCGTACGGGCCGGGCCGTCCACCGAGCCGGAGACCAGGATGATCCCGCTGCGCTGTAGCGCCCGCATGTGCTCGGCGTGCTCGGCCTGCAACCGCTGCACGGTCTCCGGGGGCAGGGCCCGTCCGGCGGCTCCGGGATAGATCACGATGCACTCGTACGTGTCGAGCGCGAAGTCGACCTGCGGCACCTGCGGCATGGCCCTCCCTCCGCCGTCGCGCCGGCCCGGTCCGACGCCGACGCCCGAGCCGGCGTCACCGGCACGCGCCCAGCCTCGCACGTCGAAAGGGGCGGTACCCGTCGCTCCGCGCAACTCCCCCGGGTCGGTCACCGGGACGGACGGCATCCGGACACGGGCACGTGGGCGCACCCGGTGTGGTCACCGGCTACGGTGGACGGTCCAGATGTCGGTGGCGGGAGGTCGGGATGAGTGACGACGGGCCGACGTCGAGCCCTCTGTCGTACGCCGAGGTGACCGACGAGGCGTACGCCACGCGGGCCGCGGCGGACTTCCGGGCCCAGGAGTTCGAGTTCGCGGTGGTGCTCAGCGGGCGCTGTCCCCGGTGCGGCCACGCGAGCGCCACCACGCTCGTCGACGCGATCTACCGCAAGGACGCGGCGACCTCCGACCCGGGCTACCGGACGCTGCTGTGCGAGTGCGAGGCCGAGCACCCGGGGTGCCCCGCCGGGCTGCGGGGCTGCGGGGCGTACTGGACGCTCTGGCTGGAGGTCGAGGCGTGATCCGTCTCCGTCCCGGCCCGCCCGCGACCGTGGCCGACCTACGCGGCGCGCAGCAGCTCGCCGGACTGCTGCGCGGCGAGCTGGAGCGGGTACGCGCGGCGGCGCTGGCCTGGCGCAACGGCCTGGGTGGCCTGCTGGTGGCGCTGGTCGGGTTCAGCCTGATCCGGGGCCGCTCCGACGTGACCACCCTCGCCGCGGGTTGGGGCGCGCTGGTCGGGTTGCTGCTGCTCGCCGCGCTGGCCGCGGGCGTCGCCGGAGCGCTCGCGCTGCTCCGCGCGGCACACGGGCCGCTGACGGTGACCCCGGTGGCGGCTCTCCCGCCGGCCCCGCTGGCCGATCACCGGGAGGCGATGGCGGCGGTCCGGTCCCTGCGCGTCGGGGTGGGGCTGGTGCTGCTGTGCACCACGCTGCTGGTCGCCGCCGTCGGCGTGACCTGGTACGCCCCCGGCCGCTGATCCTCCTACGCTGAGCCGCGCTCAGGGGCCCAGGTGCGCGTAGCCGGCCCAGGTGTCCGGATGGTCGGGTAGGGCGGCGCGCAGGCGGCGGACGGCGGCGTGCAGGGCCACCGCCGCGCGGTCCGGAGCGATCCCTCCGCTGACCGCCAACCCGTCGTACAGGTCGACGCAGAGCCGCACCGTCAGCGCGTCCGAGATGGACCACAACGCGCCGATGACGTGCCGGAAGCCGGCCAGTTGAAAGGCCGTGCCGAGGGTGAGCGCCTCGTCCGGCAGGGCCGCCCCGCCGCGTACCGTCTCGCAGGCGGAGAGGATGGCCAGCGCGGCCGGCCGCCCCACCGGCCGCCACAGGTCGCGGACGCTGAGCGCGCCGCCCGCCAGCTCGAGGCGTCCCCGGGTCGGGAAGCGCAGGTCCTGCGTACCGTGGCAGGACAGGTGCGCGACGGGCTGCTCGGGCAGGGCGTCGAGCACCGTCGCCGGGCCGGCCGCCGGGCCGATGAGCGAACGCACCCGGCCTAGGTGCCGTCGGACGATCTCCTCCTCGCGCGCCACGCCGGGCAGGTCGGCCAGGCCGGGCGTCTGTGGCATGCCGACGAAGAGCGCCGCGTCGACCGGTCCGGGAGCTGTCGGTCCGGCCCGGCGGGCGTGCGTCAGCGCCCGTAGCGAGGCCGTGTAGGACGGCGCCACCCGGTCGAGCAGCCCGTCCCCGCCGTCGGCCGGGCCGGCCGCGTGCAGTGGCAGGAGGGTGAGCACGCCGGTGGGGCACCACCACAGCCGGGGCCAGCCGCCGTCCGCCGGCTCGGCGTCGGCGGCCGGCGGGGTGGGCAGGGCCACTTCCAGGACGGGTACGGCGATGACGCGCCACAGCCAGTCCAGGGTCTGGGCGACCTCGGCGCGGGCCACCGCGTGCCGACGTTGTACCTGCGGCGGGGTGACGTCCGCCGCCGAGGGCCCGGTGAGCACCGCGATCGCGCTCAGGAAGCTCGCCGTACGCACGATCAGCTCGGCCAGGGTCAGCTCCGGCAGGGGCACGACGGTGACCCGGCCGTCGGCGACGACCAGCGCGTCGCAGCGCCGGTCGGCGACGTTCACCAGCACCACCGGTCCGTTCGCGGCGGCCCGGGCCAGCTCGTCGAAGGGCGGTGGACGGAGGAAGTCGGCGAAGCCGGGCCGGTCGCGGATCTCGGCCAACAGGTGGCGGCGGCGGGTGGCGAGGTCGTACCGCTGCTCCGGCGTCGTTCCGGTCGCGGCGACCGACCCGCCACGTTCCCACCCGTCCGGCGACACCACCTGGCCCGGCGGCCGTGATCCGAAGCCGTCGAGGGCGGCTTGAAGGTCGGCGAGGCGGTCGGCGAGACGGGACGCCTGCGCGCGGAGCGCGGCCAGGTCCGCGCCCGCGTCGTGGGCGCGGGTGAGCAGGACTCCCCGGCCGTATTCGAGCAGCTCGACCGCGCGCTCCGGGCGGTCCAGGGCGATGGCGACCGCCGCCGCGTCGCTGGCCAGGCCGGGGAAGCGTCCGAGCAGGCGGGTCTGGTCGTCGGGGTCCATGCCGTGCCAGGCCACCAGGTCGATCAGCTCGATGGCGGTGGTGTACCCGTCGAGCGCGGCCGGCAGGTCGCCCGCCTGGGCGGCGTGTGCCGCGTACCGGCCGGCGGCTGTCGCCCGCAGCAGCGACGGCGCGGACTCGACGTGGGCGGCGGCGCGCAGCGCGGCGGTCGCCTCGACCAGCGCGCCGGCGTCACCCGCGCCGGTCTCGGCGACCCGCTCCAGGGCGGTGGCCAGGTTGCTCAGGCACATCGTGCGGGCGGGATGCTCGGGGGTCAGCTCGTCGACCGCCCCCCGGTAGGCGGTCAGCATGGCGCTGGCGTCGGCGTCGGCGCGGCCGGCCTGGTGGCGCAGCAGGAGAGCGTTGCCGAGGTTCGTGAGGATCCGGTGCCGGTCCCCGCCGGCCGACGGCCGCCGGCTCAGCCGATCGAGCAGCCGGACCGCCTCGTCCAGCGCCGGCAGGTCACCGTTGAGGCGATGCCGCAGCAGGTGAGCCAGCGGGTGGGTGCCGACCGTCTGGGCGTACTCGGTGGGGTCGGCCTCCTGTTCGGCCAGCTCGGCGGCCTCGCGCAGCGCGCCCACGGCGGTGTCGGAGTCCTGGGCGATACCGGCCGCGACCTCGTCCGGGGGCCCGCCGCTCGCGGGCAGCGCGCCGTCGAGGAAGAGTTCGACCCGGCGGTTCAGGGCGGAGCCGTAGTTGGTCAGCGCCGGCAGGCGGTCCGGATGCCCGGGTGGCGTCGATTCGACCACCCGCGCCAGCACCTGGATCGCCTCGGTCAGCGTCGCCAGGTCCTGCGTCGAGGCGAAGAGCGCCTGCAACACGAGACCCAGGTTCGAGCGGTACCGGGGCAGCGACGCGGTGTCCGAATCGGCGGCGGCCACGGCCGATCGCAGCGCGACCACGGCCGGCTCCAGCAACGTTGGCTCGCCGGCCAGGTCGGAGAGTTCGCGCAGGGTGTTGCCGAGGTTGTTGAGCACGTGCGGGCGCAGCGGGTCGGCGCGGGGCAGCAGCCGTTCCGCCTCGGTCAGCGCGTCACGGCCGGCGCGCAGCGCGCTCACCCCGCCGAGGTCGGCGTGGCCCAGGGCGAGCGCGTGGCCGAGATCGGCGAGCCGACGCGCCCGCTGGACGGGATCCCGGGCGGCGCCCACGGTGGCGCGCAGCACCCGTACCGCCTCGGTGATGTCGTCGGCCCGTCGGCGCCGCTCGTACCGGGTCACCAGCAGACCGCCCGCGACGTGCCGCAGGTCGTCGCCGTCCGTCCCCTCGGGCGTCGACCCGGACGCGGTGGCGGCCCGGTACGCGTCGATCGCCGCGTCGAGGTCGGCCGGGTCGGCGGCACTGTGGTGCCGCTCGGCGAGCAGGGTGGCGAGCCCGAACTGAGCGGTGCCGGCGAGATCCGGGGAGAGGCCACCGAACCCGGTCAACGCCGACCGGTAGGCCTCGATGGCGGTGTCCCGGTCGGCGGGCGTCCGGTCGCGCGTGAACCGCTCGGCGAGCGCGGCGCCGTGCAGCGCGGCGACCCGGGGGTCGGCGCTGTCCCGGGCCGCGGCGAAGGCGTCGACGGCCTCGTCGAGGTCACCCGGCCGCCGGTGCAGCCGCCACCGGTCGCGCAGCCGTTGACCGAGGTTCATCCGGGCCATCGTGCGCACCGGCGTGCCCGGCGCGGCGACCCGGACCGCGTCCCGCAGCGCGGTGATCGCCTCGTCCAGCGCGACCGGGTCGCGGTCGACGTCGTACGAGTCGCCCAGCACGTTGCCGAGGTTGAACAGCCGTACGGGACGTTCCGGGTCGCCGACGCCGGTCGCCTCCAGGCTCTCCCGGTGCGCCTCGACGGCCCCCGCCAGGGCCCGTCGCCGGCCCAGATGCTGGAACTGGTCGCGGTGGACCTTGCCGAGGGCGGACAGGTAGTGCAGGCGCTCGGGCGCTCCGGCCGGCGTACCGGCCAGCGCCTGCCGCAGCAGCGCCTCGGCCTGATCAGCCGCCCGGTAGTCGCGGCTGGTCTCGGCGGCGGCCATCAGGAGGACGGCCTCGACGTACCGGGCACTCGCCGTCGCGTCGCGGGCGGTGGTGTCCACTCGGGCGGGCCGGGGGCGCGGCGGCCGGCCCGCCGCCTCAGCGGGAGCGGGCCGGGAGCGCAGCAGCTCCAGCAGCGGCGGCGGCACCCGTTCCGGCGCGAAGCGCAGCAGAAACTCGGTGAGCCGCAACGCCTGGTCGAGGTCGTCGGCGTCCTCGCCCGACGGCAGTAGCTGGTAGCGGTACCAGTGCAGGCCGGCCAGGAGGGACATACCCTCGGCGACCCGCTCGGGCAGCGGCCCGTCGGTGGGCGTGGCGGTCACCAGGTCGGCGACAGCCTCCGCGGCGCGGATCGCGCCGGAGTCGAGGACCGCCCGCCGGTCGCCGGTGGCCCCGAAACGTTCCAGCCGCTCCCGCAGCCGCCCGATCGGGTCGGGTCTGAACCGTCGCCACATCGCGCCTCCCCCGCGCCGGCCGCGCCGACTCGGATCAGGCGTAGCAGACCGGACACGGAGAGCGCTAGCCGTGTGTCGGCACACAATCGGGCGGGCTGCGGCATGACGGACCGATCCTGGGGGACGAGACCCTGGGTGGCGGAGTGACGACCTGTCCCCCGCCACGGCGCACAACGATGAAGGATGGGCGTATGGCGACCGATATCAGTAAGCAGCCCGCGAAGGCGTCCGGCACGTACCGGATCGGGGGTGACATCACGGTCAACCGCCTCGGCTACGGGGCGATGCAGATCACCGGGCCGGGCGTGTGGGGCGATCCGAAGGACCCGGCCGAGGCGGTACGGGTGCTGCGTCGGGCGATCGAGCTGGGCGTGACGTTCATCGACACCGCCGACTCGTACGGGCCGTTCGTGTCCGAGCTGCTGATCCGCGAGGCTCTGCACCCGTACGCCGACGACCTGGTCATCGCGACCAAGGCCGGGTTCACCCGGGCCGGGCCGGGCGACTGGCGGGTGGTCGGCCGCCCGGAGTACCTGCGTCAGCAGTGCGAGCTGAGCCTGCGTCACCTGCGCCTGGACAGCATCCCGCTGTACCAGTTGCACCGCATCGACCCGCAGGTCCCGCTCGCCGACCAGCTCGGCGAGCTGGCGCTGCTGAAGCAGGAGGGCAAGATCCGGCACATCGGGCTGTCCGAGGTCAGCGTGGAGCAGATCGAGCAGTCGCGGGCGATCACCGAGATCGTCTCCGTGCAGAACCTGTACAACCTCGCCAACCGCAGCGCCGAGGACGTGCTGGACTACTGCGAGCGCAACGACATGGCGTTCATCCCGTGGTACCCGATCGCCACCGGGGAGCTGGCCCGGCCCGGCGGCCCGCTGGACGCGATCTCCAACGCGCACGGCGCGACGCCCGCGCAGCTCGCGTTGGCCTGGTTGCTGCGCCGGTCGCCGATGATGCTGCCGATCCCCGGCACGTCGTCGGTGGCGCACCTGGAGGAGAACGTCGGCGCCGCCGACGTACGCCTCACCGACGACGAGTTCGAGGCGTTGGCCAAGGCGAGCTGATTCGCTGGTCCGGACGCCGCCGGTTCAGTCGACGGCGTCCGGGCCGATCTCGCGGGCGGCGCGCAGCGCCTCGGTGGCCTGGGCGGCGCGCAGCGCCTCGGTGGCCTGGGCGGCGCGCAGCGCCTCGGTGGCCTGGGCGGCGCGCAGCGCCTCGGTGGCCTGGGCCAGCAGACGGGCTGAGTCGGTGCGCCCGCTGACCTGCAACTCGACCTCGGTGTCCCCGGACTGGATCCGGATGCTCGCCTCCGTACGCTGCTGGTCCACCCAGGACTGCAACAGGTTGAACAGCCCCGGCAGCAACCCCTGGGCCAGCACCGCGATGATCACGGCGTCACTGAAGCCGGGCCGTCCCCCGCCACCGCCGGCCGCCCGGACCACCGGCCGGTACTCCGGACGGCGGTGGATCCAGGTCAGCAGGTCGACCGCGGTGGGCTGTCGTTGTCGGGGGTTGATGGTCAGCCGGACGGGCAGCCGCGCGGCGGCGTCGCTGTCGGTCACGGTGGGTCTCCCGGTCAGTCGGAGTCGGAGGCGGCTTGGAAGGTGACGGCATCCCCGTCGGCGGTGGCGAGACCCGCGACGGTCAGCGCGCTGTCGTCGCTGAACGGTGAGCTGGTGCCGAAGTACGTGGTGGTGCCGCTGACCTGCACCCGGCCCTGGCCTTCCAGTGGGGTGGACACCCGGGCGGTGCTCGGGCCGGTCAGCTCGACGGCGACCTTCGGGTACTCCAGGATCTTCCAGGTGACCTTCTGCGCCGACCCGCCGTAGTAGCGGAACGGGCAGCCCGGCGGTGCGGCGACCGTCTGTTTGGCGCACTCGTCCAACCAGGCGCGTACCCGGGTCTGGACGGCCTCGACCGCCGTCGGCTTGAGCACCGGGGCCAGTTCCAGGATCGCCGATCCCTCCCCCGGGCCGACCAGCAGGGTCTCGGCGGGCGTCTCGCTCAGCGCGCTGGACGGGCCGGTCGCCGTGTACAGGCCGGGCAGCAGCACCAGCGGCGGACCCTCGGTGGCGACCGGTAGCTCCACCCCGTTGAGGCGTACGCCCGGCTCGGCGATCGACGAGTTGAGCGGGATCGGCCCACCGGCCAACCGCCAGCCGTGGAACAGACCGGCGGTGGTCTCCTCCTCGCGCCGCAGGGTGAGGGTGGCCGTCTTCGGCGCATCACCCAGCCGGTACGCCACCGTGGCGGTGGCCGTGTCGTCGTCACGCTCCAAGGAAGTGATCTCGACGTCGGTCGGTGGCTGGTAGCCCTTGCCGCGCAGCAGTTGGGCGAGGAGCTTGTGGTCGGTGCCGTCGCCGGAGTCGGCGAGGTGGTCGAGCGCGGCCTCGCTGTCGCGGTCGGCGAGGGCGGAGAAGAATCCGTCGACCGTCGCCTGGGGGCGGAAGAACGCCCACTGCACCACGCTCAGCCCGCTGGCGCCGAGGCAGGCGACGAGGGCGAGGATGCCGACCAGCAGCCAGGTGCGGCGGGTGCCGACCGGGCCGCTGTGGCCGAACAGCCGCTCGGCGGTGACCGACGCGGCGACGTCGGCGGGTACGCCGGCCTGGGCGGGCGCACCCGCCACCGACGCCCGCTCCAGCGCGTCGAGCCGCAGCTCGTGCGGCGGGTGGGTGGCGCAGACAGCCTCGTCCCAGCCGCTGCGCCCGCTCTCGAAGGAGAGCCGCCGCTCCAGGATGCGTCGCAGCCCGTCGACGTGCCCGGTCAGCACCGCGCCGAGGTCGGCCCGGTACTCGGCGGCCCGTACGTCGCGGGCGTGCAGGGGCAGCACCACGTACCGCATGGTGAGCAGCACCGGCCAGAAGAACAGGAACACCACGAAGTTGGTGGCCGGGTGCGGGAACGTCCGCATCAGCCAGGTCGGCAGGGCGTGGGCGAGGGTGAGTGGCAGGCCGACGCCGCGCACGAAGGCGCTGGTGATCTCGTCCCCGGTGCGCCAGTGCACCAGCTCGTGGCTGAGCAGCGCCGCGACCTCGTCGTCCGGCTCGCCGAGCACGGCGGTGGTGACCACCACGTGTCGGGCGTACGTGCGGGCGTTGCTCAGGACCGGGTCGTCCTCCATGAGCAGCCGGGGCACACTGGGCAGGCCGAGTCGTCGCGCGCAGTCGTCCAGGATCGGGCGCAGTCGTGCGTTCTCGCGGCGGCTGGGCTGGCGCGCGCCGGACACCACCAACAGGCTCGGCTCGAGCAGCACCCGGTACAGCGTGTAGACGACGCCGATCAGCGCCGCCGCGACGACCGTGCCGATCAGGCCGGTGAACAGGGCGAGAGGCTCGTCCACAACGGTCAGCCAGGGCAGCACCAGCACGGCGAGGAAGCCGGCGAGGAAGCCGACCACGAACCCGGCCACGCCGCCCAGCATCCCGCCGGAGCGGCTGAGGAACGCGTCCAGCAGCGAGCCGATCAGTGGCGCGTCGCGCAGCACCGTGGGGAGCTGGTCGTCCGCGCCGGCGCCGCCGGCGAAGAGGCCGACGACGGCGAAGCCGAGACCGCCCCAGAACGCCAGGAGCAGCGCGATCGGCAGGTAGAACCAGGTGGCGACGAACGCGCCGAGCACGCCCCGCCAGTCCCGCAGGATTCCGGCGCGCAGCCAGACCAGGGCGTTCGGGTAACCCGGTGGCCGGTCGGCGAACCCGCCGGTGGGTGGCGGGGTGTCGGCGGCCGGGGGTTCGGCGGCCCGGACGTCGAGCTGCGGCACTGTCGGCGGTGTGCTCTCCGGCGGCACACGCTGCGGCTCGGTCATGCCTGCTGCTCCCTCTCGACGGGTGACGCCCACTGTCGGCAGTGGACGGCCGGAGCAGGTTATCGAGGACGTCTGATGTCTGCCACACCGTTTCCGAGGATCGTCACGCAACCGACACTCGTCGTCGCGGGCCCGGTGCGGCGGTCCCCGCAGGACCGCCGCACCGAAGGGCTCAGACCGCGAGGCAGTTGGGTCGCACCGGGCCGTCGACCAGGGCGCCGCGCACGATGGTGTACGCCGTGCCGTCGAGCACCAGGCCCAGGTGCCCCACCACCCGCAGCGGGCAGTACGCCTGGACGAGAACGTTCGTCGCGCCGTCGTTGACGACGGCGTTGCCGGTCGGCCGCACCAGTTCGTCCTGGAGCGTGCGGATGGTGGTGTAGCGCACCGAGCCGGGGGTGTCGTCGCCGGAGTTGAGGTCGGCGAGGAACGCCGATCCGATGGTCATCTGTTGGCAGGCGACGATGCCCGCGCAGCTCCCGAGGCCGAGGAACGCCACGATGTTGGCGACGTACGTGCCGTACTGGGGTGTGCCCAGGCTGACGTAGCGGCCGATGGTGGCGGTGCCGCCGAGTCGTTTGAGGTAGTAGCGGCTGACCAGCCCGCCCTCGGAGTGGGCGACGACGTCGACGCTCGCCGCGCCGGTGCTGGCGCGCACCTGCTCGACGTACCCGGCGAACGCGCGGGCCGAGGCGGGGATGTCACCGAGGCCCAGTCCGGGCAGCTGGTAGATGAAGGTCCGGTAGCCGTCGGCGCGCAGCCGGGCGGCGATCGGTTCGTACGCGACAGCGACGCCGCTGAGCCCGCCGACCACGATGACCGGGTTGGCGACGGCGGCGGCGGTGGTCGCGGCCGGGACGACGGGGGCGGCGATCGCGGTTCCCGCCGAGGCGAGGAGGGCGGCGGTGGCCAGGGACACGACGAGGACGGTCTTTCGGAGCAGCATGGCTGCACCTCCGGGGGGAGGCGCCCGACGATCCGGGCAGGTGGGTGGGGGTTTCCGGTCGACCGTGCGACGATGATGCCCGCAACAATTCGGCAACGTCAATGACTTGTTACGCGCCAGTAACCCGTTGTCCCGTCGACGGCGCAAACCGGCAAATCGGTCGCACTCCACAACGGACACCGAGGGGCACCCGCACACCCCCGCCCGTCGACGACCGGTGGCATGCTGTGGCCGTGGCCGCCGACGAACCCCCCGACCGCCAGTTGCGGGTGATGCCCTGGTGGCTGGTCCTGGTCGGCCTGCTGCTCGCCGCCGTACTGGGCTGGCTGGTGCTCGGCCTGCTGCTCACCGAGGCCGACCGGGCCGTCCAGCAGGACACCCGGGCCACGCTGCGCATCGACGCGATCCGCACCGGCCTGACCGTGGTCGCCGGCACCGGCGGCGGGCTGGCCCTGCTGCTGGCCGCGCGCCGGCAGTGGATCGCCGAGCGGGCCCAGCGCCACCAGGAGACCGTCGCCGCCCGCGACCAGGCCCACCGGGACCGGGTGCAGGCACACGCCGAGTCGGTGGCCGAGGCCGCACAGCGCCAGCAGGACCGGCAGTCGACGGCCGCCGAACACGACGCGGCCGAACGTCGGCTCACCGAGCTCTACACCCGGGCGGTCGAGCTGCTCGGCAACGACAGCGCGGCGGTACGCCTCGGCGGGCTGCACGCGCTGGAGCGCCTCGGGCAGGACAATCCGTCACAGCGGTCGACGATCGTGGCGGTGCTCTGCGCGTACCTGCGGATGTCCCCGCCGGACGACGAGCCGCGCGAGACGGAGGTCCGGCGCACCGCGCAGCGGGTCCTGACCCGGCACCTGCGCGAGCACGACGAGACGGCGCACTGGCCGGGCGTCGTGCTGGACCTGAGCGGCGCGGCGCTCGTCGACTTCGACGCGGCGGGCTGCACGCTCACCGACGCGACCTTCACGGGAGCGGCGTTCACCGGCGCGACCAGCTTCGCGGGCGCGACGACGACGGGACGGCTGCTGCTACGAGCGGCGAGCTTCGGCGACCTGGCCCTCGACGGCCTCACGGCCGGCGGCGAGGTGGTCCTGGACGACGCCCGCGTCCAGGGCCTCGCGAGCTTCGAGGGGGCCGATTTCGCCGACGGACTGTACTGCCGGCGGTCCCGCTTCGCCGGGCAGACCTCGTTCCGCGGGGCGACGTTCGGTCAGCCCAGCAGCTTCGACGCGACCCGCTTCGAGAACGACACCACCTTCCGGGAGTCGGTCTTCGACGGCGCCCTGTCCATGGAGCACAGCGAGTTCGGCGAGTCGGCCAGCTTCTACTCCGCCCGTTTCGCGAACATGGCGCTGTTCCGCTGGACGGTCTTCGAAGGGGAGGCGTCTTTCGACCGTGCCCGCTTCACCGACGCCGCGAACTTCGGCCGGGCCCGGTTCCACCGCATGGCCAGTTTCCGCGACACGCAGTTCAGCCGGCCACCCCAGGTGGAGCAGGCCCGGGCGGTCGTCGATCCCGGCCACCGGTGGCCGACGGGCACGGTGGTCAGACGCTTGGACGACGAGTGGCTGGTGCTCGTCGACGAGTGAGCCCCGTCAGCGGGTGGCGGCCTTCGGGCGCAACCCGTCGAGGGCCACACCGAGGACCCGGTCGCGCTGCTCGGGCGAGGGGAACTGGGCCATCGTGAGCCCGCTGATCAGGCGCACCACGTCGTCGAAGCCGACGTCGTCGCGGACCACGCCGGCCGCCTGGGCGCGACGCATGAGCGGCTCGCCGGCGGCGTAGATCTCCGTCCGGCAGGTCCCGAAGATCTCCGAGTCGTGCAGCAACTGCTCGGCGAGCGCCCGCTTCGTGGCGACGTACGCGACGAAGCGGTGCAGCCAGGCGACGAGGGCGTCCCACGGGGGCAGCTCGGCCAGGTCCTCCGCCGACCGACTGAGCGCCCGGACCTCCTCCACGTAGACGGCCTCGAAGAGGTGCCGCCGGGTCGGGAAGTTGCGATAGAGGGTCCCGATGCCCACCCCGGCCCGGCGGGCCACGTCCTCCAGGGAGGCGGCCGCGCCGTTCTCGGCGAACGCGTCACGTGCCGCGGCGATCAGGGCGTCGTAGTTGCGCCGCGCGTCGGCCCGCTTGGGCCGCTGGGCGAAAACCTCGGGCACCCCCGCGCTGGTCATGACGTGCGTCACCTCATCCTGGTTGCATCCGGAGGCAACCCTCCGCTAGCTTAGTGGAGGCACCCCTCCGGAACTCCCGGAGGCCTGCCTCCGGATAGCTTACCTCGGGAACCGCCCGATCCGCCTGGCCACCCGATCGCCCGGACCCGACAACCCGCCCGCCGCCGACGACGGGTGACAGACGCCTCCTTCCGTACCATTTCAGGAGTTTTCTCTCGTGGCAGTGACCTCCCGACGCAGCTCGCGTCGGCTCACCTTCACCGTGCTCGCGGCCGGCGCCGGATTCTTCGCGATGCTCCAGTCGCTGATCACCCCGGTGCTGCCGACCATCCAGCAGGATCTGCACACCTCCCAGAACACCGTGACCTGGGTCCTGACCGCCTACCTGCTCTCCGCCTCGATCTTCACGCCGATCCTCGGACGGGTCGGTGACATGGTCGGCAAGGAGCGGATGCTCGTCGTCTCGCTCGCCGCCCTCGCCCTCGGCTGCCTGGTGGCCGCCATCGCGCCGAACATCGGCGTGCTCATCGTCGCCCGGGTCGTGCAGGGCATTGGCGGCGCGGTCTTCCCGCTGTCGTTCGGCATCATCCGCGACGAGTTCCCCGCCGCGCGGGTCTCCGGCGCGGTCGCCGCCATCTCGGCGATCGTCGCCGCCGGCGGTGGCCTGGGCGTCGTCCTGGCCGGCCCGATCGTCACCGCGCTGGACTACCGGTGGCTGTTCTGGATCCCGCTGGTCGTGGTGGGGCTGACCGCCGTCGCCGCGTACCTGTTCATCCCCGAGTCCCCGGTGCGTACCCCCGGTCGGATCGACTGGCGGGCCACCCTGCTGCTCTCCGGCTGGTTGGTCGCGCTGCTCCTGCCGATCAGCCAGGGCGCGGCCTGGGGCTGGACCAGCACCCGGGTGCTCGGCCTGCTCGCCCTCGCCGTGGTGCTGCTGGCCGGCTGGCTGACCGCCGAACTGCGCTCGGCCAACCCGCTGATCGACATGCGGATGATGCGCCTGCCCGGCGTCTGGACCACCAACCTGGTCGCCCTGCTCTACGGCGGATCGATGTTCTCCGTGTACGCGTTCCTGCCCCAGTTCGTGCAGACCCCGACCGCGGCCGGCTACGGCTTCGGCGCCAGCATCAGCCAGGCCGGTCTGCTCATGCTGCCGATGCTCGTCGCGATGTTCGTCGCGGGCATCCTCGCCGGCCGGCTCCAGGCCGTGTTCAGCGCCAAGGCGCAGCTCGCCACCGGCGCGGCGTTCAACGTGGCGGCGTCGGCGATGCTCGCCGCCGCGCACGCCACCCGCTGGGAGGTCGCCGTCGCCGGTGGCCTGGTCGGCCTCGGCATCGGCCTGGCCTTCGCGTCGATGGCCAACCTCATCGTCGCCAGCGTGCCCGCCAGCCAGACCGGCGTGGCGACCGGCATGAACGCCAACATCCGGACCATCGGCGGCGCGATCGGCGCGGCCGTGGTCAGCGGCGTGATCACCGCCCACCCGCAGGCCAGCGGCCTGCCCCGGGAGGCCGGCTTCACGGCGGGGTTTCTCCTCCTCACCGCGATCGCCCTCGCCGCCGCGCTCGCGGCCCTCGCCGTCCCGTCCGCCCGGCGGGCGTCGGCCGGTCGCCGGCCGTCCGCCACGACGATCGTCGAGTCCGAGCTAGCCGGCGAGTTCGCCACCATGCCGGCCACCCGCTGAGGCCCGCGTCGCAGCCCGGGCGGTTCGCCGCCCGGGCTGCGCCGTGTGTCGGAGTACGCTGGCCGGTCGTCACCCGTCGTTCGTCAGGATGTGCCATGCCCGACTTGCTCACCGCCGACCGTATCGACGAGATCGGCGCCCTCGGATCGGGGAGCCCCGACCCGGCGGCGCTGGTCACCGAGCTGGTGAGCGCCGTCGACGAGGGACGGGTGGCCGACCCCGCCGACACCGGGTACGCCCTGCTGGTCGCCGCGGACATCCTGGACCGGGCGGGTGACCTGGCCGACGCGCTCGCCCTGGCCACCCGCGCCATCGCCGAACAGCCCGACGACAACACCCATGTCCGCGCCGTGCGCGGCGGCCTGCTGCTGCGCCTCGGCCGAGTCGACGAGGGCCTGGCGGAGCTGTCCGAGCTGCGTCCGCTGCTGGAGACCGACCCCGACGCCGTCCACCTGGTCGACAAGCTGACCGAAGCCGGCCACGCCGAGATGGCGGTCGAATGGCTCACCGCGGCGCTCGACGCGATGGTGGACCGCAGCCGCACCCACCAGCACGAGTCCGAGGACGCCCAGGACACCGCCGCCGCAATGATCTACGGGTTGGCCCAGCGGCGGCACGACCTGCGCGAAGAGTTGGGCCTGCCGCACGACGAGCACGACACCCTCGCCGACCGGCTGCGCGACGTGGCCAGCCATGCCGCAGACACGCTCGACGACGGTCCGGCGACGCTGCTGTTCTGGCCGAAGCCGGAGTTCGACGCGCTGCTGGCGCGCTGGCCGGCCCTGGCCGAGAGCTATCCGAGCACCTGGGACGAGCACCGCGCCCAGATCGAGCGCGCCCTCGTCGACGCGTCCGGGCTCGGCGGCGGCGACCTTGGCATCGTGGCGGGCAGCGTCGAGACTCTGGCGGCCTTCGCGGGCGCCGACCCCATCGACGAGGAGACCCTCGACGAGTACGCCGACAGCCTCGACGACGCGGGCATCACCTCCTGGCCACCGGGCCGCAACGACTCCTGCTGGTGCGGATCGGGCACCAAGTACAAGAAGTGCTGCCTGCCCCGCTCGCGCGCCTGATCGCGGCCGGGCCTGATCGCCGCCGAGCCGTTGCGCGGCTCCCGGGGAGTGATGTCCCCCGAGTCTCTGATGCCTGTGAGTCATCAAGATGACTCACAGGCATCACGCTCACCCGTCCAACCGCCCCCAGCCGACGGCCAGCCAGCACCGGCACGATCGATCGATGGTGGCGAGTCCCGGCGATGGCTACCGTGACCGTGGAAACGCACCCACTCCATCGAGGAGGACCGCCGTGCGCCGCGTCACCACCACCATCGCCCTGCTCTGCCTGTCCCTGATCGCGCTGCTCGTACCGACCCCGGCGAGCGCGGCCAGCACCGTCGAGGTCACCTCGGCGAAACTGATCGCACGCGGCGTCGCCGTCGACCTCACCCTCACGGTGACCTGCGAGGCCGGCCGATCCGCCGGCGCGGAGATCAGTTTGCGTCAGCGCTCCGGCGACAACGTCGCGTACGGCAGCGGCGGGCTGCTCTTCAGCTGCACCGGCGTTCCGCAGGCCGTGACCGGCCGGGTGTACGCGGAGAGCGGCGGCTTCGCCTTCAACCGGGGCATCGCGCTCGCCACCGGGAGCGTGTCGCTGTGCACCCCAATCGACTGCGACTACTCGCCGCGTATCGAGGGCGAGGTCCGCGTCACCCGCTGACCGTCACCGGAGTGCTCGCGGTAACTCCCCCGCGAGCACTCCGGCCTCGTCAGCTATCCGTCGGCTGAGGTGGTGGGTGGGTTGTGCCACCACCACTCGTGCTCAATTCCCCAGCGCGCGGACCTTGGCGATCGTCTCCTGGACGTGCTGCTTGGCCGGCTCGCCGCCCTGGGAGGCCTGCGCCAACGCCTGCCGGTACGCGTCGATCATGCCGACCAGCGGCCCGGCGGCGACGCCCTCCAACGCGCCGGCCACGAGGCTCCGCGCCTCGGCCGCGTCCTGTGCCGCCGCTGCCGTCTTGGCCTTCGCCTCGTCGAGCTTCTGCGACGCGGCCGCCAACCTCGCGATGATCTGCGCTGCGCTCACGCGCACCCTCCCCCTGGTCGACCATCGCCTCCACCACCACACCGGCGGAGACCACAAGGGAGCGTACGAGATCCGCGCACAGAGTGCGACCGCTCGATCGCCCAGTCGTTCGCGAAGATCACCTGATGCTGACCAGTCACCGCCGGCGTCCGACGAACTGGTGCGCATCAAGTGATCAAGACTCGCATCACCGGGTGGCGGCGCCTCGGCCATTTTCCGCCGGATCTGGCACTCTGGCGGGCGTCACGAACGGGGAGGAAGGTACGCCGGGTGGAAGCGCTGAGCCCCACGCAGCGGCCACTGGACCGCGATCAGGTGCGTCGCTACGTGCAGGCGTCCTTCGGCGCGGGCCACCCGATGGCGGACTGCGGGCCGATCACGGGTGGCGGCTTCGCGTCGGTGTGGTGGGTGGCGCTCGACGACGGGCGCGAGGTGGTGCTGAAGGTGGCGCCCCGGGCCGACGTGCCGCTGCTGCGCTACGAGCAGGGTCTGTGCGCGGCCGAGGCGCGGTACTTCCGCCTCGTGTCCAGGCGCGTGCCGCAGGTGCCCGTGCCGCCGTTGCTGCACCACGGCGACGATCCGGAACTCGGCGAGTGGCTGGCCAGTGGCCTGATTCCCGGCCGTTCGCTGCGGGAGTGGGCAGAGTCGGAACAGTACCTCGACGACGCCCCCGCCCGGTACGAGTTCGGAGCCGCGATCGCCGCGCTGCACCGGGTCAGCGGCGACCGCTACGGGTACGACGGTGGCCGGGCCAGCGGCGCGACGTGGCGCGAGGCGTTCACCGCCATGCTCGACGGGCTGCTGGCCGACGCGGCGGACTGGGACGTCCGGCTGCCCACCTCGCCGGAGAAGATTCGGAAGCTGCCCGAGCGGTACGCGTCGGTGCTGGACGAGGTACGCCGGCCGGCGCTGCTGCACTTCGACGGCTGGGACGGCAACGTGCTCGCCGAGGCCGAACCCGAGCCCGAGCCCGAGGCCGACGGCAAGCTGCGCCTGCGCGGGATCGTCGACGGTGAACGGTTCCTCTTCGGCGACCCGCTGATGGACCTGGTGTCGCCCCTGATCTACCGGCGGGTGGAGGACGAACCGGACAACCCGTTCCTGCGGGGCTACCGGGCCGCCGCGACCGATCCGGTGGTCTTCGACGAGGCCACCCTGCGTCGGCTCAGCCTGTACCGCCTGCACCTGTACCTGTTGATGACGGTCGAGATGCCCAGCCGGGGAATCACCCGCCAGAACCGGCCGGACCGGTTCGAGCGACTGGCCGACCTGCTGGACCACGAGCTGACCGAGCTGCGGCGGGCGAGCCCGTCGGCCCTCGGCTGACGGCAGCGCGGCTCGGACGACGGTCGTCAGCGCAAGGCGCGGAACAGTAGCAGGTAGCCGCAGTAGCCCAGCGGCACCAGCAGGAAGCAGATAGCGAACCCGAGCGGCAGGTACCGCGGCGGCGTGCCAGCGACCATGGCGGGCCTCCCCCACCGCCCCAGCACCAGATAGCCCGCGAAGAACGCCAGCGCCGGCAGGCCCGCGCAGATCCACGCGCCGAGGGTGAAGCCGTCGACCAGCCCGATCCCGGACGCGAGCACCAGCGTCAGCATGAACACCCCGGCCGCCGCCCCGCAGGCCGCGTAGACGGCGACCGCCCGCGCCAGCGGCGACCACGTCGGCAGCAGCGCCGGTCGCTGGGCCAGCAGCTCGGCCTGCTGCCCGTGCCGGTCGGCCTCGTCGGCCATCCGCCGGGCCAGCTCCAGCTCCACCACCGGGTCGACCGCCGCCGCGCGCTGCGTGGGCACCCCGCCGCCCGCCGGGCTCACGGCCGTCGGCAGCGCCAGCCGCGCCTGGCCCGCCGGCAGTTCGGGGTACGCCCCGACACCCGCCCGCCCCGGCGCGCCGGCTGCGCCGGCGAAATCCCCGTCCCCAGCCTCGGGCGCCGCGGACGGACCGAACCCGACAGGCGGGCCGGGTGCCGCAGACGGACCGAACCCGACAGGTGGGGCCGGCCAGGTGGCGGGGTCACTCGGTGGGCCGGGCGGGAACGGTGGGCCGGGCGGGGCACCGGCGGCACCGGCGTCCGGCGGCGGAGCAGCCGGTGGCTGGTCGACGCCGATCGCGCGACCGAGCTGGTCGAGACGCTGCCCCTGGGCGGTCAGCCGCTGGTGCAGGTAGTCGGCGGCGGCGTGCAGGTCGCGGCGGCGCGCGGACTCGGCGGCGGCGTCCCGCACACCGGCGCGGCGGTGCTCGGCGAGCTGTCGGGCCAGCGCCGCGTACTCCTCGAAGGACACCGTCAGCGCTCCCCGTCCGGCTCGTGCCCGTCGCGGGCGAACGGCACGATCAACCTGGTCCGCTGGTCGTGCCGGTCGACCAACAGCGCCCGGTCGGCGCGGGGCGTGTAGGCCAGGTCATGCACCCCGAGGTGCAGGGCCAGTTCCGCACCGGGCACGTTGAGCGCGACGAGGCAGGCGACGTCGTCGCGGTTCTGGGTGCCGCCGAGGTCGTCGGAGAGCCGGCGCAGGCCACGCCACCAGGCCAGCAGGTGCACGCCCTGGGCGGGCCCCTGGCGCAGCACGGCCCGCAGGTCGTCCAGGCCGGAGCGGAACGTCACCGGGTCGGCCGCCCCGAGTACCGGCGCGGCGGCGTCCATCCCGAACACCACCAGGTATTCCCGGCCGGCCGGTTCGGCGGCCAGCGCGGCGATCCGGTCGCGCAGCCCGGCCGCGTCGAGGCGGTGCACCGGATGACCGGCGGCCCGGAGCGTGGCCTCGGTCTCGGCGGCGACCGGGTCGGCGGCGGTGACCAGGGAGGCCACCTGGAACCGGACGTCACCGGGGTTGTGTTGACGGGCCAGGCTCAGGGCGGCGGCGCGCAGCACGTCCGCGCCGGCCGGTGCGGTGCCGACGACGGCGAGGTGCCGGCCGGGGGTGGTGTCCATGAGGAACAGCGCGGTGGTGCCGTGCACGTCGACGGTCCGGCCGACCAGCGCCATGGGGCGTCGGCCACCGGGGCGCAGCCCGGCGAAGGTGGGATCGTCCTCGACACGGGCCGCCTCGTACCCCTTGAAGACCGCCGGTGCCCGCGAGCCCGGCGGGCGGGCCTGCCACAGCTCGTGGCGCAGCGCGGCGAGGTCCCCGGCGGCGGCGTGCGCGTCGGGGAAGCGCAGCACGGTGTCCGCGCCGACCGCGCCGGCGGCGGTGTTGATGACGGCGGCGCCGATAGGCAGGGCGGCGGCGGCATCGTTGAGCTGGTCGAGGACGCCGCCACCGCCGGGCAACGCCACCCGCAGGGCGAACTGCCCGAAGATCGCCTCGGCCCGACCGTAGAGCGCCTCGATCCCGGTCATGCTCTGGCTGGCCAGCACCAGGTGGATGCCGTACGAGCGGCCTTTGCGGGCCAACTCCTCCAGCAGGTCGACCGATTCGCGGGCCAGGGCGTCGTTGCCGGCCAGGAGCACGTGGAACTCGTCGATGACGGCCACGATGCGCGGCAACGGGCTGTCTCTTGGCAGGTCGGCGAGCTTGGTGACGCCGTGCCGCTTCAACGCGGTGGCCCGCCGCTGTGCCTCGCGGCGCAACTCCCGCAGCACCGCCAGGCCGTACTCGCGGTCGGACTCGATGCCGACCGCGCGGGCGTGCGGCAGCCAGGACGGGTCGCGGCCGGTGGGCACGAACTCGCTGAAGCTCACGCCCTCCTTGAAGTCGAGCAGGTAGAGCTGCAACTCGGCGGGCGAGTACCGCGCGGCGAGGCCGTACAGGACGTCGAGGAGGAAGACCGTCTTGCCCGCGCCGGTACGCCCGCCGACCAGCCAGTGCGGGGTGACGTCGTCGAAGGCGACCGTCAGCAGAGTGTCGAAGGCGACCGTCAGCGGCGTGCCGCCGGCCCGGCCGACCACGGTGCGCAGGCCGTTGGCCGCCGACTCGGCCCAGCGCCGCTCGGGCAGCAGCGCGGCGAAGGGCAGCGCGTCAGCGCGTCGGGCGGCGGCGCCGACGTGCTCGGCGAGCGCGCGGACCGACGCCGGCGGCGGGTCGCCGTCGAGCAGCACGGGGGCGGCGAGGCCGCTGCCGTCGGCGCTGAACGGGGCGCCGGGCGGGTCGCCGACGTGCGCGTACCCGTCGCTGAGCCGGATGGCGGTGGTGCTGCCCAGCGGCGGCGACGTCTCGCCGGGCAACCGGGACGGATGGCCGGCGAGGAGCACGCAGACGGCGGCGGCCGGGCCGGCGTGGGTGAGCGCGGCGAGTCGGGCCAGCTCCCGTGGCGCGGGGGCGGCGGTGGCGACCACCAGCAGCACCTGCCGGGTGGCGGGCTCGGCGTGTTGGGCGGCGCGGGCGTGCCGTTCGGCGGCGTCCAGCAGGGCGGTCACCTCGGCCTCGCTGGTGGCCGGCGGGTCGAGCACCCCGGCGTCGAGCAGCGGGCGCAGCGGGCCGAAGGTCGCGCCCAGCGCGGCGGTGTCGATGCCGGCGACCCGGACCCGGCCGGGCGGCGCGGTGGCCACGAGTCGCAGCACCAACGCCCGCAGCAGCGCGGCGACCCGCCCGTCCCGGGCGTCGGTGTCCAGTGCCAGGTGGTGGCCGCCGCCGAGTGGCACGAGCACCGCGAAGCCGCCGTCCTCGGTGGACGCCTCGCCGACGCGCACCGCGACCGGGTCGTCGGTCAGGGTGGCGACGCCGGGAGTCGGTGTGGCCAGCGCGCCGCCGAGGCGCGCGAGCCGGGCGACGAGGTCGGCCCCACCGGCGCGGGGCGTCGGAGGCGGCGCCGCGCCGAGCACGGCCCGGGCCGCGTCCAGATGGGTACGGGCCGCCCGGTGGGCGGTGACCGCCTGCCCGTACGCCGACGCGAGCCTGCCCACGCATCGCCTCCCACGCCACGGCCGTCCGGTTCGCGCAAACCCTAACGGACAGCGGTGACGCCGGGACAGTAACCGACCCCCGCTTTCGGATCGTGGCGACGACGCCTCCCCCCGCGCGCCAGGCCAGCGACGTTCACAGTTGTCGATTAGGTTGGCGGTGCGAAAACCCGATGGAGGGAGTGCACCTCGTGCGTCGAGTCCTCACGGCGGCCACCGCCGCCCTGACCCTCACCACCGCCGGCACCATGCTCACCGGCGCGCCCGCCGCCGCCGCCCCGACGGCCTGGGGCCGACCGGTCGTCACCGCCGCGCCGCAACCCGGAGCGGCGGGCCTGGGCGACACCTATTACCCCGACTACGGCAACGGTGGCTACGACGTCTCGCACTACGACGTCCGGCTGCGCTACGAGCCGGCCACCGACCGACTCACCGGCACCACCACGATCCTCGCCACCGCAACGCAGGACCTCTCGACGTTCAACCTGGACTTCCTGCTCGACGTCGAGTCGGTGCGGGTCAACGGATGGGAGGCCGGCACCAGCACCGCGGGCACGCACGAACTGGTCGTCACCCCGGCCCGCACCATCAGCCGGGGGCAGCAGCTCACCATCGTGGTGCGCTACGGCGGCATCCCGTCCGAGACCCTGGTCGGCGGCTACACCGGCTGGACGCGTACCGACGACGGGGCGCTCGCGGTCAACGAGCCCGAGTCGGCGTGGTGGTGGTTCCCGAGCAACGACCACCCGCTGGACAAGGCCACCTTCGACATCTCCGTGTCGGTGCCCACCGGCGTCGAGGTGATCAGCAACGGCGTGCAGCCGAGGCCGCCGGTGGCCGAGGCCGGCAACCGCACCCGCTGGATCTGGCGGACCACCTCCCCCACCGCGACCTACCTGGCGTTCATGGCCATCGGCCAGTACGACATCGTCACCGACACCACCCCGGGCGGCCAGCCGGTGATCAACGCGTACAGCACGTCGCTGGGCGCGCTCGGGCCGGCCGCGCGGGCCAGCATCGAGCGCACCGGTGAGATCGTCGACTGGGAGAGCGGGATCTTCGGCCCGTACCCGTTCGAGGCGCTGGGTGGCGTGGCCGGCCCGGTGGACGGCATCGGCTTCGCCCTGGAGACGCAGACCCGCCCGGTGTACGCCGCGGGCTTCTGGCGGCGCGGCGCCAACACGTACGTGGTGGCCCACGAGAACGCCCACCAGTGGTTCGGCGACTCGGTCTCGGTGGCCGAGTGGCGCAACATCTGGCTGAACGAGGGCTTCGCCTCGTACGCCGAGTGGCTCTGGTCGGAGGAGCAGGGCGAGGGCACCGCGCAGGAGGTCTTCGACTTCACCTACGCGAGCTACCCCGCCGACGACGAGTTTTGGCAGGTGCTGCCCGGTGACCCGGGCGCCGACCGGGTCTTCGACGACGCGGTGTACGACCGGGGCGCGATGACGCTGCACCAGCTCCGGCTGGCCGTCGGCGACGACGCGTTCTTCGCGATCCTGCCGGCGTGGACGGCCGAACACCGGTACGGCAACGGCACCATCGAAGAGTTCCAGGCCCTGGCCGAACGGATCTCCGGCCTGGACCTGGACGACCTCTTCACCACCTGGCTGTTCACGGCCGGCCGTCCCGACGTGGCCAGCGCCGCGCGCAAGGCCACCCCGCCGGCCGAGCCGAAGTCCTGGTCCAAGATCCGCGAGTCCCACCAGCTGCTGTCGCACTAGGGTCTGGGGCCGGGGGGGGGGCCGGGGGGGGGGGGGGGGCCCCGCCCCGTGGGGGGTGGGGGGGGTGCCGCCCCCGCGGGGGGGGGGGCGCTCCCGGCCTCTTGCGGTCGTGCGGGGTGTGCTGGGTGCCTGTCGAGCTGCCCCGTTTGTGGGGCAGACGGCGGCACCGACACCACGAGCGCGCATGGAACGACCGCAGCGCACATCTCGACCCCACCCGCACGGGCACAGGCAAGCAAAGGCGCGGGCGCGGGCACGAGCGCGGGCACAGCGCGACCGCCGTGCGGAGAGCAGCCGTCCCGGCCAATGCCCCACATTTGGGGCAGCTCGACAGGCACCGCACAGGTAGTGCTCACCCGCCCGGCGGCGTCCGTGCGCGACCGATCACACGGTCGCTGGCAGGCCTGTCGCTTCGACACGATTCGCCTCGACGGCGCGGATGTGCCGGTAGGCGAACCAGAGCGGCGGGAACGCCCCGACCGCGAAGGACAGGTCGACGAGCGTCCAGAACCACGGGATGTCCCGGATCGGGCCGCAGATCAGCGCCAACGGGACGATGCCCACGCAGGCGATCATGCCGACCTGGACCACCCACACGTTGCGCACCGGGTCACGCAGCGGCCCCCAGAACGCGACCGCCAGCACCAGGTGGGCGAAGGCCAGCCAGTCGGTGCCGTAGAGCAGGAACGGGTAGTCCCGGTCCGCCGTCACCAGACCGCTGTGGACCCGTTCGATCCAGTCGACGAGCGCCGGGAACTGGCCGGCGAGCGGGTCCAGCGCACGCAGCAGCCAGCGCACCTCGATCTCCAGTGGAAACGCGGTGGCCCCGCTCAGGAAGAGGCCGATCAGCACGATCCACAGCCACCGGCGGGTACGCCGCAACCGCTCCGCGTTGTCCATGATCGCAGCGTAACGATGATCTTCGTGTCGCCCGGTCCCGGAATCGGTGACCGCTGTCTCAGTGCCGCGCGGTCTCGCCCGCGAGGGCCAGCTCGCCCAGTCGGAGCGGACGCGTGGCGGTGCCACCGGTGGCGACGACGCACACCGCGCCGGCGGGCCGTACGACGCGGGCCGCCCGCCACGCCGCTCGACGTACCGGATGGCGCGGCCGTGGGACGACCAGCGTGAGGGGCGCGGCGCGGCCGTGTTGCCGGTCCAGGGCGACCGCCGCCGCCGTGGTGGCGATCGCGGCGACCGAGCCGGCCAGGACGAGCGTCTGCCGTGGCCCGGCATGCTCGGCCAGCCAGCCCAGCAGCGGGGCGCCGACCGCGGCCGAGATCGAGCCGGTGACCGCGAGCGCGGCGAGCACCCGGCCGCGCATCGCGCCATCGGTGTCGAGTTGGGCACGGGTGCCGACGGTGGTGTCGATGACGACCGCGGCGGCGGCGATCGGGAGGATCACCGCGGCGAAGCTCCAGACGCCCGGGACGAGACCCGCGACGATCTGCAGACCGCTGGCCAGCAGGCCGGCGCCGACCAGGGTCCCGTAGCTCAGCGACCGCCTGCGCGCGGCGGCGAGCGCGCCCACCACCGTCCCGACCGCGAACACCGTGGACAGCAGGCCGTAGCCGGAAGCGCCGGCGGCCAGCGGTCCGTCGCTCATCGCCGCCATCGTCACCTGGTAGTTGCGACCGAGGCTGCCCAGCACGAACGACAGGGCGAGCGCGAGCAGCAGGACCGGTTGTCCGCGCAGGTAGGAGAACCCGGCGCGGACACCGTGGCGGGTCGGGCCACCGGGAGCCTCCGCGCCGGCCACGACCCCCGGCCGTACGGCGAACAGCGCCACCACCACGGCGGCGAAGCTCGCCGCGTTGATGCCGAAGAGCAGCGCCGGGCCGACGACGGCGACGCCGACGGCCCCGAGGCTCATGCCGAGGATGCGTCCGGCGGAGTTGGTGAGCGACCCGAGCGCCAACGCGTTGCCCAGCGTCTCGCGGTCCACCAGGGTCGAGGACCAGCGGCCCATGACCGGCCCTTCGATCGCCGAGACAGCGCCGCTGGCCAGGGAGATCGCGAAGATCAGCGGGAGGCCGCCGACCCCGGTCAGGGCGACCGCCGCGAGGCCCGCGGCGAACGCGGCGTGGGCCACCTGGGCGGTGATCAACAGTGGACGGGCGGGGAGACGATCGGCCAGCACACCGCCCCAGACGCTCAACAGCAGCGTGGGGGCCGCCTGGAGCAGCACGGCGATGCCCATCGAGGTCGCCGAGCCGGTCTCCTTCAGCACGTACCAGTTGACTCCGAGCACCTGCATCCAGGTTCCGATGACGGAGACGAAACCGGCGAGCGCCCAGATCCGGTAGTTACGGTGGCGCAGCGCGGCGAAGGTGGCACCCGTGGCCACGACGAACCTCCAGCGATCGACGACAGAACAGCGAGCCGATCGCGGCGCGGTTCGGCAGTCGACAAGTCTTGCCGGCCTAAACCTTTTTGCCCAGATTTGTGAAGGTTCTCACCTCGGGGAATGTCCGGTCGGCACGGCGACTCGCCGTCGCGCCGACCGGACCCCCCTCAGCTCAACGGGCGGCCAGTGGCTGCGCGGCCGGCCCGACCGGGGCGGGCAGCGCGCCGACACCACCGAGGTAGCCGTGGATCGCGGCGGCAACCGCGCGCCCCTCCGCGATGGCCCACACGATCAGCGAAGCGCCCCGGTGCATGTCCCCGGCCACGAACACGCCGTCCGCGTCGGTCTGCCAGTCGTCCCGGGCGTCGACGGCGCCCCGGGCGTTGCGGGCCACCCCGAACTGCTCCAACAGCGGCTGCTGCTCGGTGCCCTCGAACCCGATCGCCAGCAGCACCAGGTCGGCGGGCAACTCCCGCTCGGACCCCGGCACCACGGTCAGCACCCGCCGGCCGTCCACCTTCTCGACCGTCACCTCGGCGATCCGTACCGCACGCACCTGACCGGTTCCGTCGTCCACGAACTCCTGCACCGCCACGGCGAAGACCCGCTCTCCGCCCTCCTCGTGCGCCGGGTAGTTGCGCAGCAGCCACGGCCAGGTCGGCCACGGATCCCGGGCCTCGTCGCGCTCGGTCGGCGGCTGCGGGTACAGGTCGAGCTGGTGCACACCGGCGGCGCCCTGCCGGTGCGCGACGCCGAGGCAGTCCGCCGCCGTGTCACCGCCACCGATGATCACCACGTGCTTGCCGGCCGCGTCGATCGGGGTGCCGTCCGGCAGCACCGCCTGCGCCAACCGACGCTCGGCGGCCTCCTCGGTGGTCGCGGTCGCGACCGCCCGGTTCGCCGCGACCAGGTGCGCCATCGCCTGGTGTACGCCCCGAAGCGCCCGCCCCGGCGTCTCCGGCGTGTCCCGGCCCTGCAACGCCCCACAGGCCAGCAGCACCGCGTCGTGCTCGGCGCGCAACTGCTCGGCGGTGACGTCGACGCCGACGTGCACGCCGGTGCGGAAACGCACCCCCTCGGCGGTGAGCTGGGCCAACCGGGCGTCGATGTGCCGCTTCTCCAACTTGAAGTCGGGGATGCCGTACCGGAGCAAGCCACCGATCGCGTCGTCGCGCTCGTACACCGTCACGGCGTGACCGGCGCGGGCGAGCTGCTGGGCGGCGGCGAGACCGGCGGGCCCGGAGCCGACCACGGCCACCGACCGGCCCGACGGCGTCGGGATCGGGCGCGGGGTGAACCCGCGGGCGGCCGCCGCGTCGGCGATCTCCACCTCGACCTGCTTGATCGTCACCGGCTGGCCGCCGGCGATGCCGAGTACGCACGCCGCCTCGCAGGGCGCCGGGCAGAGCCGCCCGGTGAACTCCGGGAAGTTGTTGGTGGCGTGCAGCGACTCGACGGCGGCGTCCCAGTTGCCGGTCCGCACCAGGTCGTTCCAGTCCGGGATGCGGTTGCCCAGCGGGCAGCCGTCGTGGCAGAACGGGATGCCGCAGTCCATGCACCGGGTGGCCTGCTCGCGGACCAGCTCCTCACCGGCCGGCGGGTAGACCTCCCGCCAGTCGCTGATCCGCACCGGCACCGGACGGCGGGCCGGCAGACGCCGGTCGTAACGCAGGAAACCGTTCGGGTCAGGCACGGGCCACCTCCGGGGTGGCCGCCCGCGGCGCGGGCGGCACGGACGCGGCCGGCGCGCTGAGCGCGCTCATCACCGCGTCGTCGACGTCGTGGCCGGCGGCTTCGGCGGCCTTCATGATCTCCAGCACCCGGCGGTAGTCGCGGGGCACCACGGCGGTGAACTCGGCCACCGCCTCCGGCCAGCGCTTGAGCAACTCCTCGGCGACCGCCGAACCGGTCTCGGCGACGTGCCGCTGGATCAGCTCGTGCAGCAGCGTCTGCTCCTGCTCGCTCAACGGCGCCAGGTCGACCAGCTCCGCGTTGACCCGGGACCGGTCCAACCGGTGCACGAACGCGGTTCCGCCCGACATGCCGGCGGCGAAGTTGCGGCCGGTCGCGCCGAGCACCACCACGGTGCCGCCGGTCATGTACTCACAGCCGTGGTCGCCGACGCCCTCGACGACGGCGACCGCGCCGGAGTTGCGCACCGCGAACCGCTCCCCCACCCGGCCGCGCAGGAAGACCTCGCCCGCCGTCGCGCCGTACAGGATGGTGTTGCCGGCGATGATCTGGTCCTCCGCGCGCTGCCCCGGCTCGGCGTCGGGGTCGAGGAACGGCGCGGCGGCGTCCGGACGGACGACGATGCGTCCGCCGGAGAGGCCCTTGCCCACGTAGTCGTTGGCGTCGCCGTGCAGCCGCAGGGTGACGCCCCTCGGCAGGAAGGCGCCGAACGACTGGCCGGCGGTGCCGTGCAGCACGAACTCGATGGTGTCCTCGGGCAGGCCGTCGCCGCCGAAGCGGCGGGTCACCTCGCCGCCGAGCATCGCGCCGACGCTGCGGTGCTCGTTGCGCACCGCCACCTCGACCCGCACCGGCGCGCCCTCGGCGAACGCCGGGGCGGCAAGCGCGATCAGCTCGTTGTCCAGGGCATGCTCCAGGCCGTGGTCCTGGGCGCGGACCCCGCGTCGGACGGTGCCGGCGGGCAGCTCCGGCAGGTGCAGGACGGGAGCCAGGTCGAGCCCGTGGGCCTTCCAGTGCGACAGCGCCGGGGCCACGTCGAGCAGCTCGCTCTGCCCGATCGCCTCCTCGATGGACCGCAGGCCCAGCTCGGCCAAATATCCCCGGACCTCCTCGGCGAGGAACAGGAAGAAGTTCTCGACAAACTCCGGGGTGCCCGTGTACCGCTCGCGCAGCACCGGGTTCTGGGTGGCGATGCCGACCGGACAGGTGTCCAGGTGGCAGACCCGCATCATCACGCAGCCCGAGACGATCAGCGGCGCGGTCGCGAAGCCGAACTCCTCGGCCCCGAGCAGCGCCGCGACCAGGACGTCCCGGCCGGTCTTGAGTTGGCCGTCGACCTGCACGGTGACCCGGTCACGCAGCTTGTTGAGCAGCAGCGTCTGCTGCGCCTCGGCCAGGCCCAGCTCCCACGGGGTGCCGGCGTGCTTGAGCGAGTTCATCGGGGACGCGCCCGTGCCACCGTCGTGACCGGAGATCAGGATGACGTCGGCCTTGAGCTTGGCCACACCTGCGGCGACGGTGCCGACGCCCACCTCGCTGACCAGCTTGACGTGCACCCGGGCCGCCGGGTTGACGCACTTCAGGTCGTGCACGAGCTGCGCCAGGTCCTCGATCGAGTAGATGTCGTGGTGCGGCGGCGGCGAGATGAGGCCGACGCCGGGGGTGGCGTGCCGGGTACGGGCGATCCACGGCCAGACCTTGTTGCCGGGGAGCTGGCCGCCCTCGCCGGGCTTCGCGCCCTGGGCCATCTTGATCTGGAGGTCGTCGGCGTTGACGAGGTATTCGCTGGTCACGCCGAACCGGCCGCTGGCGATCTGCTTGACCGAGGAGCGGCGCAGCGGGTCGTGCAGCCGATCGACGTCCTCGCCGCCCTCACCGGTGTTGGACTTGCCGCCGAGGCGGTTCATCGCGATGGCGAGCGTCTCGTGCGCCTCGGCCGAGATCGAGCCGTACGACATGGCACCGGTGGCGAACCGCTTGACGATCTCGGTGGCCGGCTCGACCTCCTCGATCGGCACTGCCGGACGGACCCCGGTGCGCAGGGTGAACAGGCCCCGCAGCGAGCCGGCCTGCGCGGCGAGCCCGTCCACCTTGGACGTGTACTGGCGGAAGACGTCGTACTGCCGGCTGCGGGTGGCGTGTTGCAGCAGGAAGACCGTCTCCGGGTTGAACAGGTGCAGCTCACCCTCGCGACGCCACTGGTACTCGCCACCGACCTCCAGCCGGTCCGAGTCGGCGGTGCCCGCCGGCGGCCAGGCCAGCGCGTGCCGGGCGGCCACCTCGGCGTGCACACCGGCCAGCCCGACGCCGCCGATCCGGCTCGGGGTGCCCCGGAAGTACCTGTCGATGAGCCGGCTGTCCAGGCCGACCGCCTCGAAGACCTGCGCGCCGCAGTACGACGAGACCGTCGAGATGCCCATCTTGGACATGATCTTGAGGACGCCCTTGCCGAGCGCCTTGGCGTAGTTGCGCACCGCTGCGGCCGGCTCGACCCCGGCGAGCGCACCAGTGGTGATCATGTCCTCCACGGACTCGAACGCCAGGTACGGGTTGACCGCCGCCGCGCCGTACCCGATCAGGACCGCCGCGTGGTGCACCTCGCGGCAGTCGCCGGACTCCACGATCAGCGCCGCCTGCGTACGCGTCTGCTCGCGGACCAGGTGCTGGTGCACGGCGGCGGTGAGCAACAGCGACGGGATCGGCGCGAGATCGGCGTTGGAGTCCCGGTCGGAGAGCACCAGGATGCGCACGCCGTCCTCGATGGCCTCGGAGACGTGCCGGCAGATCTCGATCAGTCGCGCCTTGATCCCGGCCGCGCCGTCGCGCAGGCGGTACAGGCCGGACACCCGAACGGCCTTGAAGCCGGGCAGGTCACCGTCCTCGTCGATGGAGAGGATCTTCGCCAGCTCGTCGTTGTCGATGATCGGGTGCGGCAGCACGATCTGCCGGCAGCTCGCCGCGGTCGGGTCGAGCAGGTTGCCCTCCGGCCCGATCGTCGACGCCAGGCTGGTCACCAGCTCCTCGCGGATGGCGTCCAGCGGCGGGTTGGTGACCTGTGCGAAGAGCTGGTGGAAGTAGTCGTAGAGCAGTCGCGGCCGCGTCGACAGCGGCGCGATCGGGGTGTCCGTGCCCATCGAGCCCAGCGGCTCCGCGCCGGTCCGCGCCATGGGCGCGAGCAGGACCTTCAGCTCCTCCTGGGTGTAGCCGAAGGTCTGCTGACGGCGACGCACCGAGTCGTGGGTGTAGACGGTGTGCTCGCGGGCCGGCAGGTCGTCCAGCTCGATCAGCCCGGCGTGCAGCCACTCGGCGTACGGCTCGGCGGCGGCCAACTCGGACTTGATCTCGTCGTCGTGCACGATCCGGCCGGCCACGGTGTCGACCAGGAACATCCGGCCCGGCTGGAGCCGGCCCTTGGCCACCACGTGGGCGGGGTCGAGGTCGAGCACGCCCGCCTCGGAGCCCAGCACCACGAGACCGTCGTCGGTCTGCCACCAGCGCCCCGGGCGCAGCCCGTTGCGGTCCAGCACCGCGCCGACGATCTCGCCGTCGGTGAAGGCGACCGACGCCGGCCCGTCCCACGGCTCCATGAGGCTCGCGTGGAAGCGGTAGAACGCCCGCTTGTCCGGCTGCATGCCGGGGTCGTTCTCCCACGCCTCCGGGATCATCATGAGCACCGCGTGCGGCAGGCTCCGACCGGCCAGGTGCAGCAGCTCCAGCACCTCGTCGAAGTTCGCCGAGTCCGAGGCGGCGGGGGTGCAGACCGGGAAGACGCGCCGGATGTTGCCCGGCACGTTCGGCGAGCGCAGCAGCGCCTCGCGGGCCTGCATCCAGTTCCGGTTGCCGCGGATCGTGTTGATCTCGCCGTTGTGGGCGATGAACCGGTACGGGTGCGCCAGCGGCCACGAGGGGAACGTGTTCGTGGAGAAGCGGGAGTGCACCAGCGCGATCGCGCTGTCGACCCGCTCGTCGCGCAGGTCCGGGTAGAACGCCGGCAGCTGGTCGGGCGTGAGCATGCCCTTGTAAACCATCGTGCGGCTGGACAGCGACGGGAAGTACGCCGGCACGCCCCGCTCGGCGGTCTCCCGCTCGGCCTGCTTACGAAGGCAGAACGCCACCCGGTCCAGCTCGATGCCGCGCAGCGGGGAGCCGGCCGGTCCGGCGGGCGAGTCGGTGAGGCGGTGCGCGGCCACGAAGACCTGGCGGACCCGGGGCATGGCCGCCAGGGCGGTGTCGCCGAGCCCGTCCGGCGCGATCGGCACGTCCCGCCAGCCGAGCAGGTCCGCGCCCTCGACCAGCGCGTACTTCTCGACCACCCGACGGGCGCGCGCCTCGGCGGCGTCGTCGTCGGGCAGGAAGACCAGGCCGGTGGCGTACTCGCCGGCCGGCGGCAGCGGAATGCCGGCGACGGCGCGCAGGAACGCGTCCGGTACCTGGATCATGATGCCGGCGCCGTCGCCGGTGTTGGGCTCCGCGCCCCGGGCACCCCGGTGGTCCAGGCGGCAGAGCGCGCCGAGCCCGTTGGCGACGACGGAATGGGACCGTCGGCCGTACAGGTCCGCCACGAAGGCGACCCCACAGGCGTCGTGCTCCTGCGCCGGGTCGTAGAGGCCCTGGGCCTCGGGGCGGGGGCCGGGCGTCGGGGACGCCTGCGGGCTGTGCGGGTGCGGCTGTGTCGAATCCGCGTACGGCTGAGCCACCGGGCCTCCTGTCGTCACTCAGGTTGGATCATGGGTGGGGACGACGTCGGCCCGTGGGTCTATTGAGTCTACGTTAGGGCTGGGGGGACAAGGCCACTCAAGATTGATCACACCGTCCAGAGTCTGGGACGTGTAGTCTCGCGCGGTGGATTCGGTGCACAAAGACATCTTCGACCAGTTGGAACGTTTCTACGACGCGGTGCCCCGCGACGTCGCCGGTGTCGAGGAGCACGGCGGGTTGGCGCTGTTCGTCCGCGAGGGTGCCGGCTGGCCGTTCTACGCCCGCCCCCGGATCGACGCCACCGAGCCGCCGTCGCTGGCCGACGTGACCTCGGTACGGGAACGCCAGCGCGAGCTGGGCCTGCCGGAGGCGTTCGAGTGGGTGCACGAGACGACGCCGGAGCTGCTCGCGGTGGCCCGCTCGGCCGGGCTGTCCGTGCTGGAGGCCCCGCTGATGGTCCTCGACCCGGCCGCCCTGCCCGACCCGGCGACGCTCTCCGACGTACCCGTGCGGGTGCTGGCGGCGGACTCACCCGACTTCGCCGCGGACGTGGCCGCCCGGCGGGCCGTGGCGGCCGTGGCGTTCGGCGTCCCCGGCACCGCGCCCGGCGAGGCCGGACCGGCCGAGCGGGACGCGGCCGTCACCGAGCTGGAGGTGGCCGCGCTCGACGAGGAGCGGACCCGCATCGCCGACGGTCGACGGATCTCCGCGCTGGCCGGCACGCCGACCGAGGGTGCGCTGGCCAGCGGCATGGCGATGCGCGTGGATGATGTCGCCGAGATCGCCGGAGTGGCCACCCTGCCGGCCGCCCGCCGACGCGGAATGGGCGCCGCGCTGACCGCCACCCTCGCCCGGGAACTGCTCGCCGCCGGGACCGGGCTCGTCTTCCTCTCCGCCGGCAGCGAGGAGATCGCCCGGGTCTACCTGCGGGTCGGCTTCCGCCGCATCGGCACCGCCTGCATCGCCGAACCCGCCGCCCTGATTCCCTGAGCCGCCCGGCCGGCGCCAAGCCGGCCGCGCCAGCGCGAGTCGGTCAGGCCGGCGGACGCCACTGGGCCGCGGAGGCGGCGGCGCTGGAGAGCAGCCGCGAGTTGATCGTGCCGAGCGCGGCGTCCCGGGCACGCAGCGCCAACCGGCCCCGGGTCTGCAGCACCGCGGACATCCGCCGGGTCTGCCGGACCACGGTCGCCGCCCGGGGACGGCGCACGCGGTCGTACGTCTGCACGGCGTCGGGTAGCCGGGCCTCGCGCAGCAGGGAGGCGAGGGTGGCGGCGTCCTCGAACGCGAGGCAGGCGCCCTGCCCGAGGTGCGGCGGCATGGCGTGCGCCGCGTCGCCGAGCAGCACCACCCCGCCCGGCCCGACCCCGAAGCCGTACGCGCGCGGCAGCGGGCGGAGCTCGCGCACCTCCTGCTGGACGAGGTCGCTCGGGTCGGTGGCGTCGAGCAGCGCGCCGATCGGCGCGGGCCAGCCGGCGTACCAGCGGCGCAGGAGAGCGAGCTGGGTCTCCGGCGGCTCCGGGCGGGGAGCGCCGGCCGCCGTGGCCACCCAGTAGATGCCACCGCGCGTGGAGCCACCCGAGGAGCCCCGCTCGCCCAGCGAGGCGGCCACGAAGCGGTAGCCCGCGCCGAGCACCTCGCCGCCGATCGGCTGGTCGGCGGGCAGCCGGGGCGCCCGGTACCAGGGGATGACGGCACGCCAGGCGGCGCAGCCGGAGCTGACCACCCGGGACTCGGGGGCCAGTTGGCGGCGGATGACGCTGTCCGTGCCGTCCGCCGCGACCACCAGGTCGGCTTCGATGGTGTGCCGTCCGTCGTTCACACCCGGTCGTTCGCCCGGATCGACGCGGACGTGGCGTACGGTCACCCCGGTTCGCAGCTCGACCCGGTCGCCGAGGCCGGCGATCAGGGCGTCGTGCAGGTCCTCGCGGTGCACCACCACCGGCATCCGGTCGGCCGGCGTCGGCCGGGGCTGCACGAGCCAGTGCCCGTCCGGACGGCGTACCCCGCCATCGGGCAGCGGTGTGGCGATGGCGGCCAGACCGGCGCCCAGGCCGAGGGCCTGCAGGGCGCGCACACCGTTGGGCCAGAGCACCACGGCGGTCGGCTCGGGTCGAACCCGCTCGGCACGGTCCAGCAGGGTTACCTGCCACCCGGACCGGGCCAGCGCGCCGGCGACCGCGAGGCCCCCGACCCCGGCGCCGACCACCACCGCGCTTCGCATCGGGCCGCCCCCGCTCAGCTGTCCCGGTCGGCGGGGCGTACGCCGGTGGCGTCGGCCCGGGCCCCGTCGCGCCCCTCGGGCGTACCGTCCGTCGACTCGGCGGCGCCGTCCCCGTCGGCTGGTGACTCGGCGCCCTCCGGGAGCACGTCGTCGGCCGGCTCCGGTGGCGCCACACCGGTGTCCCGCCAGGTGGCGTACTGCTCCTCGCTGACCACCCGGTAACCCTCGGGGGCGGCGGCGCGTGCGCCGGTCTCGCGTGCGGAGACGTCGACCTGCGACAGGTCGGACGTCGTGGGCGGCGTGGCGGTGGCCGCCGCGCCGATCGGGATCAGGAACTCCCGGGGGCCACGAACCCGCACGAAGTAGGCCAGCGCGCCGAGGAAGACCAGGGCCGCGGTCCACACGTTGAGCCGTACGCCGAAGATCTGGTTCGCCTCGTCGGTACGCATCAGCTCGATCCAGAACCGGCCGGCGGTGTAACCCATGACGTACAGCGCGAACGCCCGGCCCCGCCCGAGCTTCAACCGCCGGTCCAGGACGAGGACCAGCCCGGCCACCCCGACGTTCCACAGCAACTCGTAGAGGAACGTCGGGTGGTAGAGGCCCGGTTCGAGAATCGGCTGGCCGGCGTCGTCGCGCAGGGCGTGCCCGGGGCTGTCCGGGTCCATCCGGTGGATCTCCAGACCCCACGGAAGGGTCGTCCGGCCGCCGAACAGCTCGTTGTTGAACCAGTTGCCCAGCCGGCCGACCGCCTGGGCCAGCGGCAGCCCGGGGGCCAACGCGTCGGCCACCACGCCGAGCGGGATGCCGAGCTGGCGGGCCGCGATCCAGGCGCCGACCGCGCCGCCCGCGACCGCGCCCCAGATGCCGAGGCCGCCCTCCCAGATGTAGAACGCCTTCAGCGGCTCGCCGCCGGCGCCGAAGTACTTCTCCGGCGAGGTGATCACGTGGTAGACCCGGGCGCCGATGATGCCGGCGGGCACCGCCCAGACGGCGATGTCGAGCACCGCCCCGGGCGCGACGCCACGCTGGCGCAGCCGACGCTCGGTCACCCAGCAGGCCAGCACGATGCCGGCGATGATGCACAGCGCGTACGCCCGCAGCGGGAACGGCCCGAGCTGCCAGACGGCGGTGCTGGGACTGGGCAGGGCCGCCTGGGGAGATAGCGAGGCGATGGTCACGGGTGCACACGCTACCGCTGCGCACCCCCGCAGCGGCACCCCGGGCCGCCGTACCGCGCTCGGAATGACGTCTGGTTCGCGGCGCCGGAGCCGCCGGAGAGGCCGGGCGACGGACGGGCGGCACCCGGTCGAGCGTGATGCCTGTGCGTCATCAAGATGACGCACAGGCATCAGAGTTGTCGCACCCGTGCCGCAGAAGCGGCGAGCGACGCGGGCCGGGTCGGCCCGCGGCGGCGCTCAGCGGGCCGGGTTGCGGACGCCCTCGGCGAGTTCGGCGCTCAGGGTACGCAGCGCGGCCAGCCCTTCGGCCTCGGACGAGGCGTCCAGGACGCACCGCACCAGCGCGCTGCCGACGATCACCCCGTCGGCGTACCCGGCGACGGTGCTGGCCTGCGCGCCCGTGCCCACGCCCAGGCCGACCCCGACGGGCAGGTCGGTGGCCCCGCGCACCCGCGAGACCAGGGTGGGAGCGGCGTCGGAGGTACGCGCCCGCGCGCCGGTCACCCCCATCACCGCCGTGGCGTAGACGAAGCCCCGGCAGTGCTCGACGGTCATCGCGAGCCGCGCGTCGGTGGACGACGGCGACACCAGGAAGGTGCGGTCCAGCCCGTGGGCGTCCGAGGCGGCCAGCCACTCCGCCGCCTCGTCGGGAATCAGGTCCGGCGTGATCAGGCCGGTGCCACCGGCGGCGGCCAGGTCACGGGCGAACACGTCCACGCCGTACCGCTCGACGGGGTTCCAGTAGGTCATCGTGACGACCGGCGCGCCGGTCGCCGCGACGGCCTCGATGATGCGCATCGTGTCGGCCGTACGGACCCCGCCGGCCAGCGCGATGTCGCTGGCCTTCTGGATGACCGGCCCGTCCATCACCGGATCGGAGTACGGGATCTCCACCTCGATGACGTCGACGCCGGCCTCGACCATCGCCGTCATGGCCGCGATGCTGCCCTCGACGGTCGGAAACCCGGCCGGCATACAGCCCACCAGCACGGCCCGCCCGTCGGCCCGGGCCTTGTCGAAGGCCACCCCGATGCGACTCACCTCAGCGCTCCTTGTCGAGGATGCCGAAGTAGTCCCCGGCGGTGTGCACGTCCTTGTCGCCCCGGCCGGAGAGGTTCACCACGATGGTGGGCTCCCGGCCCAGCTCGGCGGCGAGCTTCGGGGCCAGCGTCACGGTGCCGGCGAGCGCGTGCGAGCTCTCGATCGCCGGAATGATGCCCTCGGTGCGGCAGAGCAGTTCGAAGGCGGCCATCGCCTCCTCGTCGGTCACGGGCAGGTAGCTGGCCCGGCCGGTGTCGTGCAGCCAGGCGTGCTCGGGCCCGACGCCCGGGTAGTCCAGGCCGGCGGAGATCGAGTGCGACTCCAACGTCTGCCCGTCGGCGTCCTGCAACACGTACGTGCGGGCACCGTGCAGCACGCCCGCCGACCCGCCGGTGATGCTGGCCGCGTGCCGACTGGTGGTCACCCCGTCGCCGCCGGCCTCGAAGCCGTACAGCCGCACGTCCTCGTCGGGAACGAAGGCGTGGAAGATGCCCAGCGCGTTGGAGCCGCCGCCGACGCAGGCGGTGACCGCGTCCGGCAGCGCGCCGGTCAGGTCGAGGCACTGCTGCCGGGCCTCGTCACCGATGCCCCGGACGAAGTCCCGCACCATCGCCGGGAACGGGTGCGGCCCGGCGGCGGTGCCGATCAGGTAGTGGGTCCCGTCGACGTTCGCCACCCAGTCGCGCATCGCCTCGTTCATCGCGTCCTTGAGCGTGCGCGAACCGGTGGTGACCGGTACGACGGTGGCGCCGAGCATCCGCATCCGGGCCACGTTGAGCGCCTGCCGCTCGGTGTCGACCTCGCCCATGTAGACCACGCACTCGAGGTCGAACAGGGCGGCGGCGGTCGCGGTGGCGACGCCGTGCTGGCCCGCCCCGGTCTCGGCGATCACCCGGGTCTTGCCCATCCGCTTGGTGAGCAGCGCCTGGCCGAGCACGTTGCGGATCTTGTGCGCGCCGGTGTGGTTGAGGTCCTCGCGCTTGAGCAGCACCCGGGCGCCGACCTTCGCGGAGAACCGGCGGGCCTCGTAGAGCAGCGACGGCGTGCCGGCGTAGTCGCGCAGCAGCGCGCCGAACTCGGCTCGGAAGGACTCGTCCGCGATCGCCGTCCGCCACGCCCCGTCGAGCTCGTCCAGCGCGGCCACCAGGGCCTCGGGCACGAACCGACCGCCGAAGCGGCCGAAGTGGCCGGCGGAGTCGGGCTGCGAACCGGCCACCGGGGCCAGCGCGTCGGCGCTCATCGGACAATCCTCTCGGTGGGGCGTCACACCGGCGCGGTCAGCGCACCGGCCGGGGCGTCGCCGGGTGGTTACCGGCGTTGACCAACTCGGCCACCGCCTCGCGTGGGCTCTTCTGGGTGACCAGTCCTTCGCCGACCAGGACCGCGTCGGCGCCGGCGGAGGCGTACCGGATCAGGTCGTGCGGCCCGCGAACGCCGGACTCGGCGATCTTGACGACGCTGCTCGGCAGGCCCGGCGCGATCCGCTCGAACACCGAGCGGTCCACCTGAAGGGTACGCAGGTCACGGGCGTTGACCCCGATCACCTGCGCGCCGGCCTCCAGGGCCCGGTCGGCCTCCTCCTCGTCGTGGACCTCGACGAGCGCGGTCATGCCCAGCGACTCGATCCGCTCCAGCAGGCCCATCAGCACGTTCTGCTCGAGGGCGGCCACGATCAGCAGCACCAGGTCGGCGCCGTGTGCGCGCGCCTCGTGCACCTGGTAGCTGGAGACCACGAAGTCCTTGCGCAGCACCGGCACGGTGACCGCGGCCCGGACGGCGGCGAGGTCGTCCAGCGAACCGCCGAACCAGCGCCCCTCGGTCAGCACGCTGATGGCCCGCGCGCCACCCGCCGCGTAGTCGACGGCGAGGTCGGCCGGATCGGCGATCTCCGCCAGCCGGCCCTTGGACGGCGAGGAGCGCTTGACCTCGGCGATGACCGCGACACCGGGCTTGCGCAGCGCGGCGTACGCGTCCAGCGGCGGCGGCGCCGCCGCGGCCAGTTCACGGATCCGTTCCAACGGAACCTGCTCCTGGCGACGGGCGACGTCCTCGCGCACGCCAGCCAGAATCTCGTCGAGCACGCTTACGGACGCCGCCTGACCGGCCTCGTCCCCCTCCGCGTGCGCATGCTCAGCAGTCACCAACGGACTCCCCTCTCCGGGTGTCATGGGCCGATGCTAGGGGCACCCGACCGAGGCCGGGAGCCGGGGGTATGGCGCTGCTCACGAAAAGGCCTGCGGCATAATGGCCGACTTGCCGTGAAGGGGATGTCACGCAGCGCCACCTCCGTATCGACCGCCGTCACACGACGACAACCCGGCGGCTCCGGTTGAACCGGGCCGACCCATCGATCATGCCACCCACCGCCGATCGCCGCCCGATGACAGCGACAGCAGTCGATGTTGTGAGCAAGCTCAAGGCCGAACGGCCCCTCCCAGGTCGCGGGCGCGGCGGGACAGTTGACGGGGTGGTCACCCGGACGAAACGTCGGCCGGTGAGCATCGTCCTCGGGCAGACTCGATGACGCGCCTGCCCGACCGTCGCCGACTCCTCGTGTGGAGTGAGCCATGAACACTGCCGAGTCGAACTCCAGCATCGGACTGACCACCATCTCGCGGACCATGGCGTCGTTCGCCGTCGGGGTGGTGCAGACCCTGGAACGGGCCGTCGTCGGTGAGGGCCGGATGCGCACGGCACGCGGTAACGCCTGGGAGGCGGTCTGCGCCGACCGGGCCCGCGCCGACCGACGCGCCGAGCTGGACCGCCTGGTGGCCGAGCTGACCGCCACCCGCGCCGCCGCGCGCCCGCAGCGGGACCGTCAGCCGGTCGTCCGGGAGTGGGACCGTCAGCCGGTCGGCTGATCAGCCGGCCGTGGGGTCCTCGCCCCGGTCCAACGCGTCCCACGCCTCGGTGGTCCGCCGACCGGCCATCGGTCCCGGGGTGGCAGCCGCGCTCGGCCTACTCTCCGTGACGGTCCGCGGCGGCCGTTCGTACCGGGCGCCCATCGCCGGCCACCCGCCGCCGCGCAGTGCCGTCCACCCACCACCCACGACGACGAGCAGACCGCCGACCAGGCAGAGCGCCGGCCACTGCCGACTCACCACACCGTCGAGGTCGGCGACCAGTCCGTAACCAGCGCCGGCCGACACCGCCAGGCCCAGCGCGCCGAGCAGCACACCCAGCAGCCGCCGTACCCGACCCCGGGTGGCCAGCACCGCGCCACCACCGGCCAACGCCACCACGGCCAGCGCCGGCAGCCACGGCAGCAGGGCGGCCCCGCTGCGCGCCTCGCGCACCGGCGGCAGCGGCGCCGGCCGCGCGGTCAGCTCGACCGACCAGCCCCGGGTCGCCATCCACAGCGCCAGGCCCGCGCCGGCGAGACAGAGCAGCATCGCGTACGTCAGCTCGCGCCGACCCTTCACGTTCATCGGGCCGCCCGCAGCGTTTCGGCGGCGGCGATCGCGGCCAGCACCGCGGCGGCCTTGTCGCGGGTCTCCTGCTCCTCGGCGGCCGGATCCGAGTCGGCGACCACTCCGGCCCCGGCCTGCACGTAGGCGCGGCCGTCACGGATCAGCGCGGTCCGGATGGCGATCGCCATGTCCAGGTCGCCGCCGAAGCCGAAGTAGCCGACCGTCCCTCCGTAGACGCCACGGCGTACCGGCTCCAACTCCTCGATGATCTCCATGGCGCGCACCTTGGGCGCGCCGGAGAGCGTCCCGGCCGGGAAGGTCGCGGCGAGCGCGTCGAACGCCGAGCGGTCGTCACGCAGCGTGCCGGTCACGGTGGAGACGATGTGCATCACGTGGCTGTACCGCTCGATGGTCGCGAACTCGGGCACCTGGACGCTGCCCGGCTCGCAGACCCGGCCCAGGTCGTTGCGGCCCAGGTCGACCAGCATGACGTGCTCGGCGCGCTCCTTGGGATCGGCGAGCAGCTCGGCGGCGAGGCCCGCGTCGGCCGCCGAGGTGCCGCCGCGCGGGCGGGTGCCCGCGATCGGGTGCAGCAGCGCCCGCCGCCGCCCGTCCGCGCCGGCGGTGACCTTCAGGTGCGCCTCCGGCGACGAGCCGACGATGTCGAACCCGTCGAAGCGCAGCAGGTACATGTACGGGCTGGGGTTGCTGGTGCGCAGCACCCGGTAGACGTCCAGCGGGTCGGCGTGCGTGGCCCGCTCGAACCGCTGGGACAGCACGATCTGGAAGCACTCGCCCGCCCGGATCGCCTCCTTGGCCGCCTCCACGGCCTTGACGTAGCCCCCCTCGGGCGTACGACAGACAACCTCGCCGGCCGGTGGACGCGCGACCGTCGAGATCATCGGCGGGATGGGTCGGGACAGCGCGGTGGTCATCGCGTCGAGGCGACCCACCGCGTGGTGGTACGCGGCGGTGACGTACGCGGCGCGGTCCGTCGCGTCCAGCGGTGGCAGTACCGCGTTGGCGACCAGGATCGCGGAGCCGTCATAGTGGTCGAGCACCACCAGGTCGGTCGCGAGCATCATGCCCAGCTCCGGCACGCCGAGGTCGGACTCGGTCAGCTCGGGCAGCCGCTCGAAGCGGCGGACGAGGTCGTACCCGAGGTAGCCGACCATGCCCCCGGTCAGCGGTGGCAGGCCGTCACCCGGGCCGGGCGGCGGCCCGGCGAGCGCCGCCACGGTGTCCCGCAGCACCCGCACCGGGTCGCCGTCGGTGGGCAGCCCGGCCGGGGGCTGCCCGAGCCAGGTCGCCGCGCCGTCGCGCTCGACGAGGGTGGCGCTGCTCCGTACGCCGATGAACGAGTACCGCGACCAGGCCATGCCCGCCGAGCCGACCCCCTGCTCGGCCGATTCGAGCAGGAAGGTGCCGGGCCCGCCGGCGAGCTTGCGGTAGACCCCCACCGGAGTCTCGGCGTCGGCCAGCAGCCGGCGGGTGACCGGTACGACACGCCAGCCGTCGGCCAGTTCGGTGAAGGTGGCCAGGTCGGGGCTCACCGCGCCGTCGGTCATGCGTCGGCCCGCCTCTCGGTCCCGGCGGGGCTCCGCCACACCGTGCTCACCGGGCGTCCGGCGCGGTGATCGGCAGCTCGGTGAAGAAGCACGTCCGGTGCCCGGTGTGGCAGGCCGCGCCGACCTGGTCGACGCTCACCAGCAGGGCGTCGCCGTCACAGTCCAGGGCCACCGAGCGCACGTACTGGTGGTGCCCGGAGGTGGCGCCCTTGACCCAGTATTCGCGGCGGCTGCGGGACCAGTAGGTGGCCCGGCCGGTGGTGAGGGTGCGGTGCAACGCCTCGTCGTCCATCCAGGCGACCATCAGCACGTCGCCGGAGTCGTGCGCGCGTACCACGGCGGCGACCAGGCCGTCGGCGTTGCGGCGCAACTGGGCCGCGATGGCCGGATCGAGCCGGGACGGACGGACCGGCGTCGAGGCCACCGGGCCGCTCGGTTCGCTGGGGACGCCGGTCACCGGCGCGTCAGGTACGGGCACAGTTGCCCATTGTCCCGCACGTGGGCTGGGCACCGGCGACGGCTCCCGCCGAGGGTTCGGCCGGTGGGCCACGGGCCGCGCGAGCTGGGCCACGTAACGGTCGAGGCGGCCGTCGACCAGGGCCTCGGCCAGGTCGGGTCCGGAGGATTCGGCGATCTCCCCGGCGTACGGGCGGATCAGCGCCACGGTGCCGGCGACCAGCCGCACGGCGGCGGCCCAGAGCTGGCCGGTGGCGCCCGGGCGCAGGCCGAGGCAGAGGAGCATGTCCTCGCGGTAGCCGACCGGCGCGACCGGCAACTCCAGGGCCGCCGCGAACGCCGCGCGGCGGGACGACACCCGCACCGACGGGTTCGCCGGGCGCAGCACCGACGGGCAGATCCGGGCCAGGTCCGCCACGGCGAGCCGGACCCCCAGGCGGTCGGTGGCGGCGCGGGCGGCAGCGGCCTTGCCGAGCAGGGCGATCAGCTCCTCCAGCCGGGGCGGCTCGGCCGGTTGGCAGAGCACCGGCAGGTCGATCCGGGGCCGCCAGTGCGGGTCCGCCCAGAGCAGCCGGGCCGGCGCGGTGACCGGCAGTCCGAATGCCCAGTCGGCCGGCTCACCCAGCCGGTGCACCCAGGACCGAACGTCCCGCGCCGCCACCGAGACGTGGGTGACCCGACCGGCGGTTTCGGCCAGGTACGCGCGACGGGCGGCGTACGGCGAGCCACCGACCAGCACGTCGAGGTCGACGTCGCTGTGCGCGGTGGCCGCCCGCCGGGCGTGACTGCCGCGCAGCAGGATGCCGACGACCGGCCGTTCGGCGGCGTCCCGCAACCGCGCGGCCCAGTCCTCGAGAAATCCGCTGTGCGGTAACGGAGCGTGACCCACGGCGTCATCGTGCCGTACGTCCGATCGGCACGCAATGCCCGTTGCCGGACTTGCTGTCCGGTCCGAAGCCTACTGCCCGTTGTCACGCTGGGCGCGAGGGCGGGCACCAGAGGACAGGCCGGCCGTTGCGCGGGCCGCACACTCCCCTCTAGCGTTGGAATTCAACGAGCGATGAGTTTCTTGGAGGTGCGCGATGGACGACGCGATAGGCGTCCACGACCTGGTGGTCGATCGGGGCGGGCGGCGGGTGCTGGACGGCATCACCTGCGCCGTTCCACGGGGCGCCGTCACCGGTCTGCTGGGGCCCAGCGGCAGCGGCAAGACCACGTTCATGCGCGCCGTGGTCGGCGTGCAGGTGGTCACCTCGGGGACGGTGACCGTGCTGGGCCAGCCGGCGGGGGCCCCGGCGCTGCGGCACCGGGTGGGCTACCTCACGCAGGCGCCGAGCGTCTACGCCGACCTGACCGTGCGGGAGAACGCCCGCTACTTCGCGGCCCTGTACGGACGTGGGCGGGCCGAGGCGGACGAGGCGGTGAGCGCCGTCGGGCTGGCCCAGGCGGCCGGCCAGCTGGTCGCCACGCTCTCCGGCGGCCAGCGCAGTCGGGCCTCGCTGGCCTGCGCCCTGGTCGGCGACCCGGAGCTGGTCATCCTCGACGAGCCGACCGTCGGTCAGGACCCGGTGCTGCGGGCCGACCTGTGGGCCCGGTTCCACGCCATGGCCGCCGCCGGCACCACCCTGCTGGTGTCCAGTCACGTGATGGACGAGGCGGCCCGCTGCGACCGGCTGCTGCTGATCCGCGAGGGCCGGCTGATCGCCGACGACAGCCCGGACGCGATCCGGGCCGCCGCCGGTGTGGACGACCTCGACGAGGCGTTCCTGCGGCTGATCCGGGCCGGCGAGACGAAGGCGTCAGCCGGGCGGGAGAACTCATGAACGTGCGGATCCTGGCGGCCACCATCGGCCGCGTCCTGCGCCAGCTCCGGCACGACCGGCGGACGATCGCGCTGCTCGTGGTGGTGCCGACCGTCCTGCTCACGCTGGTCTACTACATGTACGCCGACAAGCCGACACCGCTGGGGCAGCCGTCGGTGTTCGACCGGGTCGCGCTGGTGATGCTGGGAACCTTCCCCTTCGTGATCATGTTTCTCGTGACCAGTATCGCGATGCTGCGCGAGCGCACGTCCGGCACCCTGGAGCGGCTGCTCACCACCCCGCTGGGCAAGCTCGACCTGCTCTTCGGGTACGGCATCGCGTTCGGGCTGGCCGCCGCCGTGCAGGCCACGTTGGCGGCCGGTCTGGCGTACTGGGTCTTCGATCTGCGGACTCTCGGCAGCAGCGGTCTGGTGATCGGGATCGCGGTGCTCGACGCGGTGCTCGGGGTCGCCCTCGGCCTGCTGTGCAGCGCCTTCGCCCGCACCGAGTTCCAGGCAGTACAGTTCCTCCCGGTCGTGGTGATCCCGCAGCTCCTGCTGTGTGGGCTGTTCGTGGCCCGGGACGAGATGGCCGGCTGGCTCCAGGGCCTCAGCGGTGCCCTGCCCCTGACGTACGCCATCGAGGCGTTGCAGGAGGTCGGCGCCCACGCCGAGCCGACCGCGACCATGTGGCGGGACGTGGGCGTGGTGTTCGGCGCGGTGGTGTTGGCGCTGGTGCTCGCGGCGGCGACCCTGCGTCGGCGCACCGGCTGACCGACCGGCGGCGACCCGCGCGGGGCGGGTCGCCACCCGCCGCCGGGAGGCCGGCGGCGTCAGCGGACGAACGAGGGGCGGCGATGACGCGGCGTACCGGCCGGCGACCCGGCAACCCGGACACCCGGGAGGCGATCCTCGACGCGGCGCGGGCGACGTTCGCCGAACGGGGTTTCGACGCCGCCCCGATCCGCGCCATCGCCGCCACCGCCGGGGTGGACCCGGCTCTGGTGCACCACTACTTCGGCACGAAGGACCAGCTCTTCCGGGCCGCGATGAACTTCCCCGTGGACCCCGCCGAGCTGCTGCCGGCGGTGCTCGCCGGTGACCAGGACGGCGTCGGCGAGCGGCTGGTACGGACCTTCATCGGCATCTGGGACTCACCGGCCGGCAGCGCCGGAGTGGCGCTGGTGCGCTCGGTGCTCAGCAGCGAGTGGACCGCTCGGCTGCTGCGGGAGTTCGTCACCACGCAGGTGTTGCGCCGGGTGCTCGACCAGCTCGACGTCGACCCGGCCGAGGTCCCGCTGCGCGGCTCGCTGGTCGCCACCCAGCTCATCGGCCTCGCCATGATCCGGCACGTGGTACGGCTGGAGCCGGTCGCGTCGGCCGATCCGGAGCTCCTGGTCGCCACCATCGGCCCCAGCGTCCAGCGGTACCTCACCGGGTCGCTGCCGATCTAGGGCCGGGCGCGGTCAGCGGGGCGGGTGCACGTCGGCGGGGCGGCGCAGCGGCGGGAGCAGCCGGCCCAGCTCGTCGGGGCCGGTGAGCGGGCACGGGAACGCCAGCCGGACGCGCCGCCGTGCGCCGGGGCGTCCGAGAGCGACCACCAGCCCGTAGCGGTCGACCCGCACCACGCGCGGCGGGCCGTCCGGGGCCTCTTCGGTCAGGCCGAGCTGCCGGCACAGGTAGTCGGTGACGGCGGCGGGCTCGCGCTGGGCGAAGTCGGCGAGCAGCAGGGCCTCGAAGGGGTGCACCGGATCCGGCTCCGCCTCGGCGTACTCCACCGGGTCGATCCGGTGCACGACGCCGGCCCGCTCCCAGCGGACCTCGGCCACCTCGAAGCGGAACAGCCGGAACCGGGCGCCGACGTCGAGCAGGTCGCCGGTCGGCTCGACGGCCGCGAAGTCGACCGCGGCGCGGCGTGCCTCGTCGTCGTGCAGTTCGGCGGCCCAGCCGGAGACCCAGGCCCGCCCGAGCCCGGGAGCGCCGGCCGCGGGCGGCAGGTCGAGGACGTCCAGGACCACCGCGACGTCGTCGCCCCCGGCGGCGGGCTGTAGCGCGGCGCCCAGGTGGCTGGCCACCGGCACCAGCAGCAACACGCGGCCGTCGGGGTCGGTCACGTGCCGGGCGTGGTGCGGACCCGGGCGGCGAGCCAGGTGGACGAGGCCGGGCAGGCGACCGGCGACGAGGGTACGGACGATCTCGGCGGGGCTGGGCCGCATGGCGCAACCTCCTTCAAAGGTTAGCCTTACCTAACCGGAGCGTAGAGCACCAGCACCACCGCGTCCACCAGCCGATGCCATGGACATCGACCCGTTACCTGGTCTGCTCCAGCCAGGAGGCGTACAGCAGCCCGTAGACCGAGTCGGCGTCGCGCACCAACTCGTCGTGCGGGCCACGCTGCACGACGCGCCCCCGGTCCACCACGATGACCTCGTCGGCGGCCTGGGCGGTGGAGAGCCGGTGCGCGATGGCGAGGGTCGTACGCCCCCGCGTGACCGCGTCCAGGGTGCGCTGCAAGCGCACCTCGGTCGCCGGATCCACCGCGCTGGTCGCCTCGTCCAGCACCAGCAGGTCGGGGTCGGCCACGTACGCGCGGGCCAGCGCGACGAGCTGCCGCTCCCCCACGCTCAGCGCCTCGCCGCGCTCCCCGACCGGGGTGTTGAGGCCGGCGGGCAGACCGTCCAACCAGTCCGCCAGGCCCAACTCCGTGAAGGCGGCCCCCAGCTCCTCGTCGGTCAACTCCGGCCGGGCGAACCGCACGTTGTCCCCCACCGTCGCGTCGAAGAGGAACCCGTCCTGCGGCACCATCACCACCCGGGCGCGCAGCGAGTCGAAGCGCACCTGCGCCAGCGGCACCCCGGACAGCAGCACCGCCCCCGCCGACGGATCCATCAGTCGGGTCAGCAGCTTCGCGAAGGTCGTCTTGCCGCTGCCCGTCTCGCCGACCACCGCCACCCGGCTCTTCGCCGGGATCTCCAGGTCGATGTCGTGCAGCACCGGCGGGCCGCCGGGATAGGCGAACCGTACGCCCGAGAACCGGATGTCCAACGGACCGATCGGCAGGTCCCGGCCCTGCTCCCCGGGATCCGCGACGTCCGGGGCGACGTCCAGCACGTCCAGCACCCGGCGCCAGCCCGCGATCGCGTTCTGCGCCTCGTTGAGCACCTCGGTGGCGATCTGCACCGGCTGGATGAACAGCGTCACCAGGAAGAGGAACGCGGTCAGCTGACCGATCGACAGCGTGCCGTCCACGCCCAGCGTCACCCCGAGCACCACCACGCCGGCCAGCGCCAACCCGGCCGCCAACTCACCGACCGAGCTGCCCACGATGCTGATCCGGATGGCCCGCTGCTGCGCCATGCGCTGCGCGTCGATGGCCTCGTCCAGCCGCCGCTCGGTACGCCCCGCGATGCCGTACGCCCGGATCACCGGCGCGCCCACGACGCTCTCGCCGATCGCGCCCAGCAGCGCGCCGGTGCGCTGGCGCACCGTCGCGTACGCCGCGCCGAGTCGGCGCTGCAACTGCCGGATGACGAGCACCGCCGGCAGGAACGCCACCAGCACCACCAGGGTCAACTGCCAGGAGTACGCCAGCATGACGGCCGTCGTCACCACGAGCTGGCCCAGGTTGACCAGCAGGATCACCCCGCCCCACTGGAGGAACTGGGTGATCTGGTCGACGTCGCTGGTCACCCGCGAGACCAGCGAGCCGCGGCGCTCCGACTGCTGGTGCAGCATCGACAGGTCGTGCACGTGCCGGAACGCCCGCGTCCGCACGTTCGCCAACGCGGTCTCGCTGACCGTGAACAGCCGGCGCATCATCAGGTAGCCGCAGGCCGTGGTGACCACGAGGATCGCCGCGGTGACCGCCACCACCCACCAGACGACGTCCAGCCTCAGGCCGCCGACGATGCCTCGGTCGATGCCCTGCTGCACCGCCACCGGAACGGCCACCCGGCCCACCATGTAGACCAGCGCCAGGGCCAGGGTGGCGGCCAGCCCGGTCCGCAGCTCGGGCGAGAGGGCCAGCCCCCGCCGCAACGTCCGCCAGGTCGTCTCCGGCCGCTCGTCGCGCTCGTCGGTCGTCACCGTCGTACTCAATGGTCCACCTCGATCTCCAGGCCCGACGGGAGCGGCGCCACCTCGTCGTCGTACGCGCGCTCCTGCGCGCGGTCGACCTCCGCCTGCTCGTAGGCGGTGACCAGGTCCACGTACCCGGGCACGGTGGCCAGCAGCTCGGTGTGCGTGCCCCGCGCGATCACCCGCCCCTGCTCGACGTAGATGACCTCGTCGGCGAGGGCGATGGTGGCCCGGCGGTACGCCACGACGAGGATCGACGCGGCGGGAACCCCCGGCTCGCCGGCCGAGGAGCGCAGGCCGGCGAGGATGGCCGCCTCCACGCGCGGGTCCACGGCGCTCGTCGCGTCGTCGAGCACCAGCAGGCGTGGCCGCCCGGCGAGGGCGCGGGCCAGGGTGAGCCGCTGCCGCTGCCCGCCGGAGAGCGAGGTGCCCCGCTCGCCGACCATCGTGTCCAGCCCGTCGGGCAGCGCCGCGACGAAACCGTCCGCCTCGGCCAGGCGCAGTGCCGCCCACACGACCTCGTCGTCGATGCCCGGCCGGTCCAGGGCGATGTTGGCCCGTACGGTGTCGTCGAAGACGAACGGCACCTGCGCCACGAGCGCGACCGTGCCGGCCAGCGACGCGGCGGTCAGGTCGCGCGTGTCCACGTCGTCCAGGGTGACGGTGCCCGAGTCCGGGTCGACCAGGCGTACGGCCAACGAGGCGATGGTGGACTTGCCCGCGCCGGTCGGCCCGACCAGGGCGACCGTGCGGCCCGCCGGGACGGTGAAGCCGACCTCGCCGAGCACCTGCGCGCCGGGCTGGTGAGCCTCGGCGGGCGGATAGGAGAAGTGCACGTCGGTGAAGGTGAGGCTGGCCGGGCCCGGGGTGGCCGGGTCGAGCACCCGCTGTCCGTACGGCATCTCGCCGGTGGCGTCGAGGACCCGGCGCACCCGGTCCCAGCCCGCGACGCTGCGCGGCAGCTCGGCGAGCACCCAGCCGATGGCCCGTACCGGGAAGGCCAGCACGGTGAAGAGGAAGGCGACGCTGACCAGCTCGGTGACGCTGATCGCGCCCTGGCGCAGCCGGAACGCCCCGACCACCAGGACGGCCAGGGTGCCGAGGCTGGGCAGTGTCTCCAGCAGCGGGTCGAAGACGCCCCGCAGCCGGCCGACCGCGATGAGGGCGTCGCGCAGCTCACCGGCGCGGCCGGCGAACCGGGCGGTCTCCTGCGCCTCGCGGCCCATGGTCTTGACCACCAGCGCGCCGTCGAAGCTCTCGTGCGCGATGCCGCTGACCTCGGCGCGCAACCGCTGCGCGCGGGCCTGGCGGGGCGCCATCCGGCGGGAGTAGACCACGTTGAGCGCGAACAGCGCGGGGAACACCGCGAGGCCGACCAGGGCCAGGGCCCAGTCGGTGGCGAACAGCGAGACGATCGCGCCGACCAGCATCACCAGCGTGCCCACCGCGAAGGGCAGCGGGGCGATCGGATACCAGGCCGCCTCCACGTCGGAGTTGGCGTTGGACAGCAGCGTGCCGGTGGCGTTGCGGTGGTGCCAGGACAGCGGCAGGTCCAGGTAGCGGCGGGTGACCCGGCGGCGGTAGGCGGCCTGGAGCCGGTACTGCATGTAACCGGCGCCGAGCCGGCGGCCGAAGATGCCGACCACCCGCAGCACGCTGATCCCGAAGAGGGCCACCGCCGCCAGCACCAGCGCGCCGACGCCGACCTCGCCCCGGGCGATCGCCGGCACCACCACGTCGCCGACGACCGCGCCCACCACGTACGCGCTCACGATGACCATCGAGCCGAACAGCACGCTGCCGACCACGGCGACCGTGAAGATCCGTGGCTGCTCGCGGATCGCCTGCCGCAGCACCCCCAGCCCTCTGCCGAGCACGTCCCGGCTTGTCCTGCTCGCCACGCTCTCCCCCGCCGTAAGCCACAATTATCTACCTCATCCTTACCGGTGCGGGCCTGCGCCGCCGACCCGGACGGGATATGTCGACCATCACGTATTCCACGCCCGCGCCAGCGGTACGACCCGGTCCCGCTCGCCGCGCGGCCGCCAGGGTCCGGGCCTACGATCGGCCCATGTCGCGGTACGCCCGAGCCGAGCGCGAGACGCTGGCCGATCTCCTCCTGGCCCTCGGGCCCGACGCACCGACGATCAACGAGGGCTGGGCGACGCGCGACCTCGCCGCGCACCTGGTGCTGCGCGAGCGCCGTCTGGACGCCGCCGGCGGGATCCTGCTGCCGCCTCTGCGGGGGTACGCCGAACGGGTCCGCCGCCGGCTCGCCGCCGGGCCCTACCCGGAGCTGGTGGCGAAGGTACGCCGGCCACCGGTGTGGAGCCCGGTCAGCAACCCGCTGACCGACGAGCTGGTCAACACCATGGAGTTCTTCATCCACCACGAGGACGTTCGGCGGGCCGTCGGGGGATGGCAGCCGCGTGAGTTGCCGCGTGGCCTGCAGGCCACCCTGTGGAAGCGGGCCGCACCGATGGCCCGGCTGACGCTGCGGCGCTTCCCGGCGGACCTCTACGTGCAGGCGCCGGGGTACGGCGAGGTCTCCGTCGGCCGTGGCGGCGAACGACTGCGCCTGGTGGGTGCCCCGGCCGAGTTGGCCCTGTTCCTGTCCGGACGGCAGCGGGTGGCCAGGGTCCAGCTGGACGGCCCGGCGTCGTCCGCGCGGCAGCTGCGCAACGCCAGCCTGGGCATGTGACTTTCTGCGCCTAATCGGTCACAGCAACGTCGGACGAATGCCCCAGTCCCAACGATGCATACCGATACCTCCTCCCGTACGCTTCACCGCGCCGTTCCGCGCCGGGGCGGCACGATGTGGGGGCACACGATGCGAAGTTTCGCAATCTCGGCGCTACGGGAACCCTCCTTCACGGCGGGGCGCCACAAGTCCACAGATCTGGTAGCCAACGAGAGCGTCGATTGGGCGCGCGCTTTCGGCCTGGTCAACTCCGGTCAAATTCATCGACTGCAACGGGCGGACGCCGCCGGCCTGGCGGGCCGAGCCTGCCCGGACGGGCCGGCACGGGGGCTGCGACTCCTCACCGACCTGATCTCCTGGCTGTTCGTCATGGACGACGCCTGCGACGAGGACGGCCTCGGGGCCGATCCGAGCCGGCTGGCGCCGGTCATCGCCGCCCTGCTCAACGTGTTGGACCGGGCCGGCGACCCGCGCGCCGTACCACCGCCGGAGGCCGGCCCGCTGGGCGCCGCGCTGCACGACCTGTGCCGCCGGACCCGGGCCGAGGGCCGGGCGCCGATGCTGCTGCGGTTCGTCAGCCAGGTCCGCCAGTACCTGCTGGCGCTGCTCTGGGAGGCCAGCAACCGGGAGCGCCGCCGGGTACCGGGGGTCACGGAGTACGTCCAACTGCGTCGGCACATCGGCGGCGTACACCCCTGTCTCACCCTGACCGACCTCGCGTCGGAGCAGCCACCCGGGCCGGCGCGGCGGGCCGATCCGGCGCTGACCGCCCTGGACCTGCTGGCGGTGGACCTGGTGTGCTGGTGCAACGACCTCTTCTCGTACGGCAAGGAGAGCCGGTCCGGCCCGGACGCGCACAACCTGGTGACGGTCATCGCCCAGGAGAGCGGCCTCGACGAGGCGGGCGCGTTACGGGCCGCCGCGGAACGCTTCAACCGGGGGTTGGCGGCGTACCAGGCGGCGGAGGAGGGCCTGCTGGCGAGCGGTGTCGCGGCGTTGCGCTCGCCGCTGGCCACGCGGCGCAACTGGGTCCGGGCCACCTACGACTGGTCGGTCGTGGCTGCCCGCTACGCCTGATTCAGGGCGCCGGTCGGCGCGGCAGGGTCGCCGGACGATCACCGGCACTAGCCGATGCCCGGTATCAGGCAATACTCTTCGGTAACCACTATGACGTGACGACCGTCACGTCGCCACCCCCGAAGGCGGCTACAGCGATGGCTCTCGATGTACCGTACCGTTCCATCCCGGACATGTTCCTCAAGCGCGTGGCGGCCACCCCCGACCGGCACGCGTTCGCGTCCCCGACCCCTGACGACTCGGGGCCCAACTGGTTGACCTGGGCGCAGGTCGGCCAGCGCGCCAAGGCCGTCGCCGCCGGCCTGCACGCGCTCGGCGTCGGCCAGGAGAACCCGGTCGCGATCCTCGCCAACACGCGACTGGACTGGGTGGTCGCCGACCTGGGCATCATGTGCGCCGGCGGGGCGACCACCACCGTCTACCCGACCACCGAGCCGGCGGACGCGACGTACATCATCGCCGACTCCGGCTCGCGGGTCCTCTTCGCGGAGAACCCGGCGCAGGCGGCCAAGATTGCCGGAGCGGAGCTGCCGGCGCTGACCCACGTGGTGCTCTTCGACGGCGCCCCCGACCCGAACGCCGCGATCCCCCAGCTCACCCTCACCGAGCTGGAAGAGCGGGGCAGCCGGGCGCTGGCCGCCGAACCCGATCTGATCGACATGCTCGTGGCCGGCATCGGCCCCGACCACCTGGCCACGCTGATCTACACCTCCGGCACCACCGGCCAGCCCAAGGGTGTCGAACTGTTGCACGGTGGGTGGTGCTGGGAGGCGGTGGCGCAGGCCGACGGCGGGCTGCTGCGCGACGACGACCTGCAGTACCTGTGGCTGCCGCTGGCGCACTCGTTCGGCAAGACGCTGCTCTGCGGCGCGATCCACGTCGGCCTGCCGACGTACGTGGACGGGCGGGTGGAGAAGCTGGTCGACCTGCTCGCGGTGATCCGCCCGACGCTGATGTGTGGCGCCCCCCGCGTCTTCGAGAAGGTCTACAACCGGGCGGTCACCACCGCGCAGGGCGCCGGCGGCGCGAAGGCGAAGATCTTCGCCTGGGGTGTCCAGGTCGGTAAGGAGAAGGTCGCGCTGGAGCAGGCCGGCAAGCCGGTGCCGGCCGGGCTCAAGCTGCGCTACGGGCTGGCCGAGAAGCTGGTGTTCAGCAAGCTCCAGGCCCGCCTGGGCGGCCGGATGCGGGTGCTGGTCTCCGGCGCCGCGCCGCTCAGCCCGGAGATCGCCACCTTCTTCGCCGCGGCCAACCTGCCGATCTCGGAGGGCTACGGCCTCACCGAGACCAGCGCCGGCAACTTCGTCAACCCACCGGACGGGCTGCGCATCGGCACGGTCGGGAGGGCGATGGGCGACCTGGAGTGCCGGGTCGACACCGACGGCGAGATCCTCGTGCGGGGTCGCCCGGTGATGCGCGGCTACCACAACCTGCCCGAGGAGACCGCCGCCGCGTTCACCGAGGACGGCTTCTTCCGCACCGGCGACATCGGCACGCTCGACGAGCAGGGCTACCTGCGGATCACCGACCGCAAGAAGGACCTGGTCAAGACCTCGGGCGGCAAGTACATCGCGCCGTCGCACATCGAGGGCATGTTCAAGGCCATCTGCCCGTACACCTCGCAGGCGGTCGTGATCGGGCAGGCCCGCAACTTCTGCACGATGCTCGTCACGCTCGACGCGGACGCCATCCGCGGCTGGGTGGCCGGCGGCCCGCTGGAGGGCCGCGACTACACCGAGATCGTCGCCTCGCCGGAGGCGCAGGCGATGGTCGAGGAGTACGTCGCCCAGCTCAACGCCAAGCTGAACCGCTGGGAGACGATCAAGAAGGTGGCGATCCTGCCGCGTGACCTGACCATCGAGGACGGCGAGGTCACCCCGTCGTTGAAGATCAAGCGACGGGGCGTGGAGAGCAACTTCGCCGCCGAGATCGACAAGATGTACGCCGGCTCCCTCGCCGAGCTCTAGGAACGTGTCGTCGTGGCCCCGCACCCGCCCGGGTGTGGGGCCACCGGCGTCCTCGGTCCGCTCAGGCGATGACCGACGGCTCCGGCCACCGCTGCCGGCCGCTGCGGTCCAGGTCGTAGCGGACCGTGGCGATCCGCTCCACGGCCTCCACCAGCTCGGCGGCCGGCAGGGTGAACGGCAACCGCAGGAAGCGTTCCAGGGTGCCGTCCAGACCGAACCTCGGCCCGGGCGCGAGCCGTACGCCGACCTCCTCGGCGGCCCGCGCGAGCGCGCTGGAGACCGGGCCGTCCAGCTCGGCCCAGAGGGTCACGCCGCCGCGCGGCACGGTCACCCGCCAGTCCGGTAGTCGGTGCGCCAGCGCGCCGAGCAACGCGTCGCGCTGGGCGGCGAGCTGCGCCCGACGGTCGGCGACGATGGCCGCCGCGTCGGCGAGCAGGCGCACCGCGACCAACTGGTCGAGCACCGGGCTGGACATGTCGACGCCGACCCGGACCGCCGCCAGCCGCTGCACCTGCGGCGCGGAGGCGCGGACCCAGCCGATCCGCAGACCACCCCAGTAGGGCTTACTCATCCCTCCGATGCTGACCACCCGGGAGTGCCGGTCGAACGTGGCCGTGGGCGGGGGCAGCTCGACGCCGTCCAGCGGGAGGTCCACGAAGGACTCGTCGACGATGAGATCGGTGCCCACGGCGTGGGCGGCGGCGACCACCCGCTCGCGCAACGCGGCGGGCATCAGGTGGCCGGTCGGGTTCTGGAACTCCGGGATCAGGTACGCCAACTTGGGGCGGGTCTGCCGCAGGCTGCCCAGCAACAGGTCGGGCTCCCAGCCGCCGGCGTCGGCGGACAGACCGTGCGTGGCGATCCGGGCCCGCCGGCCGGCCAGCGCGGCGAGCGCGTTGGGGTAGGTCGGTGACTCGACCAGCACGTTCCCGCCGGGGGCCAGGGCGAGGCGCAGCACCAGGTCCAGGGCGTGCTGGGTGCCGCTGGTGACCATGATCTGGTCGGCCGAGGTGGGTAGCCCGCGCGCGGTGTAACCGGCGGCCACCGCCTCGCGCAGCTCACCGATGCCGGTCGGGTGGTAGCCGGCGCCGCCCAGGTAGCGGGGCAGGTCCTCGACGGCGGCCCGGGCAGCCCCGAGCAGTTGCGGCGGGGCCGCCAACGCGGCGACGCCGAGGTCGATCATGTCCCGGTCGTCCAGTGGGGTCCACAGGCCGGTGCTGGCGACCCGGTGGTTGCCCGGCAGCATCGTCCAACTGCCGGCGCCCCGCCGGCTGGCCAGGTGGCCGGTCTCACGCAGCTCCCGGTACGCGGCGGTGACCGTGGTACGGCTGATCCGCAGCGCCTCGGCCAGCTCACGTTCCGCCGGCAGCCGCACGCCCAGGGGAAGCCGGGCGTCGGCGAGCAGCCCGCGTACCGCACCGGCGAGCGCCGCGTAGTCGGGGCTGCGGCGACGGCCCGGCAGGGCGTGCCACTGCCCCAGCAGGCGCGCTAATTGGACCCCTCGCACCTGACCAGTCATGACCACTCCTCGGATATTGGCCTCTTCCTCCGGGAGGATTGGCACCTAGGGTGGCATGCATGGCACTGATTGGCAATCTGCGGGAGCGGCCGGTACGACGGCTCAGCCAGCTCTACGCCGGGCTCGTCCTCTACGGGGTCAGCATGGCCCTGATGGTCCGCTCCCAGCTGGGCCTGGACCCCTGGGACGTCTTCCACCAGGGGCTGTCCGAGCTGACCGGGCTCTCCTTCGGCACGGTCACCATCGGTGTCGGCGCCCTGGTGCTGCTGCTCTGGATTCCGCTGCGACAGCGGCCCGGCCTCGGCACCGTCAGCAACGTGGTGGTGGTCGGCCTCGTGGTGGACGCCACTCTGGCCCTGCTGCCCGCCGGTGGTCCCCTCGGCGTCCGCATCGCCCTGTTGATCACCGGGATCGTCGCCAACGGCGCCGCCACCGCGCTCTATCTCGGCGCCCGCCTGGGTCCGGGCCCACGCGACGGGCTGATGACCGGCTTCGTCGCCCGTCGGCCCCGCTTCTCGGTGCGACTGGTGCGTACCGTCATCGAGGTCACCGTGCTCGCGCTGGGCTGGCTGCTCGGCGGCACGGTCGGCGTGGGTACCGTCGCGTACGCGCTGGCCATCGGTCCGCTGGCGCAGTTCTTCATCCCGCTCGTCGCGGTGCCCCCGGCCAAGGCCGACGCTGAGGACGAGTCGGCGGTCACCGCCGGTGACCCGTCGCGTGCCCCGGCCGCCTGAACGTTCACCGACCGTTCACGGACCGGCACGCCGCGCTGGTGGAAGTGGGCTCGTTGGAGGGTGGGTGTTCCCTTCCGCGTCGCTCGCCGTCATCATCACTGCATGGGGGAGAACGGTTGGCGCTGGAGCGACGCATGGATCTTCGTGTCGTTGGTCATCGCGAGCGGCGCCGGACGGCACCGCCGTTCCGCGACCAGCCGCCGGCCGGAGGGCGTACGTCTGACCGACGTGCTGTCCACCGCCGACCATCTCAACCACGCGATTCCCGAACGACACGAGGTGGAGGCCGCGGTCCAGCGGCTGGTCGGCGCGGGCCTGGTCACCGTCGCCGACGGGTGGTTCCGCATCACCGCCGAGGGTGAGCAGCTCTGGCGCAGCCGGCCCCGGGCCGGCGTCGCCACGATGGTGGACACCGTGCAGGGGGTCCTGACCCGCCGGCACGCGCCCGGCAGCGCGGACTGGATCCTGGAGGAGGCCGACCACGCGGCGGCCGTGCAGGAGTACGCCGTCCGCTCGATCCCCACGCCCCGCCGCTCACCCGAGGGGCAGTCCGGCGGCCACTGACCCCCAACGAGATCTTGGACAGTTTCCGTTAGCTACTAACGAAAACTGTCCAACATTGCCACGGTTAGGGCGCGCCGACGGGCGGAGCGGGTAGCGGCAGGACCAGCAGGTGCGTGGGTGTGCCGTCGGGCATCGCCGACCCGCCGACCTGCCGCCAACCCGCGCGCTGGTAGATGTCGCGGGCCGGCGCGGCCGGGTTGGACGCGAGAGTCGCCCACCGCTCGGCCCGCCCGTCGAGGAGCCGGTACATAAGCTGCGCGCCGACGCCCTCACCCCGCCGGCCGGGACGCACGATCCATTCCATGACCGCGAACTTGTCGACGGCGCGGAGATCGGCGGGCGGCTCGGCGGTGGCACGCGTCCACCAACGCCCGGCAGCCATCGTCGAACCGTACGCCGCACCGACCAGTTCCCCCGCGTCGTCCGCCACCACGAGGGTGAACCCAGGGCGCCTCGTCTCAGCAGGCAGGGCGGCGGCGAACGCGGCCACCTGATCCGGTCCCTCGACGTACGGCGGCTCCGCGTAGACGACCGCGTACAGACCCACGAGCGCCGGGAGTACGGCCGCGGCCGATTCGCTGTCATGCATGGTGTACGTGACGGGCATGGCAGCAGAGCCTAGGCCCGGATCCGGTCGGCGAGATCAATGAACGCGGTTCGGGACCGTTCCACTGTGGGTACCGCATCCGCGACCTGAGCGGCCACCGAGCGAAGCGAGTTGTTGTGCAGGTCGACCGGGAGCGCGTCAAGGGTGTCTGCCGCGTGCCGCAACCCGTCGGGGATGTACCCGCCCCGAATCAGCCGGGCAGCCTCATGCAGTTGCACCTGCGCACGTAGCCGCGCCTGCGATGCCGGATACAGGTGGCGGGCCTGCCGCTGCGCGGCTTCAGCGTCGCCCAGCCGGTCCGCATGCGTGTAGACCCACGATTCGGTGTGGTGGATCCGATGCTCCGGCCATCCCCACAGCGACTCCACATCGCTCACGACTGCGGCTGGCAATCGCTGAGCGACGTCGACGAGTTGTCGCACCGCTGTCACCGCCTCCGCATGCCGTCCGGCCAACGAGAGTGCCTGGGCCCGGCCGGCGAGTAATCCGCACACCGCCGACGTGGCTTGTCGGCGCAGCAGCGGCAGCACGTCGTCGGACAGGGCGACGACCGCCGATGGTGGACGTCCGTCGTAGCAACCGTTCACCACGTCCCACGCCCGCACCAACACCCGGGTTTCGCTGTCCCCGGATTGGTCGGCGACCCGACGGGCCGTCTGCCACCAACGCCGACCCATCACGATCTGGCCCGAGGCGACAAGGCTCAACGCGACGACGACGGACAGGCGTGCGGCAGCCTGCAGGAGACCAGGACGACGCGCACCGGGGTCAGCGGCGATCTGGTGCTGCAGCACCGTCAGATCGGCCGTCAGCTGGGCCATCAACGCGGGACGGGGTTGCCGGTAGTAGCCGTGACCGTAGTCGACCGCGATCTGCTCCCACTCGTCATGATCGGGAGTCGCCGCGTCGCCAAGGCCGTGGCGAAGAGCCTCCAACCCCGCCAGGGGCGCGACGGCGGGGGCGGCGGCCAACGCCGTCATGGCCCGCAACATGGTGCGTCGGTGCAGGTCGGAGGCACCGACCCGCTCACTCCGGTACGCCTCGACGAGCGCCCCGTCGGCGTCTAGGGCCCGGTCGCAGGCCGTGGCCAGGGCCTCGGTTGGGCGGCGGTCACCGCGCTCCACCTGGGCGATGTGGCTGTACTGGAAATGGATGATGGCGCCGAGCTGTCGCAGGGACAGTCCGGCGCTCTCCCGATGCTGCCGGAGCAGCCTCCCGAAAGCGTCCATGGTCGGCTCCTAGCGTGTGCAGGAGCGTGTGCACACGACGCACGCCTGCCGTATGGGCAGCATATCGGCCATGCTCGACGTGTCAGCCCACCTGACACAGCGGGTTTCCACCGGAAACTCTCTGCCGTCTTGGGTGATGTCACTCCTGCCCCCGGAGCCGAGCATGACCGACAGCCTTCATGTACCTGCGGGCACCCTGCTTCACCTGCTGGCATGGGAGATCACCCCCAATCCCACCAACCGCGACGAGCTGGTGTGGGCGGTGGTCGTGGGCCAACAGGCGGTCGGCGGCATGGTGCGGATGCGAGGGCACACGTGCTCTGGCCCCGTGCCGGATTGTGCCGGCGGATGGTGCTTCGAAGCAGAGGTCTCGGTCGCGGCGATTCGCGCGAACCTGAGTGGAGCCCGGTGAGTGCACCCGCCGCCGAACTACCGGACCGCTGGTGGCGGATTCTGGCCGAGCATGAACAGCGGCACGGGCGATGCCCGATCTGCGGCACCCGCGCACGGTGCTGGGCATGGGCGGGAGCGTTCGGGAACCTCGTGGCGAACGACGCGTACCATCTCGGTCCACCGTCACCGCGCGCCAGCGGTTCACCAGCCGCCGCGTCCCCGATCTCCCGGGCAAGACACGACGACCAATGACCTTGGTATGAGTCGTGTAGGACGAATCAGGGCCGCAGTTTCGCGTCCTTGACCCCGCCGAGGAGTGCCGTCCACGCCGCGGCGGTCGCGACCAGGGAGGGGCCGGACGGGTCTTTGGAGTCACGGATGCCGACGGCGTGCCTATCCAGAGCGACTTCGACGCACTGGGCATTTTCGTTCAGGCTGCGGCTGCTCTTGCACCAGGTAGCGGTGGTCAGGAAGTCACGGCTCATGTGGTCTCCCGCACGGATTGCCGAATGGCGCTGATACCAGATCAAGCATAGGCCGTTTGTGTCATGCGTTGAGGCAAGGCTGGGTGAGGGCGCGCTCCCGAGAGTCGCCCCGCGCGGCGGGCGGCTCCTCCCGGCAGCCGGCAAGGCTGATCGCGGTAGCGAAGCCGAGTCCAAGGATCGTCCGGCGGCGAATCGATATGGGTGAAATCAACGCATCTCGCCCTCTAAGGGGTCAGGTCCCTAGGCCGGCATCGTCGCTCCAGCCGGAGGCTTGGTTGTGAGAAAGCCAACCCGCATGAGCCTTGGTGTTCGCAGCCGGATACGCCGAATCCATGCACGACGGTGGCTGGCGTCCCTGCCCCAGTTCCTTGGCCTGCGCGTGACGGAGGATCGTGGCGCAAATCCGGCAATACCGGCTCGCATCATTCGTGCAATTGGAGCGGCAGCGGCTCGCCCGCTAGTTGTTGATCTCGCCTCTGTCAATGTCTAGCACTCACCGCAGGCGCGACTGTACGCTCCGTCCGCCTCGCAGGGAGGCTTCACATGGGGGAGGACGCCGTGCCGACGCATCGGTGGCGATCACGCGTATTCATTTCTCTGACGGGTGTCGGGTTTGTCGGCTGGGCACGACGGCTGGCGATTCTGATGGCGGTGGTTCTCATCACCACCATGTCAGATGTACCCGCTCAGCCGCTGCGAGCCGCCGCTGCGGTCGCGGCGCCCAAGCCCGCAGCGAACCCGAAGTGCTCTGAGGACCGCGTCGACGAGGTGTCCGCCGCGGTCGCGGCCCGGCTGTGTGGGTCCCGGGTGGAGGTGGCCAATCGGCGTACCGAGTCCACGCAGCTGTTCGCGAACCCGGACGGCACGCTGACCGAGGAGCAGTCTCTCGCTCCGGTGCGGGTGCGACAGGGCGAGAAATGGTTCCCAGTTGACCTTACCCTCGATCGGCGTGCTGATGGGTCGGTGGCGCCGAAGGTGCATCCGCGTGCTCTCTCATTCGCCGGCGCCACCTCCTCCCCCGGGGAGCACGAGGTCGTGTCTGTTGGCGTCGGCGCGGACCGGACGGGTCTGGCGTGGTCGGGGCCGCTGCCGGAGCCCGTGCTTGTGGACCGGACGATCACGTACCCGGATGTGCGGCCCGGGGTGGACCTGGTCTTCCGGGCGCATGCGACCGGCTACGAGCAGCACTTCGTCGTCAAGGATCGGACCGGCCTGACGCAGGTGCGGAAGCTGACGTTGCCGCTGCGGACGGGCAAGCTGAGGGCGGTCGGGGACGGCATGGGCGGATTGGTGCTGAAAAACGGCAAGGGGCGCCAGGTGGGCCAGGCACAGACGCCGTTGATGTGGGACAGCGAGGTGTCGCCGCAGTCCGGCGACCACGTCAATACCGCTCCCGTCGGCCTACGGACGGTCGCCCGAGGTGGGCAAGCCGTGCTGGAGCTGACCCCCGACGCGGACTTCCTTGCTCGGAAAGACCTGGCCTTCCCAGTGACCATCGATCCGCCCACGTCGCTGTCGCCGTCGTTCGACGCGTTCGTTCAGAACGACTACGTCAGTGACCAGTCCGGCTCGGCAGACCTGAAGCTCGGCTACTCCAACGACGGCGGGTCCCGGACGGCCCGGTCGTATCTGCGATTCAACACCACCGGCTTCGCCGGTAGCCGAGTCACGTCGGCGAAGTTGCGGCTGTGGAACTACCACTCCTGGTCGTGTACCGCTGCCGGCTGGGAGGCCTGGCGTACCGACTACGTCGACTCAACGGTGCGCTGGACGGGCCAGCCGGTCGCGCGTGCCAAGGTCGGTACCTCCACCGAGACCCGCGGTTACAGTTCATCTTGCGGTGCCGGGTACGTCTACATCGAGGTCGGTGGGGCCCTGCAATATGCCGCGGATACCAATGCGAGTAGCGCGAGCGTGTTGCTGCGGGCCACGTCCGAGACCACGACCGCCGGCTGGAAGCGGTTCGACTCCGCGGAGGGCACCCACCCGCCGCTGGTCTCAATCACCTACAACAGTGCGCCGTCGACGCCGTCTTCCCTCGCAGTCGCGCCCTGCTACACCGCCTGCGGCTCCGGCGCCAGGACGTCCTCGTTGCGCCCCACCCTGTCGGCCAAGCTGGCCGACGCCAACGCGGGGCAGAGCCTCCAGGCCGAGTTCGTGATCCGCAACAAGACCACCCTGGCCACCGTCTCCTCCTCCGGGCTGCTCTCCGGCACCACGGCCTGGACCAACGGCTCCACCGCCTCCTGGCAGGTGCCGGTCGATCTGGCCAACACCACACAGTACGAGTGGCAGGTCCGGGCCAAGGACCCGTACGCCTACGGTGCTTGGTCGGCCTGGACTTCGCTTACGGCAGACACCACAAAGCCGGGCGTACCGTTCGTCTCTGCAGCGCTCTACCTCAACGATGGACAGCCGCACGGTGGGGCAGGTCAGTCCGACACGTTCACCTTCGCCCCGGCGTCAGGCACCACGGACCTCGCCGCTTTTGTCTACAGGTTCGACTACGACAGCACCGCGACGACCGTCGCCGCCGCCGGTACCAAGACGGTCACCTTCAGCCCTCGCGACGGCCACCGCACCCTGACCGTGCAGGCCAAGGACTCGGCCGGCAACCTGTCCAGCCCCAACCTGTACGTCTTCGATGCCGGCAACGCCGCGCTGGCCCAGCCGCTGCCCGGCGCCATCATCGTCAAACGCACCAAGCTCCAGATCACAACGCCCGTCACCGGCTACACCCGGGCCTACTACGAGTACCGCCGTGGCCCCGGCGCCGCGACCCTGCCTGTGCCGTCGGTGAACCTGACCTCCGCCACCGGGGCGCCCATCACCGCCACCGCCGCAAGCCCGGCGACACTGTCTGCGCTGGGCGGGTACGCGATCTGGAACGCCACCGACACCCTCGGTCTGATCGGCGGCGTGGTCGAGGTGCGCGCACAGCTCTATACCGCCACCGGCACCACCCCCGCCTTCACGGTGCCCTGGGTGCGGGTGAGTGTCGATTCCAGCGGGAACGGGGGCGCACGCGACGACGTCGGTCCCGGATCGGCGAACCTTCTCACCGGCGACTACTCGCTGTCTTCCACCGACGTCGACCAGTTGGGTCTCTCGGTCTCCCGCTCTTCGACGTCACGGACCCCGGCCGACGGCTACCAACGGATGGTCGAGGTGCTGGACGGAAACCAGCAGCAAATCTCGACCGACCTGTCCGGCTTCACCGTCCCGTCGACCTCCTCCGCGATCCGCTCCACCGCGCGCGGGCAGGGTGAGGCGACGCCGCTGGACTCGCTGGAGATCACTCCGGTTACCACTACGAGCAACGACACCTATGTCGCAGTCGGGGGCGACGGCGGAGCGCTGCGACTGGGAATGACCGCCGGGCGGACCTACCGGATGACGGGGTGGATCTACGTGCCCGGCTCCACCGGTCTGCTGCCCGCGTACTCCCAGCGCGGCCTTCGGATCGTTGGCTTCTACAAGGTCGGCAGCACGTACACCGAGGTCACATCGGCCATGGCCGGATACACCGACGGCTGGCAGGAACTGTCCGTCGACATGACCGTGCCAGCCGGCGCGACCGAGGCGTTCTTCCGCCTCTACAACGGCATGCAGGGCGGCTCGGGACGAAAGGTCTACTGGGACAACCTTTCCTCCACCGAGATTGTCGCCCCGTTCGGCCCTTCGTGGACCGGTGGCGCGACCGGCGGTGTCTCCGACGTCGCCTACACCACCCTCGATTTTCCCGAGCCCTCACTAGTGGAGGTGACCACGGCCGACGGCAGCTGGCTCACCTTTGCGAAGAACTCCGACGGAGTGAGTTTCACCCCGGAACCAGGTGCCGAGGTGTTGACCCTGAAGAAGGTCAGCAGTACCGCCTACCGGCTTCTGGACCCCGACGGCGGCATCACCGAGTTCACCTCCCAGGGCGGGGTGTGGGCAGCTACGTCGAGTTGGAACGGCGACGCCGGCACCACCACGCGGCTCATCTACGACACCAGCGGTAAACGGCTGTTGCTCAAGAAGGTCATCAACCCCGTCGAGCCCGGCGTGGACGACGCGAACAACTGTGTCGCGGCGACGCCCGCCCGCGGCTGTGAGGTCCTCGAATACGAGTACGCCACCGCCCCCACGTCCGGCCTGAGTGAGACGGTTTTCGGCGACTACACCGACCGGGTATCCGCGGTGAAGCTCTGGGCGTGGAATCCAGCGACCTCCGCGACCACGGCCACGACCGTGGCCCGGTACGCCTACGACAACCAGGGCCAGCTCCGGGAGGTGTGGGACCCGCGGGTCAGCCCGGCCCTCAAGACCAGCTACGGGTACACCGGCGGCCGAGTCACCAAGCTCACCCCGCCCGGCCAACTGCCGTGGAGTTTCGACTACGGCAACCCGGATGTCGACTCGGCCGCCCTGCGGTGGGACCTCGACACGGCCTCCGGCACCACAGTTCCCGACTCGTCTGGCAGCGGACGTAACGGGACAATGGCCAGCGGGGTCGGCTGGGGCCCGGGCAACGCCCCGGACAATCCGGCTGACCGGGCGGCGACCTTCACCGGCGGTACCGGGCAGCAGATCAGCGTCGCCGGCGCCGCCCTGTCGAACACGTCGTCCTACACCGTCGCGGCCTGGGTCCGGATCAAGGACAAGTCCGTAAACCGGACAGCCGTGTCCAAGGACGGCACGAGTACCAGTGGCTTGTTCCTCAACTACGTCGCCGCCGACGACCGGTGGGCCTTCTCGCGGGTGACCTCGGACAGCACGAGCGCCACCCCGGTCCGGGCAACTTCCAACACCGCGCCGGTTGCCGGTAGGTGGACCCATTTGGCCGGCGTGTACGACACGGCCAGCGGCACGATGAAGCTCTACGTCGACGGCGTGCCGCAGAGCACTACCGCGGCGACCGGCGGCTGGAACGCCACCGGCAATTACGCGATCGGCCGAGCCAAATGGGCTGGTGCCGCCAGCAACATCTGGGACGGCGAGATCGACGACGTCCGTGTCTACGGAAAGGCCCTCACCGCTGATCAGGTCACCGACCTGGCCGGCGACGAGAACGCCGGAAGGCTGCTGCGGATACGCAGAGCGGGCCTACAGCAAGGGTCGAAGACCATCGTTGACGGTGAGACCGCTGCGAATGTCGTGTACAACGTTCCGCTGACCAAGAGCACCGGCGGCCCACACGACATGAACGCGGCGGCGATCGCCACCTGGGGGCAGGTCGACCTGCCGACCGACGCGACCGCCATCTTCGGTCCCGAGGACAACCCGACCCGCAACAGCGCCACGCCGGCCTCGCCCGGCACCAATGGCTATCCCTACGCTCTCGTGCACTACCTCGGAACTGGCGGCAAGGAGACCAACACCGCCACCCCTGGCAACCACATCGACACCCAGGAGTACGACCGGTTCGGTAACCCGGTCCGAACGCTGGAGGCCGCCAACCGGGAGTTGGCACTGGGCACCTTTCCCGGTGCCGCCACCTACCTGGACGAGCTCGGTCTCGCAGCCTCGGACACGGCGAGCCGGGCCCTCGCCCTCTCGACTGTGCGGACCTACAGCACCGACGGAATGGATCTGACCGACACCCTTGGGCCGACCTCAACCGTGGTGCTGAAGGACGGTGCGCCCGATCCGGATGGGACCGGACCGCTGGCGGCGATCCCTGCCGGCGCCACGGTCATCGGTCGGCACCACGTGACGACCACCTACGACGAGAACAAACCCGACGGGGCGAACTACCACCTCGCCACCACCGAGAAGAAGGGTGTCCAAATCGTCGGCTATGCCGACGCGGACATCCAGATCGCCCGCAACGGCTACGACAGTGTGGCCGGCGGTGCTTCCGGCTGGACGCTGCACAAGCCCACCACGCGGATCAACGACGCCGTCACCGGCGGGGTGAACCTGACCACCACCACCGTCTACGACACCGCCGGACGGGTGGTCAAGACCATCGGCGTCGACTCCACAGGCACCGACGCGCGGGCCGAGGAGACCATCTACTACACCGCCAGTGTCAACAGTCAGGACAGCGCATGCGGCAACCGGCCGGAGTGGGCGGGCAACGAGTGTCTCGTCAGAGCGGTCGGCGCGGTCACGGGCCACGATCCGGTCCGGATGACGTCCGCCCTGCCTGACCGCCGCGTTGCCTCGTATGACACCTTCGGCGGCCCTGCCACGTACACCGAGACGGTCGGCACCGAGAGCCGCACCATTGTCACCGGCTACGACACGGCCGGTCGTTCCATCGGCAAGACGGTGACGGCGTCGCAGGGCGTCGCCGTCGACACGGTCACCACCGGCTACAGCCCGACCACCGGAATGATCACCACCAGCACGATGGGCACCTCATCCATCGTCCGGGACTACGACGCCCTCGGCCGCCCGGTGAGCTACACCGACGCCGACGGCGGTGTCACCACCACCGAGTTCGACCGGATCGGCAAGCTGCTGAAGATCGCCGACCCGACCGGCTCCACCATCTACACCTACGACCGCGCGGCGGAACCGCGCGGCATGGCCACCAGCATCACCGACAGCATCGCGGGAACCTTCTCCGCCGCGTACTCTCCGGACGGGCATCTCACCCAGATGAAGTACCCGGGCGGGATCACCCGCACCGACCGGCAGAACGCCAACCTCGAAGCGACCGAGCGCACCTACACCCGAGACTCCGACGGCACGGTCATCTACGCGGAATCTGTGGTCGAGAACAGCTCCGGGCAGTGGTCCTTCCACAACTACACCGGCGGCAACAAGAGCTACCGCTACGACCGCCTGGGCCGGCTGAACCGGGTCCAGCACGACAGTCAGATGACCGACGGCTGCGTCACCCGGACTTACGCCTACGACAACCGGGCCAACCGGAAAAGCAACGCCCGGTTCGCCCCGACGACCGATGGAACGTGCGATGAGAGCACGCCAACCGAGCAGATCACACACGACTACGACACCGCTGACCGGCTGACCGACGCGGGCTATGTCTACGACGCCTTCGGCCGTACGACCGCGACCGCGGATGGCGTCGCCAACACCTACTACGTCACTGACCTCGTGCAGAAGCAGCAGGTCGGTGACGCTCGTCAGACCTGGACCCTGGACCCGATGCAACGGTTCCGCGAGTTCACCGCGGAGACGCAGGTGGACGGGACCTGGACCACGTCTTCGACCAAGGTCAATCACTACGCCAACGACTCGGACGAACCCCGGTGGATCACTGAGGACGCCGCGAGCGGAGCTGTGGTCCGCAACGTCGCGGGACCGGACGGCGACCTGGCTGCCGTCACCTCCGGTACGGGAGATGTTCGACTCGCGCTGACCAACCTGCACGGAGACCTCTCGGTGACGATCGACACCGCGCTGGCCGAGCCGGAGCTCTTTGACTATGAGGAGTTCGGCGCCCCACTCGCCGGTCAAGCCGACCAGCGTTACGGATGGCTGGGCGGCAAGCAACGCTCCGCCGAGGCACTCGGCGGCGTGATCCTCATGGGTATCCGCCTCTACAGCCCCTCACTCGGCAGATTTCTGCAAACAGACCCGGTCCAGGGCGGCAGCTGCAACCCGTACGACTACGTCTGCGCAGACCCGGCCAACGAGACCGACCTGTCTGGCAAATGTCCTCCGTGTGCTGTCGCTGCCATTGCCGCTGCGGCGTCGGAGATCATCGTCTACATATTGATCATCGCAATCGTCTACGCCGTCGCTCGTTGCGTCATCAAGGGCTGTGGCGTCGCTCCTGCCATCCGGAGCATTCCGTGGCCCCACATCAAGGCTCCGAGCGTCAAGCGGTTCCGCCTGACGAAGTACATCGTCTACCAAATCTCCTACTTCAAGCGCGGCAGTTGGCGTACCTGGAAGTACGGGATCTCGCGGGTTGGTATGTCACGGCCATCCGGCCAGATCGGCAGCTGCCAGACCAGCATGAGGGCGAGGTGCCGATACCAGGTGAAGAACCGCGTCCGCGGCTGGTTCACAGCCCGGACCCTGGAAGCCGGATACATCGAGGCGTATTACTGGCGACACGGACACTGCCCACCGGGCCAGTACAACAGCTGCCGATGAGTGCGCACGCCCAGTTGGCGACCGCTGCGGCTTGGACCGCGATGACCAGCTAACACTCAGCGCCGTGCCGCTCTTGCCGTACGCCGACGGCAGGAGCGGCACGGCTTGGCGCCGACTAGGCTTCAGTGCGTCCGCAGCAGAAGGAGCTCCGTTGATCTCTGAGAAGTTTTGGTCGTACATCGACCTGCTCGACGACGCGGCGAGCCCGGAGGGGTGCGGGCGTCTCGTCGAGTCCCTTGGTTCGGCCGGAGAGGCAGACGTGCGGCAGTTCGCCGACGATCTCGTCGAGGCAGTGCGCGCACTCACCAGCGCGCGCCACCAGTCGCAAGCGGTCTGGGACGTGTCAGAGCCGGCCGCAACGCCCGCGCTGCCCATGTCCGACGACGTCTTTCTGTACGCCAGACTCGCCGTCGTCGCCGCCGGCCAGCGCTCGTGGCAGGCGGTCCGCGCCGATCCCGACGCCATGTCGGGGCGCTGGCACGTGGCAGATGCCGAGGAGCTGTTGGAAGTAGTGCCGACGGCGTTCCGACGCGCCACGGGTCTGGAGTGGGACGAGGACCTGGTCTTCGACACGCCGCTCGCTGGCGGCGGCCCCGGAGCCGAGGCCGGCGTCGCCGACGACGGCAAGTGGTGGAACTGGTACATGTGCGGGCACATGTACGACGTGAAAGCCGAACGTGATGAGTTCGACGCCGTGTCCTACGAACTGGAAGCGGCGATCGACGCTGATCGCGCCTGGCGGGCATGGTGGGCCGGATCCGGCGTGCCCGATCTGGAGACCTACCCGTTCTACACCTGGGATGTGGTCCCGAAACAGCGCCTGAGCAAGGGCCGAAAGGTGGTCCGAGTTCACTTCGGCTTTGACGCCGCAGTCCTGCACAACACACCCGTCCGGGACCTGCCACGTCTTGCGGCTGAGCATCAGCGGGCGATGTTCGAGTATGCGCAGGCGAGACTCGGCCTGCCGGAGATGCCGCCCGTGCCGAGGTCTGACCGAACATAGCTGGCAACGCGTCGCGGGATGTCTCCCGGGCCCGACCCCGCCGTTCGTCCCGGTGGTCAACCCGACCGCAGGTTGTGGTTGGCGGGGCCTGCGGCACGGTGGGCTTGTGTTCCGGCCTCGGTTTACCCCCCGCTCGTCGCCCCGTACTCGACCAAGCAGCGCTCGTCCCTGCCCTGGGCGCTCTCATGATCGCTCGTCCAGGCTGAACCTCACCGAGCGTACCCACACGATGCGGGCGAGGCTCCACTCCCGCATGTCGGTCTTGACCTGGCGGATCAGCGCTGAGTCGCTGGTGTTGCCCGGCCAGCACCACACCCGCACGGGGATGCCGGTGCGGGTGACGGCCATGCCGACCACGACCTGGGGCAGGTCGTCGCGGGAGTCCTTGCTCTTGCCGTGAGCGCGGAACCCGGCCTGCTTGACCGCCGCCGGGTCGCCTTCGGCCACGGCCCTGCTGTTGTCGTCGCGCCACAGCAGCTCGCCGGCCTCGTCGAGTTCGAAGTAGGTGCTGGTCGTGTCGAAGAACAGCAGATCGACTTCCAGGTTGAGCAGGTCGGCGATCTGGTCGTAGACGGCCCGGGTCAGCGCGGGCTCCACCTCGATGGGCTGGTCCATCGACGACAAGGGTGACCGCATGCGCGAGGGTCGACGGTCGACCGAACTGGGCGTCTGACCGAGCAGAAGGACGTCGCGCGATGAGCCGGCTAGGGCGTGTGTCAAAGTCCTCGGTCGAGCCGAGGCGGAGCCCAGGCGGCGGTCCGGCAAGGCGGAGATGGGCTCGGATACCGGTGTTGTATCCGAGCC
>NZ_JBFAOC010000017.1:0-117072 GCF_040675055.1 Micromonospora sp. NPDC049662
GCGCGCCCCCCCGCCGCGCCCCCCCGCCGCGGCCCCCGGCCCCCCGCCCCCGGGGGCCGGGCGGCGGGGGGCGGGCGGCGGGCGGCGGGGGGCGGGCGGCCGGCTCAGACCGCCGCTCAGCAGGCCGTTGCGGGCGGCGGGCGTTGGTCAGCCGTCGACTAGCCGGCCGTCGCGCAGGACGAGGACCCGGTCGGCGAGGTCGATCAGGGCCGGGTCGTGCGTGGCGACCAGGGCTGTCATGCCTCGCGCGTGCACCACCGCGCGAAGCAGGTCCATGATGGACCGTCCCGTCTCCGAGTCGAGCTGACCGGTGGGCTCGTCGGCGATGAGCAGGTCCGGTTCGTTGGCGAGCGCACGGGCGAGGGCGACCCGCTGCTGCTGGCCGCCGGAGAGCTCGTACGGGCGCTGGGCGGCGTGCCCACCCAGGCCCACCAGTTCGAGCAGCACCGCGACGCGCTCTTCGCGCTCGGCGGCCGGCACCTGCGCCAGCCGCAACGGCACGCCGACGTTCTCGGCGGCGGAGAGGATCGGCACCAGCCCGAAGGTCTGGAAGACGAACCCGACCGTGCCCCGGCGCAGCCGCAACAACTCGGCCTCCCCGGCCGAGGTCACCTCGTGCCCGGCCACCACCACCTGGCCGCTGTCCGGCCGGTCCAGCCCGCCGATGAGGTTCAGCAACGTGGTCTTGCCGGCACCCGAGCGACCGCGGATGGCGATCAGCTCGCCGCGGTTGGCGGTGAACGAGACGTCCCGCACCGCGTGCACGGCGTGCTCACCACGGCCGAAGGTGCGGCTCACCCCGCTGACCCGGACCACCTCGGCGGGCGGCACACCCGGCCCGCCAGCAGTCGAGGCCGCTCCCGCGACCGCCATGTCCTGATAGTTCACGCCCGTGCCTCCCGCTCCTCCGAGACCCGGTCACCGGGCCGTACCTGCACATGGTCGGGCTCCAGATCGAGCCGGACCCGCTCCTTCAGCGACAGCGCGTCGACGAACGCGGCCGGCAGTTGCATCCGGCCGTTGCGGTCCAGCACCGCGTACTCCTCGCTGACCAGTTCGGTGTTGCCGTCCGCGTCGACGCGCGCGGTCCGGCGTACCTCGGAAGCGGTTCGACCGTCGCGGATCGCGACGGTCCGGCGGACCTGGGTGGCGACGGCGTGGTCGTGGGTGACGACCACGATGGTCACGCCCAGCTCGGCGTTGATCGTGCGCAGCGCCCCGAAGACCTCCGCGCCGGTGGCCTCGTCCAGCTCACCGGTCGGCTCGTCGGCGAAGAGCACCTCGGGGTCGTTGGCCACGGCCACCGCCACCGCCACCCGCTGCTGCTCGCCGCCGCTGAGCTGACCGGGCCGCCGCTGCGCGCCGTAGCCCACGCCGACCAGGTCGAGCAGTTCCCGGGCCCGTTCCCGGCGGGCCCGCGCCGAACGCTTGCCCGCCAACTGCATCGGCAGTTCGACGTTCTCCTGCGCGGTGAGGTACGGCAGCAGGTTGCGGCCGGTCTGCTGCCAGACGAACCCGACCAACTGCCGTCGGTAGCTCAACCGACGCTTCGCGGAGAGCGAGAGCAGGTCGTAGTCGGCCACCCGGGCGATGCCGGCGGTCGGCGTGTCGAGGCCGGAGAGGATGTTGAGCAGGGTCGACTTGCCCGAGCCGGACGCGCCGACGATCGCCACCAGCTCACCCCGGTCGATGACCAGGTCGAGCCCCTGTAGGGCGACCACCTCCACCCCCTCGGTCTTGAAGATGCGCACCAGACCGTCGCAGACGATGTGGCCACGCAGGCGGTCCTGCCCGCCGGCCCGCTCGGCGGCGCGTTGCGCGGCCCGCTGCTGCAGGGAAGCCAAATCGGGCACCAGGGCACTCTGGGCGGTAACGGTCATCTCAGCTCTCCTCTCCGAGCCGGAGCACCTCGCCGAGGCGCAACCGGCGGTTGTTCAGGGCCTCGACGGCGACCGCGAAGCCAAGGGCGATCGCGCCGAGCGCGACCACCGCGACGACCAGCCCGGGTTCGAACGCCACCCGGACCGGCACTCCGCCGGTGAACGCGGACAGGCCGAGCACCGGATTGAGCACCAGGGGGAGCACCGCGCCGACCAGCGCTCCGGTCAGCACCGACACCCCGACCAGCGGGGTCAGCTCGACCAGCAGCAGCCCCCGCCACTGCCGGCGGGACAGCCCGAGGGTGCGCAGCCGGGACAGCACCTGCCCCCGGGCCCGCGCCCCGGCCAGCACGGTGAACGCGATGGCCAGCAGGCCGAGGACCGTCCCGCCGGCGGCGCCGCCCACGAACCCGAAGGCCAGGACGCCGTTCGCGCCACCGTCCGCGAGCTGGTGTCGTACGCCCGCCCGGGTGTCGACGGTGACTCCCAGTGGCCGTGCCCGACCGGTGACCGCCCCCTGCTGCTGGAAGCGCAACTGACCCTCGTCACCGGCCTGCCGCAGCGCCTCCGCGTCGAGCCGGTCGCCGGCGACGAGCAGGCTGGTCGGCGCCGGTTGGGTGGCCCGCTGCGGCAGCGCCTGCCAGGGCAGGATCACGAACCGGCTGGTGCTCGCCGGCAGCAGGGGGAAACCGTCCTGCGCGCCGGCCACCCGGAACTCGTACCGCTGGCCCTGCACCGAGACGAACACCGAGTCCCGCAGACCCGTCCGCGCCAGGTCGGCGGCGACGGCCGGTGACACGATCGCGGGCAGCGCCCCCGCTTCGGCGTGGGCGGTGCGCAACGGCTCCGGCACCCGGACGTCCACCCCGGACTCACCGGTCACCGTGGCCAGACCGGGACCGTCGACGAGCAGCACGGTGGTCTGGCCGATCCGCGCGTCGGTGCCGACCTCGTCGGCCGCCAGCCGCTGGTCCGGCTCGATGAGCACCGGTGTGGCGGCCTGGACGCCGGGCAGACCGTTCAGCGCGTCGACCGTGTCCGGGGCGAAGCGTTCCCCCCGGATCAGCGCGTCGGCGGGAACGACCTGTTCGGCGGCCCGGCCCCGGCTCGCGTCGACGCCGCCGGCGACGACCGCGCAGAAGGCCGCCGTGCCGATCGCCAGGACCACGACGACCAGCGGCGCGGCGACCGCCGACCGGCCGGCCCGTGCGGTGCCGAGGAAGGTCACGCTGCCGCGGGTACGCGCGGCGAGCCGACTGACCAGCAACAACGGCCACGGGTACGCACGCAGCGCGAGCACCGCCGCGGCGACCGCGAGCAGCACCGGCACCGACACGAGCAGCGGGTCGACCTCGCCGAGGGTGAGCCCGCGCCGGCGCAGCAGCACGGCGGCGAGCCCGGCCAGCACCAGCAGGAAGACCTCGACGGTCAGCCGGCGAGTCGACGGACGCATCCGGACCAGGTCCCGGCGGGCCGCGCCGACGCCCTGCACCGTCAGCGTCGCCAACGGCAGGGCCAGGGTGACCAGCAGGGTCACCACGGCGGCGTACGGCGCGGTCGGGTCGGGCGTACCGGGGAAGAGGGTGCCCAACCACCAGCCGACCGCCGCGGCGACCGGCACCACCAGCAGTGACTCGGCGAGGCTGCGGCGCGCGCCGGCGGTGGCCGCGCCGCCACGGGCCCGGATGAGGGCGAACTCCGAGCGGCGTCGGCGGGTGGACAGGGTCGCCGCGAGCAGGATCAGCCCGGCCAGGGTGGCCAGGACGCCCGCACCGACCACCGCGAGCAGGGTCCGGGCGGAGTTCACCTGGGCGGCGAACGCGCGCAGCGGGATGTCGACCGCCTGCGTCAACGTGAGACCGGGCGGAACGTGTCGCTGCAACTGTTGCAGGCCCTCGATCATCTGGTCGAGCTGGCGCGCGCTGATCCGATCCACGCCGAGCCGGTAACGCCACTGCGAACGCACCGGCCAGCCGGCCGCGGCCCCCTTGTCGAGGACCACCGGGGCGACCACGCCGACGCCGATGAAGGGCTGGCCGTCGCCCTCCGGTTCGACGACCTGGAGCACCTGCGGCAGACCGCCCCAGGCGCCACTCGCGCGGTCGACCGGTCGGAACAGCCCGGCCACCACCATGGGTGTCGGTTTGCCGCCGTCGTCGGGCTGACCCAGGTCGAGTCGGCTACCGACGCGCAGGTTGAGCTTGCGCGCCACGTCCGCGTCGAGAGCCAGCTCGATGGGTCGGCCGGCGACGTAGGTCTCGTTCGGCCAGGCGCCCTCGACGAGGGTGCTCTCCTGCTGGATGCCGGGCATGGCGCGCAGACCGAGGTGGACCAGCAGGTTGCGGGCCTTCAGGTCGGGACCGACCACCAGGTTCGGCGTGGTGTCCACGCTGAACCAGCGCTCGGTGACGGCGGACCGTAGCTGCGGTGGCATCTCCTCGACCAGGCTGTCGAACTGCTTGCGGGCTCCGGGCATGACCGGTGCCGCAGCGGTGTCGACCTCCCCGGTGGCGTAGTTGAGATCCCGGCGGTCAGCCGACTCGCTGTTGAGCTGCGCCCGCAGGCCCTCTTCGGCGAGCCGGTTGACCAGTCGGGGCACCCCGCTGACCAGCAGCGTGACCACCAGGGTCAGCACCGCCAGAAGCAGGAACTGCCCGCCGTACGCCCGGACCCGGCGGGCGGCCGCGCCGACGCTCATCGTTCTCCCCCGATTCGCAGCTGCACCGCCGCCACCCGCTGTCGGATGCCGGTGGCGATGAACGCGCTGAAGGCGAGCGCCGCCAGCAGCAGGCCGACCGCGGTCAGGCCGATGGGCACCCAGGGCAGCGCGAACGCCGCCGGGGGCACCGGCCGGCCGGCGGCCGGAGTGAGGATGACCAGCGGAGCCATGGTGGCCCCGACCACGGCGCCGAGCAGCAGCCCGACGCCGACGCCGATACCGGCCAGGAAGGTCTGCTCGGCCAGCAGCGCCCGGGCCAGCAGCCGGGGCGTCGCGCCGAGGGTGGTCAGCACGGCGAACTCGCTCAGCCGACGCCGTGCGGTGGCCCACACGTCGACCATGAGGCCCACCAGGGCGAGCAGTACCGCGCCGAGCGCGGCGGCGAGCATCCCGGTGCGTGAGCCCCGCCAGTACGGGTCGTCGGCGGCGGCCGCGATCTCGGCGCGCCGGTCGAGGACGGTGACGCCGGCCAGTTCACCGGCGGCGCGGGTGGCGGCCGCCGGGTCGTCGGCGCCGATCCACCACTCGGGTGTGTTCCGGACGGTTCCACCACCGCGGACCAGCGCCTCGACCGCTGCGGGCAGGTCGAGCAGTACGCCCTCCCCCGAGGTGGTCGGCACGGAGCTCAGCTCACCGATCAGCCGGGCCGGCACGGACGCGCCGGCAAGGGCCAGGGTGAAGGTGTCGCCGGTGTGCAGGCTCATCGCGTCGCGCACAGCGGGCGTCATGAGGACCGGAACGGGCGCGATCTGCCCGGCGGGCACGATGGCGAAACGGGTGGGCGGATGGAATGCGTACTGTCCATCGGGAATCGAGTCCACCGGATAGTCGGCGACGACGCCCCGCGCGCTGGACCGGGCCGGGATGGGCGGGTTACCGCCGGCGGTGGTGTTCCAGGCCCCGGTCAGCTCGGCGGGCCGCTTGGCGCCGTCCGCGCCGACCAACGTCAACCCGTCCACCTGGAGCCGGTACGAGTTTCCGGCGTCCGCTCCGCCGTCGGCCTCGAATCCGGCCAGTCGCAGTCGCGCGTCTCCCACGTCGGGTAGCCGCACGGTGAACGGCGTCTCCCGTCCGTCGCTGGTGGCGTCGACGGCCGGCAGCCGGTAGGCCGACCCGTCGCTGCTGGTGACCAGCAGCGACACGGTGACCTTCAGCGGGCGGGAGAGCCCGTTGACGGGCGTGCGAGCCGTACCGGTGATCGCTCGGGTGCCGGCGGGCAGTTCGGGGCCGCCGGGAGCGCCCCGGGCCGCGATCATCCGCTGGTACTGCGTCGACGCCGGATCGGCGCTCAGCCGGTCGGCGAGCCGGACGACGCCCCCCGCGCCGGCCGCGTCGAAGCCGATCACGGTGACGGGCAGGTCGCCGCGACCGACGCGCATCTCGTCGCGCCACACCGGCAGCGCCCGGCGCACGCCCGGCAGCGCGGCGAGTTCACCGGCCCGGGTCACCGGGGCGGCGCCGCCGCGCTCGGTCACCCGTAGGTCCGCGCCGACCGTGTGGCCGGCCTGCTCGACCTGGGACCGTTCCCCGGTGCTGACCAGGGACCAGGCGAGCGTGCTGCCGCCGACGGCGAGGGCGAGCAGCAGCACCGGCCCGGCGTGGGGACGCCGGCCGGCCTGCCACATGCCCAGCATGGTGGCGGTCCACGGTCGCCGGTCGACGAACCGTTCGGCGAACCGGGTGAGCGGCGGGAGCACCCGCAGTGCCAGCACCGCCCCGGCCAGCACGCCCAGGGTCGGGGCGGCGACCAGCAGCGGGTCCAGTCCGAGCCGGCCGTTCGAGCCGGCGAGCGGCGAGGCGTACCGGCGGAGCTGCACCCAGGCGAGCACGGCGAGTGCCACGAGCACCAGGTCGACGCTCGCGCGCTGGATGCTCGCCGACCGGTTCGGGCGGGATCGGGCGGCCATGTCGGCCACGTACGTGCCGGAGCCTCGCAGCGTCGGCGCGACCATGGCGACCAGGCAGCCGGCGGCCGTCGCGGCGGCCGCGGCCCAGATCAGGGTGGTGTTACCGCCGGCGGTGGAGAGTTCCGCCGCGCCGCCGGGCCGGACGAACCGCAGCGCCTCTCCGGCGATCACCGGCCCGAGCAGGGCGGCCGGGGCCACGACCAGGGTCGCCTCGCGGGCGGCCAGGCCGGCCAGTTGGCGGCGGGCGGCGCCACGGGCGCGCAGCAGCGCGGTCTGCGGACGACGGTCCTCGTGCAGGAGCGCGGCGACCAGCACCAGCGCGTAGCCGCCGAGCACCAGGATGAGCAGCAGCGGGGTAGCCAACGCGGAGCGGCCCACCAGGTCGGCTCGGGCGATCCGGTCCAGCAGTTGGTCGATCTTCGTGGTGACCTGCCCCGAGCTGCCCAGTTCGGCGGCCTCGGGCACCGTGACCGCGGCCGCGCTGACGGCGGTCCGTACGGCGGGCAGGTCGGCGGCGTCGACACCGCCGAGGTCCGGTTCGGCCAGCCAGGACGCCGTCACCGAGCCCGGAAAGAGGGTGGTGAAGTCGGCCGGGTCCAGCGCGAACGGCCCGTACGAGGTACCGGACCCGACGCTGCCCGTACCCACACCGGGGGCCAGCAGCCAGTACGCCTCGGTCGGGTCGCGGGGCCGCCAGGTGCCGGCGAGCACCACCGCGCTGGCCTTCTCGGTGGCGCGGTCCCGCAGCGGAATCCGCGCGCCGACGGTCAGGCCGAGTGTCGTGGCGACCCGCTCCGGCAGGCTCACCTGGGCCGGCTTCGCTCCGGCGCGGGGCCAGGCCCCGTTGGTCAGCTCGGCGTGCGCGGTCAGGCCCTCGAGAGTGGCCAGGTTCGCGAAGATGGGATCGGTGCCCTTGCGCGGCACCGAGCCGAGATCGCCGGTCAGTTCCCGGCCGGTGCCGTACCGCGCGGCGGAGACGGCGACCGGCACTCCGGCGAGCCCGTCGGCGAACTGTGCCCGCGCCGCCCCGTCACGCTTGGCGAACTCGGCGGCGTCGCGGCCGCCGGACCCACTGACCAACAGGCCGCGTTCCTCGACCGGCGACGCCGCGACCAACGCGCGTTGTCCGGCGTCCACCGCGCGTCGGTTGTAGTCCGACAGGCCGGTGACCAACGCTACGGCGACCAAGGCGGCGAGCACCGCGGCAAACAGCAGTCCCCGCGCCTCGCGGGCCCGCCTCCACACCAGCTTCATCCGACGCCTCCCCTGGCCCTGGTGGGCCGACGACCTTCAAGACAGGTCACCTACGGGGAAAGGTTCGCGCCCGTTACATGATCGTTATTACGAGAACGGCCGGCGCGGTCACGCGCCGCGTCGGGCCGCCCGTACGGCGAAGGCGATCGCGCCCACGACGAGCAATGCGCCGATGAGCTGGAGGCCCGGCGAGTCGTCGGCCCCTCCGTACACGACGGCGGTGACGCCGAGGGCGACGGCCGCGATGGCGACGACGTACCTCACGCGGTCTCCTCCTCGACCCATTCGAGGAGGTCTCCGGGCTGGCATTCGAGCACCCGGCACATCGCTTCGAGGGTGCTGAAGCGGACGGCCTTGGCGCGGCCGTTCTTGAGCACCGCCACGTTCGCCGGGGTGAGCCCGACGCGCTCGGCGAACTCGCCGACGCTCATCTTGCGCTTGGCCAACTCGACGTCGATCCGGACGACGATGGGCATCAGATCACCGCTTCCATGTCGGTCCGTAGCGTGGTGGCCTGCCGCAGCAGGGCGCGCATGACCACCATGAGGAGGCCCAGCACGGTGACGCCCACGGTCAGCAGGAACAGCAGGAGCGGCAGTCCGGGGTCGTCGGCGTTGAACCCGACGTAGAGGAAGACGCCCACCAGCACCAGCCACGCGGCGGCGATGGCCCAGACGATGGCGTCCACCCACTTCAGCGACGCCTCGGTGAAGATGCGGTCGTTCTTGACCAGGCTGAGCAGCTGCCACGTCGCGACGATCACCACCTGGACGCAGAGCACCCAGAAGACCGTCACGATCGTCGCCGGCCACCGGAGGTACGCGTCCTGTGGCGACTCCTGCGCCATGTGCGCGAACTGCCCCGGCAGCGAGAGGGTCTGGAAGAGGACCAGGACCCCGAACAGCACCAGGAGGAACACTCGGAGAGCGGACACCGCTCGACGTTCAACAAGCATGCATCGAGTTTCGCTCGTAACCTATCGAAAGTCAATCGGTACGACGATTGACGTGCGGCGGTGCCACGCGGATCACATCGGGGTGAGGAGACAGAACTCGTTGCCCTCCGGATCGGCGAAGACCTTCCACGGGATGGTGCTGTCGCCCAGGTCGATCGGGGTCGCGCCGAGAGCCAGCAGTCGCGCCGCCTCGGCCTCCATCTCGTCGTTCGGGTACGGGCGCACGTCGAGGTGGACACGGTTCCACCCCGTTTTCACGTCGGGCGTCCGCAGAAACTGCAGGTACGGACCCACGCCTCGGGACGAGCGCAGGACCGCGCTGTCGTCGGTCACCTTGTGCACGGTCCAGTCCGTCGCCTCGCCCCAGAAACGGGCCATGGCTCTCGGGTCCGCGCAGTCGACCACCACGGAGGCGATCGGGCCGGTGTCCTGGTCCGGGTCGTGCCAGTCCAGCACGCAGAACTCGTTGCCCTCCGGGTCGGCCAGGACGATCCACGACACGTCCCCCTGACCCACGTCGACGGGCGTCGCGCCGAGATCCTTCAGGCGCGCGACGACCTCGGCCTGGTGCGCCGTCGAGGTCGTCGCCAGGTCCACGTGTACGCGGTTCTTTCCCGTCTTGGGCTCGTCGGAGACGACGATGTCGATAAAGACGGCGACGGGATCGGGATAGCCGATGCCCTTCGGTTCGAGGTTGGTCACACCGGGCCCCTCGCTGGACATCTCCCAGCCGAGCACCTCGGCCCAGAACTCGCCGAGCGCCACCTCGTCCCGAGCCTTCATGTTGATCTGCACAAGCCGCGTCGCCATGGCGGCGATGCTATCGATGCTCGCGCGCCCTATGCAGCCCTATTCAGGTCGACCGCCGGTCACGCGCCGGAGGCCCGACCCGGGTCGTTCATCTGGCGACGGAACGCGAGGTACGCGGTCAGGTTCGCCAGCAGCATCACCACTCCGATCGCCGAGGCCAGGAGCCCGACGTCGAGGCTCGGCAGCGCGACGAAAGTCAGGGCGGCGAGCACGATGGCGAAGATGTTCAGGAAGGTGAAGGCCAGCACCAGTTCGTTGAGGAGGCGGGACCGGCGGTCCTGGAGGCGGCCGACCAGTTGCTGGTGCAGCGTCCGGACGAAGTCGAGCCGCTCGTCCAGCGTGGTGAGGACGAGCCGGAACTTCCACTGCTGCTCCAGCGCGTTCCACACGGTGCCGCCGGCCGCGTCGAGGTGCGCCTCCACCGACGAATAGCCGAGCCGGAACAGGCGGATGCGGTGGTAGCCGCCGAGAATGCGCTTGGCCTGGTCTTCCAGAGCGCTCATGGACAGGCCGCCACGCCCGGGGTCAATCTGGGACAGCTCCGCCGAGAGCACCGCGTCGTAGCGCAGGGCCGCCGCCCAGCAGACGTGATGCACCCCGGTCAGCCGGGCCAACAGCAGGGCCGGGCGCGACCCGAAGTCACTGACCACGGCCGTGGTGTGCGAGCCGACCCGCAACACGCCATCGGAGATGCCGTCGGGCGTGCAGTCCACGCCGTCCGGGCTGAACCGCTCGGCGATGGCCCGTCGGCGTGCCGGATCGCAGTCCGGATCGACCCGGACGGCGAAGGTGGTGTTGGCCCAAAGGACGAACACCTCGTCGGTACCGGCCGGCGCCGGCAGGACGGCACGCAGGAGCCGCGTCACCGCGGGCAGCATCCGCTGCACCGGCGGGGCGACCTCGGCAACCACGTCGCCGACGCCGCTGACGATGCCGTCCGGCAGTTGGTAGGTGACGCAGACCAGGCCACAGTCGACGTTCCAGAGGCTGATCCGGGCCGAGACCACCTGCCACGCGCCGGATTCCGTGGTGGGCGACAGCGCGGGATCGATCTCCTGCCCGGCGGTCCGCAGGACCTCCGCGCCACCGCTGATCTCCATCGTGGGCCGGGGCATGCTGCCGAGCAGGTCGTCGAGGAGCCGTTGACCGTAGGGCTGCAACGCCAGGTCGTCGAGGCCGTCGGTGACGCTCCACCCCGTGGGCACGTCACCCTCGGCCGGGGCCGGCGCGGAGAGCTGACACGGGAAGTAGGCGAGCACCCGTACCGACGTGACATCCGTGAGCATCAGCCACCTCTCCCCCGACCAGCGCCTTGCAGGGTATCGACAATGTCAACTGGCTCGGCCGGTGCGGATGCCACCCTGCGGACTATGTGCGGCGGTGGAATTCGTTGCGGCGCGGGAGCTGGTCGGGATCGAGCCAGGCCGGCGGCACGAACTCCGGGTGGCCGTCGTCGCCGAGTCGCACCACCCAGTCGGTCTGGTGGGCGTGCCGGTGGTGGTGGCCGCAGAGCAGGACGGCGTTGTCGAGGCTGGTCGGTCCGCCGTCGGCCCAGTGGCGGATGTGGTGGGCGGCGCACCAGCGCGGCGGCCGGTCGCAGCTCGGGAACGCGCAGCCCCCGTCGCGCAGCACCAGTGCCCGGCGCAGCGGCCCGGTGACGAGTCGTCGTTGCCGGCCGACATCGAGGACCTGACCGCCACCGCCGAGTACGGCCGGCAGGATGGCGGCGTCGCAGGCCAGCCGCCGCACCGTGTCGGGGGTGAGCCGCAGGCCGACGTCGAGCGTGCCCGCGCCCAACTGCCGGGTCAGCCCGTCGAAGCTGGTGGTGACGACGAGCTGCGCGGGGTCGCCGCCGGTCTCGGGCAGCTCGCCGGTGCGCAGCGCCAGTCGGCACACGTCCGCGAGGGCATCGTGGCGACGCTGACCAGCGCAGCGGTTGTCGTCCGGCCCGGCGGGCGCGCTCAGCGGGTCGATGGCGGCGCGGAGCAGCGCGGCGGCCTCGGCGTCGAGGATGCCGCTGAGCCGGAGCCGCCCACCGGTCTGCTCGGAGACGGTGACGTGCCGGTCGCGGGCCGCCCGGGCGTCCTCGGCGGCCAGGGCTGCCGCGTCGGCGGCGTCGGCTAGACCGGGAGCGACGTGATCGAGGATGCGGGTGCCCATCCGCCGCAGCAGCGTCGGATCGAACTGCCCCGCCCACTCGACGAGCACCCCGACCGCCTTGTCGGCCACCTCCGCACCCGCCACGGCTGACACCGTGGCGGCCGTGTCGGCGATGACCCGGGCCTGCTCCACGCTGACCGTGCCGTCCGTCAGCGCCTGGCGCACACCTGGCGGCGCGACGTCGACCGAGGCCGCGAGGGCGACCAGCCGGCGCGCGGCGGCGATGTCGACTCGCAGCCGCTCACGCAGCCACACCGCCGTCGAGGACGCCCCCTGCGCGACAGCCGTGCCCCGACCGTCCAACTCACGGATCGCCGCCAACTGCACCGCCGCCAGCCGCTGCGTCAGCCGGTGGCTGGCGTCGAGCGCCGCGATCAGATCGTGGTCAGCGAGGGCCCAGACGGCGGTGTCGGCACACGCCGCCACCGCCCGGTCCGCCCGCGCCAGCTCATCGAGCACAGGCAAATTCTAGAACAGGTGTACGACAAGAACGCGCCGCCGCGTTCGCGACGTGCGCCGCCGATCGGTCAACTGGTCGTGGACTCCGGACGGTACTTCCTGATCCACGCCTCGACGTCCGACCTCCGCCAGACCTTGCCCATCGCCAGCACGGCGACCGGCTCCGGGAAGTTGCGCTGGTTGGCGATGACCGACGCGCGCTGCCGCGACACGTTCCCGAGCATCACCCGGATCTCCGCTACGCCAACCAAGTCCACACGTTGACGATGACAGCGGCGCTGTCCGCCCACTCCGACAACTACGCAGGCTGTTGACACCGGCAACAGCATCACCCACGATGGGGTGATGCCTTCGCCGAACGAGCCGCCGGTCCCGTACGTCCAGCGGAGAGCGATCCGCCCGCACACGCCGATGCGCCCGCTGTGGTTGTGCCGCGTCTGCGCGGCCGCCTGGCCGTGCCCGCCGGCCCGACTGCTGCTGACGATGCAGTACCGGCGGGATCGGGTGGGGTTGTCGGTCTACCTGGCGAGCCAGTTGTTCGAGGCGACGGCCGACCTGCTCAAGCTGAACCCGGACGCGGTACCCGACCCTCGGGAGCTGTTCGACAGGTTTGTGGCGTGGACGGCTCGGCCGCCCTCGTGACGACGGACCTAGCCGTCCTCGGGGGTGCGCTTGGCGCGGCTGGGCTGCACCCGCTTGGGTTCGCCGGGCATCTTCGGGGAGCCGAGCCTCTAGCCTTATGCGCTCGGGGCACTTGACCAGGTAGGACGCAACCCGACGACGAGCGTAGACGCGGAGATTATCCGGCGAGTTTCACGCTCTCCAGGAGGCGTTCGTGTCCACCCAGCGTACCCGCGTTCCCCGCCCCGTCGCCCAGGTCTTCGTCGCGCTCGCCGTGGCGCTGGTCGCCGGGGTCGCGTTCGTCCTCGGCATGGCCGCGATGCTCGGCCTCACCTGGGATCCCCGTGGGTCCGTGATCGTCGCCATCGCCGCAGTTTGGATCCCGCAGACCCTGATCACTGCCGCTCGACACCGGCGGAACTGACCCCATAAGGCGGGCCGGGCAGGAGTTGGCGCTCCTGTGCTCCCGGCCCTTGATCGCCCCGTGGAGGCGACCCATGAGCAACCTACCGTTCACCGTGCCCGCGTGCGACCAGCCGGCCACCGGGCGCATCGAGATCTACAGCCCCGACCCCGCCGGTGACGCCTTCGGCTCGCTCGACGCGTCGGTCTACGCCTGCGGCTCCCACGCCGGCGGCGTCATCGAGGCGGCGTCGACGGTCGACCTGACCGCGTACCCGATCGAGATCGCGCCCGGCGTCGAGCGGACGTGCGGCGAGTTCTACGTCTACCGCACCGGCAACTTCGGCGGCGACCAGTGAGCGCCCGCCGCGCCCGCCTCAAGCGGTGGGACCAGTGGAACCGCCGGCCGGCCCGGGTGGCGCTGAACAGCCGCTCGCGCCGCCAGCGGTTCACGGGCTCCGACCTGGACGCGGTCGCCGACACCTCGCTTCAGGCTGGCCGCCTGTGGGGTCACCGCGACGGCGAGCGGGATCTGTACGACGCCCTGGCGTGTGACTTCCTGGAGCGACCCGACGCGTCCCCTGACGACATCCTCGACCTGGCCGCGCACATCGGCGGCCAGGCGATGCAGCGGCAGCTCGACGACTTCCTGATGGTCGCGGCGGCGGCCGAGGCGGACCCGGAGGGCGTGCGCCGTCTCGCCGAGCAGCTCCTCGACGGCGACGAGGATCGGGCGCTGTGGGACTCCGTCCCGCCGGCCACCGACGACCTGCTCGACGTCGCCGAGTCCGCCGGGGTCACTCCGGGCCGGGCGGCGGAAGAGGCCCGGTGGTGGTCCGAGACGCCGCCGGCCGCCGACTCCACGGTGGTCGACCTTGAGGCCTGGTTGCGCGAGCGCGGCCGGTGGATCGAGAACTTCCGCGAGCACGGCGAGTGGCCCGAGAACGGGGACGCGAAGTGAGGCGGGCGAGGGTCCACCCGCGCTGGTGCCACCCGTCGGAGTGCAGCGCGACCGCCACGGGGAGCGGGTCGCACGGCTCGCGGTTCTTCCACGTGGACGAGCTGCTGACTGTGCAGATCATCAAGCCGGAGTGGGTCGGCCGTCCGACGATCCACCTCGCCGCGTGGAACCCGGGCGACGTGCCCTCGGCCGGCGCCGAGCCCCGCGAACTCATCACCCTCACCATCGAGCGGGCCGGTCTGCTCGTGAACACGGTGGCTGACGCTCTTGAGCGAATCGGGGGTGGCAACTGATGACCGCGCCCGCCATCAACGGCACCCGCTACCCGCAGCCCGTCGACGAGCTGCTGCCGGCGGCGCGCGAGATCGCCGAAGATCTGGGCGAGGTGCCGGCCCGCAACGAGCTGATGCGCCGGTTCCGTATCGGCGCCCCGAAGGCGCAGGAGTTGCGGGCTCGCCTGCTCGACGGGGGGTTGCGGGACACCGGGCCGGACGCGGGGCTACCTGCCGAGCCTGGACCGGACCTGCGGCCGGTGTTCGTCGCGCCCGCCGGGGCGTCCCCGAACTCGGGGACGGGTTCGGGCCCTGCCGTAACGGCGGTATCTGCCGAGCCGTCGCCGCAGGTCGCGCCGGTCGGACACCCGGGTACCCCGGCGGACCGCAAGCAGCTTCTGCGGGTCCGCTGGGCGGTCCGGGCGGTGCTCGCTCTCGGGGTGGCGGCGTCGATCGCCGGCAACGTGCTGCACGCCCGGGACGAGCTGATCTCGCAGGTCATCTCGGCGTGGTCGCCGCTGGCCCTGCTGCTGACCGTCGAACTCATCTCCCGGGTGCCGGTGTATCGACGGCACCTTGCCGTGGCCCGGTGGATCGCCACGGCGGTCATCGCCGGCATCGCCGCGTGGGTCAGCTACTGGCACATGGCGGCGGTCGCCTCCCGGTACGGGGAGACCGGCGGTGCCCAGTACCTGCTTCCCCTGTCGGTCGACGGCCTGGTGGTCGTCGCCTCGATCTGCCTCGTCGAGCTGGGCGGCCGGATCGCCTCAGCCCGACGCAACCACCCAACACAGGAGGTCTGACCATGCTCCAGATCAACCGCAAGCGCCGCGCCGTGAAGGTCGCGGCGGTCGTGGCCGCGCTCGCCGCCGTGCTCGCCTGCGAGGGCGAGGGCACCAAGAGCGACCGGCCGGCGGACGACCGCCAGGCCGACCCGAAGGCCAAGCGGACCGTCGTCATCCAGATCACGGAGGCCAGCGGACCGTACGACGTGTGGGTGCGCGCGTCGAAGGTCGGCGACGCTCGGGGCGACCACACGCGGGAGAAGATCGCCAGCGGGCCCTACCGGCAGACGCTCGACTACACGTCGGGGCTGAAGATCGACGTCACGATCACCGCGACGGGGCACCGTACCGATCTGTTCCGCTGTGAGATCACCGACGGGAAGAAGGTGGTCCGGGAGCGCGCCGCCGGCCAGGTTCAGTGCAAGCTCACGACCTCGCGGTGACCCGGCGCAGCAGCCGCGCCCAGACGAGGCGCAAGCGGTCCCGCCATCCGGCCCGGCGGTAGTCCTCCGGCGGGTTGAGTCTCCATCCACCAGCACTCATGACCGACAGTATGGGACCTGCACTGTCGTTACGACAGTGCAGGTCCCGCTGTTGGATCACCGGGTCCAGGCGACGAACCGCTCATGCAGGTCGGCGGGGTCGGCGTCCGGCAGTTCGGCGGTCGCCACGAACAGCAGCGACCCGACGTACATGGCGAGGTTGATTCGGTTGTCCCCGTACGCCTCGGCGAGGCGTACCCGCGCCGGGTCGCACGGCCAGTCCTGTTCGCACGCGAGACAGTCCCACTGCGGCCGGCGGGGAAGGTGCTCGCCGGCCATCCGCCCGTCGAGCGCGGCCACGGATCGCTCGGCTTGTAGCGCCCGGGCCGCCCGCACGGTTGTCGGTATCTCACCCATCACTGCCGCCCCCTGGCGTTGGGTGGCTAGTGGGCGTCCGGTCATCGTCGGCGCGGACGCCCACCGCCTCTCGGCGGAACGGCGGCGACGGTCGCACACATCGCGTCGGGTTCGGATGTTCGCCACCGCCGTCCCGTGAACAGGACGCTACGGAGCGTTAGTGCAGGTCGGAACGGTGACGCTGTCCGGGAACAGGTGGCGGACAGGATCAGTCGGTGGCGGACACCAGGGCGTGCCGGTACTCGTGTGTCCACTCCGCGTCCCGCTGGTCCGCCGGCAGCCCGGCCAGACCGACCCGCAGGTTGTCGGCGGCGGCGGTCCGGTCGCCGAGCGCCAGGTACGCCAACCCGAGGCCCATTCGGCTGAACGTCGGCGACAGCCAGTACGCCGTAGCCGGCGGTGGCGCGGCCTCGGCGGACGTGGTGAGATCACTCGCCTCGCCGAGCAGCCGCGCCGCCGTGGTCCGGTCGCCCAGCAGCGCGTACCCGTGGGCGGCCTGGATCGCGTCCCCCACCCGCTGCAACGGCGACGCGCCCGGCGTGTGGAAGGCGGCCAGGAAGTAGCGGACGATGCCGCGCGGGTTGCCGCGCTGACGCTCCAGGTAGCCACGGAAGTTCAGCGCCTGCGCCGCCAGCGGACCGGAGCCGAGCGCGTCCGCCTGGTCGGTGGCCTCACCCAGCACCCGAACCGCGTCCGTGTCGTTGCGGGCCTCGGCGTGCAACCAGCCCACGAACTGGGTCCACTCGGCGGCTACTTCGCGCAGGGCGTCCGCGTGCGGGCCTCGGGCGTTGACGGCGAGGTCGTGCGCGGTGCGCCACTGCGGCACCGAACACGGCAGCATCATCGGGGCGGGCAGCGCGTCGTCGAGTCGCCGTTGCGCGGCGAGGACGTCGGCGAGCAGGCGCACGCTCTCGGCGTCCAGGCGCGTGGGATGGGCGATGACGTGGGCGATCCGCTGGTCGTCGTCGGGAGTGGTCACCGGTGGGGCGTCCGCGACCATCGCGGCGAGTACACCGCCCGCCCCCAACAGTTCGTCGAGGTGGGCGGCGGCCTCGCAGGTGGGTCGGGTCCGCCCGCTCTCCAGGTCGCCCAGGTAGGACTTCCCGCAGTGAGCGAGGGCGGCCAGGTCGCGCAGGGACAGGCCGCGGGCAGCGCGGAGCCGTGCGAGTTCGGCGGGGAATCGTGGGTCGACCACGGTGTTGATGCGGGCGGGCATGGGCGCTCCCGGTAGAGGACGGGGGCGGCAGCCCTGCCGGCCTCTACACCGGCGGGGCCACCACCTCCGACGCTACCTCGGAGTTTCGTCACAACCGTTGCCCGGAGGCCAACGTTTCGTCAACGGCCCCGGGGTGGTGCCGGTGGCCGTGGCCCTGCAGGGCCTGCTGGTCGTGTCGTCCGCGTCGGCTTGGGCGCCGGCGGTGCGGACGGCCTGGGCGGTCGGGTCACCCGTGCCGGCCGCGCAGCAGCCGGGCGACGGTCGCCGGGGCGTAGACCTGACGGCGGCCCCAGAACGCCACCACGAATGGGGCGGCCACGGCGATGACGCCCAGGATCCTCGCCTGCTGGTCGTCGTCGATCGGTAGGCCGAACGCGACGAGCAGGCCGAGCACGGCGGTGACCGCCGCGGTGATGGTGCCGACGGTCACCAAGGGCTCGGTGGAGTCGGAGTCGGGGTTGACGGACGGGATCGACATGGTCTCTCCTACTGGTCGTTGGGGCAGCCGAAGTCGGCTCGGAGCTGCCGGATGTCCCGGGCGATCTTGAGCCCGGCGGGGGTCTGTGGGGGCGTCTGCCGGTACGCGTCGTCGAGGGTGCTCACCACGCCGCACCACCGCCGTTCGGACTGCCGGGCGGCCTCGTTGCTGTAGATGATCGACACGGCGGACGACGCGAACGCGGCGAGCAGCACCGCGACGAGCACCCGCCATCCGTTGAACGTCACGGCTCACCCACCCCGGACGGCGCCGGAGACGACGATGGTCCCGACGCCGATGACGAGGGCGACGACGGAGAGCCAGATCCGTTGGCGTTGGCCTCCCGGCGCAGGCCGATAGCTCCACCCACCGCCGGACCGGTCAGCAGCGTGATCCCGGCCAGCACCAACATCTCCGACGCCTTGCCCGGCGGGACGATGAACGCCTGGTGCCCAACTATCGCCAGGCCAAGCAGCACGCAGCACCAGTCCCGTACCGTCTGCCGGATGCGCTCGGCGGTCACTCACTTGCCTGGCCCGAGAGTCGCCGCGCCACCTCGTCGACGAACTGGTCGGCGGCCAGTTCGCCCGACTGCGCCGCCCGAACCAGCTCGGCCAGGGCGGCGTCGCGCTCCGACTCGGCGGCGGCGACCTGGTTGATGCGGGCGAGGATCTGCTCGGTGTTGAGGCCCTTCGCGGCGGCGAGGACCGCTGCGAGGGTCGCGTCGGTCTTCTTCTGCCACGCCTCGTCGCGGACCCGCCATTTCACGGGCTCCACCGTCTCGTTGGCCTTGGTGGCTTGCAGGCCCACCGCCCAGGCCTCGATGACCCGGCTAGCTCGCTCCGACATGTCGTCGTCCTCTCCGGCCACAGCGGGCCAGCTCGCGGTGTTCTCGTCATCGGATGCGAGGCCGCTGAAGTGGATGTGGTCGGTGTGCGGGTCGGTGGTGCGCGCCTGCCTGGCCCAGCCGTTCGACCGCCACCACTGCGAGCCGTGCCAGATCACCCCGTACAGGCGGCTACGCGCCTCCGGGTCGGCCAGCACCCGCGTCACCAGCGCGTCCGCGTCGGCCTTGCTGAAGGACGGCCCGAGCATGACGTCGATCGCCCGGTGCTCGGGCCGTCCGTCCGGGTCGGACTGAGCGGCCTTGCTGCCGGCGGTGTCATCCTCGTTGTGGTCCGACGCCCGCTCCTGGTGCGCGGCGTCCCCGACGCCGTAGACGACCACGCCCGGCCACCGGCGCTTGACGTCGGCAGTCAGGGCCTGCATGTTCGCGGCGCGCATCAGGGCCTCCTACGGGTGCAGGTAGATGGACAGGCAGGTGTGCTTGGGGTTGAGCTTCACCTGGCCACTGGACAGCGCCACGGCGGCGCGCAAGCCGAACGAGTGCGACCCGGCGGCCAGCGCGAACGGCCAGTGGCCGGGGATCGTGGCCCGGCCATCCGAGACGTTGCCGGGGTCCCAAATCGCCGACGGCGCGTTGGTCGGGACCGCGCCGTCGATGACGAGGTCCAGGGTCGCCGCGGTGATGGTGCCGGCCGTCGTGAGTTGGAAGTCGCCCTGCCACACGGCCAGGCCGGTCATGCCGCCCTCGGGCACCACGACCGACGTGGTGCCCGAGGCGTAGCCGGCGGTGACGTTGGTGAGCGTCAGGTCGGTGGCCGTCGCCGTCAGGGTGTACTGCGCGCCCAGTTGGAGCTGGAAGCTAATCGGGTTGAGCCGCGGGGCGGTGAGGTCATCGCCAGCAGCAACAGACATGGTCTCTCCTCACAGGGCCACGACGGCAGGCGAGTACACGGTGACGGGAGTCCCGGACGGCCACGCCCGGACGACGCCGTTGACGGACCTGGCGGACACGGTCGCGGTCTGCGGGCTGCTCGACCCGGAGATCGCCGACAACCGCACCTGCTCCCCACCGACCAGCAGGTCCAGCGGGAATGAGCCCGCCTTGACGGTGAACAGGTGCCCGGTCGGGGTGGCCAGGGACAGTGACGTGGCGGTGCTGGTGATGCCGGCGGCCAGCGTCGCCCCCTGCACCGCGACGCGCTGGGGTCCGTTGACGCGGGCGACGTCCCACGGTGAGGCGGGCACCCCGGTGTAGGTGATCTGCCAGAGCCACTCGTCGAGCGTCTCCGTGTACCCGGTCACCAGCAGACGTGCGTCACCGGCCGCCCAGGACGGCAGCGATGTCACCCGCAGGGCGTCGCCGCTGTCCACGGCGAGCAGCGCGGCGATCCCCGACAGGTCCGCCTGCCAGTCCGGTGACGCGAGCTGCACGGATACGGACGGGTAGCGCGGCTGGTCGACGGTGCCCAGGTGGCGGATCCACGCCGCGTGGTCCTGCAGGGGTCCGTCCGCGAACAGGTTCAGCTCGACCTCGGTTCGATATACGCCCACGCCGGCCGGTGGCGGTACGGCGGCCAGTGGGCCGGTGGTCTGCACCGACCGCGCCGAACTGCCGCCGGCGCGTTTGACCGTCACGTCGTTACGGACCCGGCTGGCGTCGTCGACGGGCGCGAACGGCGGGATCAGCCGCGTGTACGGCAGGTCGACGGGTGTCTGGTTGTAGAGACTCGCCCGGGTCCGGTAGGCCAGCCCGAGGGCGCCACGCTGCTCGAAGAGCATCCCCCCGTCGGCCTCCGCGGGTTCGTCGAGCAGGTCCTGCAACGTGGCGACGGGCTGTGGGCCCAGGACGGTCTTCGACGCCGTCGCGGTGCCGGTCAGCGGGATGCCCGCCTCTGTGCACACCCGGGCCAGGCGGGCGGTAGCCGTCTCGCCCCGGTACGACTGAAGGTCGCTGAACGTCATCGGCGACACCGTGGCGGTGTCCCAGATCCGCAGGTGCCCCACGATGAACTCGTCAGCGACGGCGAAGGTCGCCAGGTTGGGGTTCAGGGCGACTGTGGTGATCCGGGTCAGCGTGCCGGCCACCGACGCGCTGGTGGTCAAGGTGCCGAACTTGACGGTGATGCTGATGTTCCCGCCGGACTGCGCGGCGGAGATCACCAGGTCTGCGGGGCCGCCGAACGTAAACACGGTGCTCCACACCACCGTCGCCGCGCCCGTGCCCGAGTAGCCCACCAGGTACGTGCCGTCCACGCCGCCGCGGTCCTGGACGAGCTCCCACCGCGCGTATGTGCCGCCCGGGGCGGCGTCCCAGCCCATGAGCGCCAGGTTGTCGTCGCTGCCGCCGACGGACTGCCAGAACACGTGCACCGACCACGCCACCGGCGTGGACACGCCCAGGGGCACCCGCCCGGTGAGGCTGCCGGCGGCCGTCAGCGACGGAAGCGGCAGCGTGCCCCAGCGGATCGTGCCGGCGGTGGACACGTTGACGTCGCCGGCGGCGAATGCCACGGTGCCCGCGCGGCGCATCGGCGCCACCCCGTTGACCGCCGAGGCGGCTTCCGTGGCGTCGGCTTCGTCCTCCAGCGGCCAGTACGCCAGCAGCGGCGTGCCCGCCTGGGCGGTGCGGCGGATCGGCGACCACTTCGGTTGCTCGCCCTGCCCGAGCCGGCGCAGGATCCCGGCGGCGTCGACGTCGACGTACCGGACCGAGCCGTTGATGTTCCAGCCGGGCGGCCACGACGCGATCTCGCCGTAGAAGCGGCCCACCAGCGCCCCGCCGACCGGGCCGGCGGACACACGCACCGGGGTGTTGCGGCCCAGGTAGCCGTACCACTGGCCGAGCGGGTTGCGCGGCGAGTAGTCCCCCGACAGGTTGTCGAGCCGGAAACCGCACTGGCCGGGGTCGGCCCGGGTGCCCTCGGACGTGCGGCCCCGGGTGATGGTCACCGGTCCGCGCAGGTCGGCGGTGATGTCCACCCAACTGAGGATCGGACCCAGGTACAGCTCGACCTTGACCTGGAAGCGGGCGCGGGCGGCCGGGGCGGTCACTTCGCGCCGCCCAGCACGACCTGGACGTTGCCGCCGCGGTTGGAGATGGCCCGGCGCAGCACCTCCAGCAGCAGGTTGTCGAGCTGCGACCCGGCCGAGTCGATCGTCAGGGCCGCCCCACCGCCGGTGCCGGCCGCCGACGTGACTGTCTCGCCGGCCTGGAGCATCGCCAGCACGTTCTGCCCCGGAGCGCCCGGCACCCGGCCGCCCGCGTGGAAGGTGGGCAGGTTCGGCACGCTGATCGAGTTGCCGCCGATGCCCGGCACCCACCCGGGCACCGTCCACGACAGCCGCCCCACCGTGCCGTTCCACGCGCGAGCCACGGCGTTGAACGCAGCCCGGTACGGGCGGGTGATGAACCCGGCGACCTTGCCGAACGCGTCGCCGGTCCACCCGGGGATCTTCTTGATGAAGTCCCAGGCGTTCGACGCCGCATTCTTGATCCACGTCCACGACGCGCGCCAGGCCCGCTGGAACCAGTCCGTCTTCGTCGCGATCAGCACGATGACGGCGACCAGCGCGATGATCCCGACCACGATCCAGGTGATGGGCGACGCCCACAGCGCGGCCGAGAACAGCCACTGCGCGGCTGTCCACACCTTCGTCGCCGCGGCGGCGGCGTACTGCCCGACGGTCGTAGCCCGGAACCACGTCACCGCGGACTTCATCGACGGGATCAGGAAGTTGTAGAAGCCGGACGCCAGGTCGCCGACACCGGTGCCGAGCAGCAGCAGGGACTCGAAGCCGAGGCCATCCTGGGTGGCCATCTTGATGCCCTTCATGCCGTCCTCGACGCCAGTCAGGGTGTCCCGGAAGCCCATCGACTTCGTGTCGAGGTTGTCGGCCGCCTCGCCGGCCCGGTCGAAGCTCCCGCCAGCCGCATCGACCTCCCGGCCCATGTCGCGGGCCGCGCCGCCGACCCGGTTGAACGAGTCGTGGAGCTGCTTGTCCTCGCCAGCGAAGGTGAGCGTGACCTGGTTGGCCATCAGGTGACCTCCAGCCCGGCGTCACGGGCGAGCGCGGTCAGCGCGGCCGACATGATCTCGGTGACCCGGTCACGGCGGACCTCCAGGCCCTTGTAGACGTACCGGCCACCTCGGATGTACGGGCGCACCACCGACCGGCCCGGCCCGACCCGGCCGCCGAAGTCCAGCCACGGCGCGTACGGCGCGCGCCGGCCGCCCAGGGCGATGCGGGCCACCCGCTGACTCGATCGGGCCTTCAGCGACGCGGCGGCGGCGCCCGAGCGGCGGGGGAAGCGCGGCCCGGCGTAGTCGATGATCTCGTCGGCGGCCTCGTTGAGCGCCAGCCGGAGCTGCTTGGGCAGGCCAGCATCCATGGCGCGCAGTTGCGCCTGGAACTCGCGCAGCCCGGTCACCCGGATCTTGTCGGCCATCACACCCCCGCCTTCAGTCGCGCCAGCTCTTCGTTCTGCGCCTTCAGCGCGTAGTACCGGGTCCAGTACAGGAATTCGGCCTGGCTCATCTCGGCCCGCAGCCGCGCCACGGTCATGCCGAGCTTCTGCGCCAGGAAGAACTCGAAGTGCAGATCAGCGTCGTCGAGAAGTGCTTTTGGTCGCCTCCTTGGCGGAAGAGGGCTTCAGCCCGGACAGCTCGGCGATGGCGTCGGACACGGCGACCAGGTCACCGGCACCACCGGCCGCCGCCCACGCCGCCACGTCCTCGACGGACAACTGCGGGTTGGTCATCCCCGTGGAGACGATGAAGTTGTCCCGCTCGGCGGTCGACCGGCCGCCCTCCTGGGCCTCCAGCACCTCGTCGCGGGTCAGCGCGCGGATGGCCACGGTGGAGCCGTCCGGCAGCGTGGCGGTGCCCTTGCCAGTTTTGCGGGCGAGGATCTGCTCGCGGGTCAGGTGCGACATGCCGGGGCCCCTTACGCCTGGGTGGTGGTGGTGACGACGTCGGAGATCTCGAACTCGGCCGACCAGGTGACCATGTCGTCGACCGGGTTCGTCTCCACGTACTTCGACAGCACCGCCGAGAACGCGTCCTGCGGCTTGCCGGTGCCGGTGCCCTCCGGCTTGCGCACGACCGCCACGGTGGTGCCCAGCAGCGGCTTGAGCGCGTTACGCGGCCCGGTCGAGGCGGTGTTGTCGTACGTGCCGCCGCACGAGAACTTCCCGTCGAGCAACCCGCCCTGCTTCGTGTGGGCCGTCTTGCCGTACCCGGTGGTCTGGTGCACCTCGGCCGAGCCCTCGTAGCTCGACGTCTTGCAGTACGGGCTGATGTCCTTCGTGGCCACCGTGATGACGGTGAACTGGCCGTGCACGTACGCCATGGCTACGCGCCCTTTCCGGTGATGTCGAGATGGAAGATCGCCGCCAAGTAGTCCGTGCCGGCGTACTTGGCGGTGTCGAACTCGGCCCACGCCACCCGGACGCTGTCGCAGCTCGTGTACTCGTGCGCCTCGATCGCGGCCTTCACCGACCGATCGCCTGACCCGTCGGCGTACGCGGCGATGGCCTGCCGGGCGGTCGGCTGGGTCGGGTTGGCGACGAGCACGATCACGGTCAGATCTGGGTAGTGGTCGCTGCCGCGCCCGTACGTCGCGTCGTAGTCGATGCGCTCCGGCAGGGTGACCACGACCGCCGGAGACTGCACGCGCTGCACGCCCCACTCCGGCACGTTCAGGCCCTCGATCGTGCCGAGCGCGGTGGCCAGCTCCCCGCTGACGTCTTCCAGGTTCACCGGTCAGCCCACCCTGCGGCGACGAGACAGACCAGCCAGCGCGGTGTGCACGTCGGGGTCGAGACGGGCCAGCAACCGCATCTCCGACCCGTCCGACGGCGACCCCGCCACCCCGTACGGCGAATCTCGCCGCGCGGCCCACCTTGAGACCTGGAGCTTGCACGCCCCGATCACCCCGGCGGGCACCGCAGACCAGCCCCAGAGCGCCGAGATGGCCACCGGGCTATCGGGGCTGTCGGTGAAGCCCAGCCGCTCGTACGGCTTGCCATCGGCCGCCGCGTTGTCCGGTAGCAGCGTGGTGCCGCTCGACGCGAGCACCACCCCGCCGACGGTCAGGCCGGTGACGTCCTGGACGTCGTCGACCTCCAGCAGCCACAGCCCCGACACCGCGTCGTACGCGGCCGGACGGCGGTACGTACGGACGGTCGGGGCGTCAGCCTTGCCGAACTGCCGGTTGCACCGCTTGTCGATCGCGCGGGACGCCGCCGTGCACCAGGTGGCCAGCTCCTCCTCGTCCACGCCAGGGGCGCGCACGAACTCCGCGGCGGACGCCGCGGTGAGGTAGTCAGGCTTCCAGGGCACGGCGGCGCTCCGTCACTTCTCGGCCGGCTTGGGGGCCTTGGCGTTGGCGAACTCGTCCGCCGTGGCCTCGCGCGCGTCGTCGACGCTGGTCCCGACGTACCGCTTGCCCGTGAAGGGGCTGACGGTGCGCCCGTCGCGCTCCAGCTCGTCGCGCTGGCCCTCGCTGAAGGTGAACTTCGGCTCGGTCGGCGGCGAGACCGTCATGGTCGACGTCGCCGGCTCACCGGTCGCGGTCACCTGCTCGCGCAGCTTGGCGACCTCGGCGGCGTAGCGGTCCCGCTCACGAGCGAGCGCGTCCGCGTCTGCCGACTGCTCGCGCAGCTTGGCGACCTCGGCCTCCAGCTCGCGCACCCGGTCGGCGTCGGTCTTCGGGGTGCTCTGCGTCTGCGGCGCCGGGGTGCTCTGCGCCCCGGCCGCCCGCGATCCTGTCTGCGCCATCGGCGTCTCCCTCTTCGATTCGGTCAGTCCGGTCCGGGTCACGGGATCGGGTCGTAGACGATCTCGCGCACGCCGGTCAGGTCGGTGATCGCGGCGGCCTTGTAGCCCCAGATCGCCAGGTCGACGTACGCGACCCGGTACTGGAACTCCAGCCGCTCCGGGGCGGAAGCCCAGCCGTGCACCGACTCCCGGTCGAAGATGTACGAACTCGCGGGCACGGAGCCCGACGCGGCGAGCGCCCACGCCGGCAGCATGGTGATGCCGTTGATGTCGAGCGCCGCCCAGCGGGTGCGGGACGTGCCCGACGCGTTCGACGGGCCCAGCGCCGGGTACAGCCGGCGACCGTCGGCGTCCTTCGCGGCGACCAGCGCCTTGTAGAGGTCCACCTGAGCGAAGCCGTCGGTCATCGAGAAGCCACCGCGCACGAACTGGAGGGCGGCGAGCGCCGCGGTGAGCGCCTGGTCCAGGGCACTGTCGACCGCGCCGGCAGTGATGGTGATCTGGGTGGGCGACGCGGCGTCGAGCACCGCCACGGCCTCGGCCTCCAGCGCCTCGTACCAGGCGCGCTGCATCTGCCGCCAGATGATGCTGGACAACTGCGGGTTGCCGCCCTGGTCCCAGGCCGGGCGGGTGATCTCCACCTTGCCGGCCACCGGGGTCGGAGTGATGGTCTGTGACGTCGCGGTGAGCGCACCCGGGGTCGGCTCGACGCCCTCGGTGTGGTTGGCGACCAGGCCCGAGGCGGTGGCGAACTTCGGCAGCACGAACGGCGTCGAGTCGTTGAGCGTGCCCTTGCTGATGGTGTCCCAGATCGGCGAGCGGAACTCGCGCTGGTCGACGTACAAGTCGGGGCGCTGCCGGTTCGGGTTGAGGCTCGTCACGTCCGCCCGGTCGACGTCGAACTGCGCGCTGCGCATCGCCACGTCGAACTGCTCGCGCATGAACCGCTCGGCCCGAGCCTTCGCCTCGCCGTCGCCCTTCTGCCCCGAGATGAGGTCGGTGGAGAAGTCGTGCGTGCCCCGGGTCAGGTTGCCGCTGCGGTCGAACCGGTACGGCTGCTCCTCGTTCACCTGCGACGCGGCGACCGTCCGCCGGGTCGCGTCGACGGTGGCGCGGCGCTCCGGCTCGGCGGCCGGGGCGGGGGCCACCTGCGGCAGGCCGAGCAGGGTGGTGAACTTGCCGCTGCGGATCAGCCCGTCGACCTGCTCGGCGGACAGCACCAGGCCGCCCTCCGGGGCACCCTTCGCCTGGGCCGGCTGCTGTGCCTGCACCAGCGCCTGGATCGCGCCCGGCCGACCCAGCAGCGCGGTCAGTTGGTCCTGGCTGAGGTTGAGGCCACCGGCTGCCGGCGGCGTGGTCTGAGTCGTGTTCGACTCGTCCTTCTCCGGCATCCCGGATCCTCCATCTCGTTGCGCCCGCACCTTGGCGACGCGGGCGTCGTCGAACGCGGGGACCGCCGTGATGCTGGTCTCCCGCAGGTCAGCCCGGCGCACCCGCACCGTGCCCTGGTTCTTCTCGTCCGGCACCGTGTCGGCCGCCATGTCGAAGTCCACGCCGACGGAGAGCCCGTCGAGGGTGCCGTGTTCGGCCAGCGCCAGCGCCTCGTCACCGGCCGGACCGGGAGCGACGCTGAACTTGACCTTCAGGCCGCGCGGGGTGTCGGTCAGCTCCACGGCCTTGCCGAGCGGCTGCCGGTAGTCGTGATCGCGCAGCAGCTTCACGCGGCCCGGGTCGGACCACTTCAGCGAGCCGGGCTCGAACAGGAACTTGACGCCGTACTTGGTGGCCGTCTTGCCGTACGGCAGGGCCAGGCCCTCGATCGTGCGGCGCTGGGTGTCGACGGTGAAGCCGATCACCTCGGCGTCGAACGTCACCCCCGACTGCGCGTCGAACGTCCGGCCGGCCGGAGCCGCCGAGGCGTCGACCTGCTCCGGCTCGGCCGCCTGCTCGCCGCCGTCCTCGACGGGCGGCGGGGCGGGCTTGGGCTTCGGCGCCGGGCCGGACAGTTGGGCGAGCGCCCGGACCTCGTCGGAGTCGATCGCGTTCATGTCGTAGAGGCCCCTCCAGTAGGCGACCTGCCCAGCCGGGTCCGGCTTGAGGTAGTCCGTCAGGTCGAACCGCACGGCGTGCCCGCGGCGGGTGACGTCGCCCATCGAGAGCCGCTGGGTGATCGCGGTCATGTACGGCGCGTACGTCTCATTGATCTTCGTCATGCGCCGGTCGGCGGCGTTGAAGTACGTGCGGCTGGTGGTGCTGACGCCCAGGTCTTCGGGGTCCACACCGAGGCCGTTGGCGATCTCCAGCGTCACCTGCTGCTGGAGCTGCACGAGCTGGATCTCGGCGGGCGAGGGAGCGTTGACGTCCAGGCGCTTGACGTTGCTCGGCACCCACGCGGTGCTGCCCCGCTTGCGCTGCGCCCGCCACTCGGCCAGGAAGGGGTCGATCTCGTCTTCGGCCATCGGCTCGACCGACGGGTCGTCCGAGTCGGTGAACAGGTCCAAGGGGCGCGGGTTGTCCGCGTACGTGGACGCCAGGCGGTCCAGCAGCAGAGCCCGACGGATCGCCCGCGCGTTCGCCGACAGCAGACCCGGGTTCGGGCTGTCGAACCGGATCAGGGCGTCGGACGGCGTCGCCTTCCCCGCCACCCACACGATCGTCACGCCCCGGGCGTCGCGGCCGGACGGGAACGGGTTCGGCTGACCCTTTGGCGGGTTCAGGCTCACCGTGCCGACGTCCAGGTGTCGGGCGGCGACCGGGAACCCGGCGAAGTCCTGCGCGGTGATCAGCCACCACGAGATGCCCTCGAACGCCAGATCCTCGATCGTCTGCGACAACGTGACGACGTTGGCGACGTCCGGGTCGATCTGCTCCAGGAACGGCGACCGAACGATGTCCAGGCCCTTGTACTGCACCAGCGGCAGCGTGGCGATCGAGCACAGAGCGTTGCGGCCACGCTGCACTGCCGCCACCGACAGCGCCTCCGACCGGGACACCCGGCCCGGCGCCGCCGCGCTCATCTCCGCGAACAGGCGATCAATCGGCCGGGGAGCGGAGTCGAACTGAGCGGCGGCGGCCGGCGCGAGCACCCCGCGCACCTGTGCGGCGACGGCCGCCATCCACCCCATGCCGGAAGTGTAATACGCGAATCGCAGTTCCGGTGTTAGCCGCCGTGCACCTTGCGGGACACCTTGCGCAGCACCGGCAGAGTCCGCGCCAGATGCACCGCACCGGCGACCGCGTACACCGCGTCAGTCGGCCGGTCGTCGGCCCGGGTGAACACCCAGCCGTCACCGCGCTTCAGCTTCTCCGCGCCGCCGACCTGGGCGTCCAACATGTCCTGACCGGAGTGCGCCAGCGTGTGCGCCTTGACCTCCTTCACCAGGCCCATGCACACCGCCGTGGTCTCGCCCCTGATGTCCTCGACCTTCACACCCCGCGGCGGCCACCCGTGCACGCCGTCGCTACGCCGGTCCGCCACCTTCGCCGCGACCGCCGCCGCCGGCCCGGCCGGGAACCAGCCCACGACCTTCGGCTTCAGCCGCTCCACCCAGCCGGGCAGGTCGCGCTCCAACTGTGACTCCGCGTCCAGCCCGGACCACTCGGCGACCGTCTCCACCCGCACCCGCCCGTCGGTGAGCACCGCCGCCACGGCCAGCGTGGCGTGCGTGCCGTCCAGCGACAGATCCATGCACGCCGCCAGGCGGCCCCGCTCCCCGTCCAGCGCGGCGGCGTCCTTGCAGTCCTTCCACGCGGTGGGGTCGATCGCCGGGTCCAGCAACTGCACCCGGATACACATGTGCTCCGTCTTGAAGCCGTTCAGCGCCCGGCCGCCCCGGGCCACCGCCCGGCGGGCCTGGGCGAGCAGCTTCGCCGCGTTCTTGCGGTGCCCCAGGTTCGGGTTGGCCTGGGCCAGCGCCTCGATGTCCAGCGGGTCCGCGTCCTCCGGCGCCGACCACTCGGCCAGCATCAGGTCGTCGTCACCCTCGCCCGTTTCGATGAACTCCAGCGCCGAGTCGCGCAGGTCGTTGAGCACGACGGACTTGTCGCTGCCGGCGTTGGACAGCGCCCAGATCTGCGAGCCCGGGCGGGCGGACGTCGTCGGCTCGGCTGCCTCGTACGCCTCGTACGTGTGGTGCTGGCGCAGCTCGTCGAGGATCAGCCGGTCCACCGACAGCGACCGGCCGCCCTCGTCATTGCTGGCCGCGATCTTGTAGCGGCAGGCGTCCATGTCGTCGACGTCGCCCGACGGCGCGTACACCAACTCCTGCTCGCCGTTGGCCTTGCGGACCCCGCCCTTGTCGGGGATGCCCGCGCGCAGCTCCGGGATGCGGCGGGCCAGCTTCACCGCCTTCAGCCACGACTCCCGGGCGTAGTCCAGCTTCGTCGAGGTGCCCAGCACCATCGGCATCCGCCCACGAAACAGCCAGTACAGCGTCAGCACGACCAGCAGCTCCGTCTTGCCGTTCTGCCGGCTGACCAGAACCAGGATCGTCGAGAACCGAGGCGACCCGTCGGGTAGCAGCTCCCCGCCGTGGATGGCCAGCCACCGCTGCCAGGGGTCGAGCGGGTGCCGCAGGACGTCCCGGGCGAACTCGTCGACGTCGAACCCGTACGACGTGGCCGGGGTGAGCGCACAGCCGCAGCCACAGGGGCCCGGTTCGCCGGTCACGAGCGGGGGCGTGAACAGCCGCGGCTCGGTGCGGCCCACGATCGGGGGGTCGAGGACGGCAACGGTCACGGTCGGCTCCGATCGGTCGGGGCGAGCCCCGGGGAGAGAGAAAAAGGACAGGGCGGGGTGTCCAGCAGGTGGCCGTTCCGGAAAAAACCACGCGCGTCGAGCGGTCGCGCTCACCATCGAGTGACCGCCTTGTTCGGTGGGTCGGCGTGCCTGCTCGGGTCGCCGATGTGCAGGTTGCAGGCGGGGCAGGCGGCCACGATGTACCGGGGGTCGTCCCCCGTGACGGCCTTGCCCAGTGTGTGGTGCGCGTGGCCCGCGTCTGGCCCGCTGAGTGGTGCGCGCTGCATGCATGCATGCACGCCTGGTACGCGTGCACACCACCCGTCAGCGTGGGCCCTGCACCGGTAGCCGTCGCGGTAGAGGACGGCAGCACGTAGGCGTCTCCACGCCCTGGTGCTGCCGCCCTGCCACGACCTGGTCATCGCCGCGCGCTGGCCATGTGGATCTGGACGAGCTGGAGCGCACGGGCCAGGTGCTTGCCGCAGAGCAGCACCTCGCCGTCCGGGTCGACGACCTCGCCCGTACACATCTCGTCGTTGCGGCGCCGGTAGCGGCAGCGCACCAGGCGGGCGGTCATCGCCGCCTCACCCCGCCGTAGACGAGGGCCATGGCCCCGAGGAACAGCAGCACGAACGAGAGGTTGTTGCCCAGCTCGATGGTGACGTTCACGCCGTGGCCTCGCCTCGGACAAGGCGCAGCCAGCAAGGCCGGTTGTCGCTGCCGTCGTTGTGGAAGTACCGGTCCGGGTCGGCGGCGTAGGTGGCCTCCAGGCCGCAGGCCGGGCAGGCAGCCTGCCGGGTGCGGGGCTTGCGCAGGATGCGCCAGCGCGGGCGGTCCTTCAGCTCCCAGTTGTTGAGGTACTCGATGATGGAGCTGTGGGTGCCGTCGTCCTCTACGACGGGGTAGACGCCGGTGTCTGCCAGGTCTCCTGCGTCTTTGGCGGCGTGGGTGACGACGACGGCGTGTCCGATGACGGGAAGGGTCCACCGGTCGTCTTCGCGGTCGACGAATTCGACCTCCCAGAGGTCAGGGTCGGCGGGGGCGAAGTTGAGGATGCTGCCTCGGTCGAGGTTCACGGTCGGTCCTTCCGGTTGGTCTTGGCCTGGTGTCGGCGTTGCAGCCCGATGGTTCGGGCGGTGTTGAGGTCTTGACGTTGCTGCCGGCGGCGGGTGCGTCTGCGCACCGTCTCGCTCACGGCGTCACGGAGCCGCTGCTCCCACTCGGCCCGCTCCTGCTCCGTCATCGGGAGGCCGGTTCGTCGAGGGGAACTGACCAGAGGTCATCGGTAGTGGCAGTGGCGTCCGTCCACCCTGCCACTACCGCCACTTTCGCCACTTCGCCACTTTCCGATGTGGCACTAGTGGCACCTCTCTCTCCATCATCATCAATATATGCATGTGTGTGACCAGGGGAAGTGGCAGAAGTGGCAGAAGTGGCAGGCGCAAGGGAGTACATGCCACGACTGGGCTGATCAAGCTCCCCGCGAGACACCATGCGGCGCAGCTCCTTGCGCAAAGTGGCATCCTGCACGTCAGGCAGCGACCGAATGATCTCCGCGAGCGCCACGGGGCGGTACTTCGCCTGGAGGAAGTTGACGATGGCCTGCCCGGTGTCGCCGAGTGGACGCTTCTTGGCCTTGATCCCGTTCAGGGCCTGCTCGGCGGTGCGCTGGCTCTCGCCGGTCCAGTGGAGCCGCCCAACGTGGGCATCCCCGTCCTCGGTCTCGACGATGGTGTCGCGGATCGCGTACGTCAGGTTGGGGTGGTCGGAGCGGCCCAGGTTGTTCTTGGCCTGGCTGAGGATCACGGTCCGCTCGGCGGCCTGGTCGTCCTCGTCCTCTGGGTCGTCCACCGCCACGGCGAGGGCGGCGCGGGCCACCTCCGCGAAGGCCCGCGATCCGGCGATCTTCGTCAGGACGTCGGTTCCCTGTCCCTTGTTGAAGTGGCACAGCATCACGACGGAGAGCCCGTACCGCTCGGCGTGCCGCCGCAGGGCCTCCAGCGCCGGCCGCACCTCCGGGGTGCGGTACGTGTCGATCCGGTCGTCCAGGAACGACAGGCCCGGGTCGAGCATCAGCACCGTTGCGCCAACCTCCGCGCCGGCCGCCAGGACCTCGCTGGTGTCCTGCGGCAGGGTCATCTTGGCGTGGCCGTGCTCCAGGTCTTCGACGTCGACGCGGTACACCAGGTCGAGGTTGGCGCCGGAGGCGATGAGTCGGGGGACGACGGTGTACGCCCAGGAGTCTTCGGCGGCGGCGTAGAGCACGGCGCGGGGCTCCCCGGCGAACTCCCCGGGCAGTTCCCCGCGGGTGATGGCGCGCGCCATCCACGCGAGGAACGTCGACTTGCCCGCGCCTTCGCGGCCCGCGACGAGCGTGATCTCGCCGACGGGTACGCGGCTGTCCCACAGCCAGCGGACCCGCTTGGGCTTGATCGCGGATGCCGATCGCAGCTTGACCACCCGGCTGGGCGGTGGGGGACGGTCGTCGTAACTCTCGTGACCGGCTACCTCGGCGACCGGGTCGACGAATCCGTTGGCGATAGCGCGGTCGGCGATCTGCGAGTCGGTGAGGGTCACGAGCGGCCACCCCGGTAGCGGCAGCGCCCCTCGCGGTGCTTCATGGTGAACGGGTCGCGGCACCCACAGGGCATCGGCGGGAGCCGGCGAGCGGCCTCGGTGCGCCGCTGGTTGGCCGCGTGGCCGTTCCAGCGCGGCTGCGCGCCCTGGGTGGCGTGTGTCTGCGCGGCCGGCCGCGCGGATGCGGCAGCGCGGGCCCGGGCGAGCGGGTTGTCGGCGCTCACGCGGCGTCGCCCATCCACGCGTCGGCGGCGCTGCGGCGCAGCTCGAACATGCCCTCCAGGGCGGGCTCGTCGCGCATGAGCTTGCGGGCGTAGAAGCTGCGGTAGTCGTTGTTCAGCGACGGCGTCTCGCCGGTCTGGAGGGACAGCTCCCAGCGCGCCCGCTCGAACAGCGCGGCGATGCCGAGCCGGTGCCGGCCGGTGCGCCGCTTCCACTCGAACGCGAGGGCCTTCAGGGTGGCGTACACCTCGGGGTGCGCCTCGTCGTACGTCTCGAACCGCTCGGCGAGGGTCGCCGGCTGCTCGTCCGTGGATCGGGGAACATCCGGTGTTGGTGAAGTGCGGTCCGCCGAAGAGATGTTCATGCCGCGCCGCCCTCGGCGATGAGGTCGGCGTCGATGAAGCCGGCGTCGGCCTCCTTCTCCAGCTCGTCGGCCTCTCGCCGGAGCCGGCGAGCGCGGGCGGACTTGAGGGCCAGCCGGGAGTAGAACGCGCTCCTTGCAGACTCGGCGCGGCGGGCTCGTTCCTGCGGAGGCAGCACCCCCTCGGGGTCCACCTCCCGCTCGAAGCGGTCGCGGAATGCCTGGCGGGCGGCGGCGGTGCTGGCCGCGCGGTCGGGGGTCTTCGCCCAACGTGTGTGGGCGGCGACGCGGGCGAGTAGTGCCCGCTCGGTGGGGTCGTGCGCTGGCACGGGTCAACCTCCGGGGTTGGCCCGCCCCGGTGGAGTTGGGTGCGACTCGCTGCAGACGGTCTTGGCCCCCGCAGGTGTTCTTCTGCGAAATGCGTTGTACCGTGTTGCACGGATGCACAACGCTCGCAACGCTGTGCATCTCGCTTGTCGCCTTGGCTCGCAACCTTGGCGGGAGTGGAACTACAGGAGTGAAAGCCCTGCGGCTTCGACGAGAACTATAACGTTGAGCTGCGGGGCTTTCGCATATCCGCGACGCGCCCACCGAGGGGCACAGCGTTTACGGGTGGGCAATGGTGAGCAACGGGGAGCAACGCACGTCAGCTGCATTCCACTGGCGATCCAGCCTGACCTGCGTTTTCGCAGGTCAAAGGCATTTCGGCCTCCCCGGAGCCATGTGATCCCCGTCACATTCCCGAGAGCTACAGCGTTAGCGCGTCGACGCGAGCCACTGCTGGGCCTCTCTGGGTCTGACTGAGCCTGACTGAGCTTGACTGCACTGGACTGCACTGGACTGCACACGCCACCCTCGATAACTTGTGTGACTTGCGCCACAGATTGCATGGACGCGCACGACGGCGTGTCGCGCTTACGGGAGAAGCCTAAGCCTTGTGCGGTCCCGGTTACGCACACGATGTTGTGCCGTGTTGGCGGTGCCGGCACAAGATATGCCCCCAGCGACCGCCGTCACAGACGATCCCCCAGCCCCATGCGACGGTGCGCCCCTCGCGCCCGCTCGACCGCAGTTGACCTGGCGTAGACGGAGAGCATCGCGTCGGAGCGCCACCCGGCGAGCTGCATCAGGTCGCGCTCCTGCCCGCCCTCGGCCAGCCAGCGGTGCGCGAACGTGTGCCGGAACGCGTGCGGGTGCAGGTCCGGGACGTCGGCGGCCTTGCCCAGAACCTCCAGGCGCCACCTCGCCCCGTCGGCGGACAGCGCCCCACGCTCGCCGAGCAGCAGCCGCTGGGTGCGCTTGGCGTACGGGTGGGCCGACCGGATGCGCAGGTACCGATCGATGGCCTGGCCGGTGCGGGCGCCGAACGGGACCACCCGGGGGCGGTTGCCCTTGCCGACGACGTAGACCATTTCCTGCTGGAGGTCGACGTGCTCGGGGTGCTCCAGGCCGATCAGTTCGGAGACGCGCAGCCCGCAGTCGGCGAGCAGCCGCACCAGCACCTCGTCGCGGCGTCCGTCGAAGATGCGCCGGTCGAACGTGCCGGCGCGACCGCGGGGCACCTGGCACGTCTTGATCAGCCGGGCCAGCTCGTCGTCGGTGAGCACGCGCACCGGCTTCTCCGTGCGGGCCGGCATCTCCACCCCTTCGGTCGGGGCCTTCTCCAGCTCGCCCTCGACGACCAGCCAGCGGCAGAACCGGCGCATGCCGCGCAGCCGGGTGCGGACCGTCTCGATGTCGACGCGGTCGGCGAGTTCCGCCAGCCAGGCGGACAGGGCGTGTCGGTTCAACTGGTCGAGTGTGGCCGGTCGACCCTGCGCGGCCAGCCAGTCACAGAAGAACCGGATCGACTGCCCGTAGAGGATCTGCGTCCGCTCGGCCTTGCCGGCGGCGCGCAGCGACCGGCGGAAGGACGCGGCCAGGTCGGCGATCTCGGGGGATGACGTCACGGGGGTAGATTATCCGGCGAGTCAACGTTATGCTACCCCGGTCCACGCTCGACAGATGGACGTTCTAGCTGGTAGACCGCCTCGCTCGGCTGGGCTGCACCCGCTTGGGTTCGCCGGGCATCTTCGGGTGGTCCGGCGGGTACGGCAGGTCGCCCTGGCCGGCGGCGGCGTCGCGGTCGGCCCACTCCAGCAGGGGCGTGATGTCCCACGGGGCGTCGTCGATGCCGGCGTGCGGGTCGCCGCGCTCGGCGAGCCGGGCCGGCACGGTCCGCAGGTCGAAGTCGTCCGGGTCGACGTCGGGCAGCTCGTCCCAGGTGACCGGAGTGGAGACGGTGGCCCGGGCGTTGGCGCGCAGCGAGTACGCGCAGGCGATCGTCCGGTCCCGGGCCATCTGGTTGTAGTCGACGAAGACCCGACTGCCGCGCTCCTCCTTCCACCAGGCGGTGGTCACCAGGTCGGGGTTGCGGCGTTCGACCTCACGGGCCAGGGCGATGGTGGCGCGACGGACCTCGGTGAACGTCCAGCGGGGTTGGATGCGCAGGTAGACGTGAACGCCGCGCCCGCCGGAGGTCTTCGGCCAGCCGATCGCGCCCAGCTCGTCGAGGACAGCGCGCACCTCGGCGGCGGCCCGGCCGGCGTCGGCGAAGTCGGTGCCGGGCTGCGGGTCGAGGTCGATGCGCAGTTCGTCGGGGCGGTCGGTGTCGGCGGCGCGCACCGGCCACGGGTGGAACACGATCGTGCCCATCTGCGCCGCCCAGGCCACGTGGGCCAGGTCGGCCGGGCACAGCTCGGCCGCGCCGCGACCGCTCGGAAAGGTGATGTCGGCGGTGGTGATCCAGGGCGGCACGCCCCGGGTGGGCACCCGCTTCTGGAAGAACGCCTCACCCTCGACGCCCTCGGGGAAGCGTTGCAGCGTGGTGGGCCGGTCCCGCAGGGCGCGCATGATCCCGTCGCCGACGGCGAGGTAGTAGTGGAAGACGTCCGCCTTGGTGAAGCCCCGCTGGGGGAAGATCACCCGGTCGGGGCTGCTGAGTCGTACGGTGTGCCCGGCCACCTCGACCTCGGCGACTGCCTTGGTGCCACCCATCCCGCGACCTTATGCCACGCCCCCGACGTTCGACGTACCGTTGACGGGTGAGTCTTGACGACAACAACCTGCCCAAGACCGAGGACGAGTGGCGCGTCCGCCTGACCCCGGAGGAGTTCCACGTCCTGCGGGAGCACGGAACGGAACGTCCGTGGACCGGCGAGTACGTGGACACCAAGACGTCGGGCGTCTACCACTGCCGGGCCTGCGGTCTGGAACTCTTCTCCAGTGACACGAAGTTCGACTCGCACTGCGGGTGGCCGAGCTTCGACGACGCCATCCCGGGCCGGGTCAAGGAGATCGAGGATCGCAGCCTCGGCATGGCCCGTACGGAGATCCGCTGCGCCCGCTGCGACAGTCACCTCGGGCACGTGTTCCACGGCGAGGGTTTCACGCCGAAGGACACCCGGCACTGCGTCAACTCGATCTCGGTGCGCCTGGAACCCCGCTGACCTGATCGTCGTACCCGCTGAGCAGCTGGACCTCGGCGGACCGGGACTGTTCGATCCGCCGGGCCAGGTCGCGGACCCGCTCGTCGCGGCCGACGCCGACCTGGGCCCGGGCCAGGTCGGCGGCGGCTCGCTGGTGGTCGGCGAGGACCTCGCGCAGCACCCGGTCGACGTCGGCGTCCGACGCGGCCCGCAGCCGGTCGAGCGCCGCGTCGTCGCCGTGCCCGGCGTGGTCGTGCCCGGCGGCGGCGCTGACGCCCGGTCCGGTTGTCGGCAGCCAGCCGCGCATGGTCGACAGCTCGTCGGCCTCGGTCACCTCGATGGCGGCGGCCAGTGTCTTCAGCGCGTCGTCGCGTAGCCGGTCCCGGGCGAGCCGGACGATCTGGAGGGTGCGCTCGCTGTGCCCGGCCATCGTGCTCAGGAACACCACGTCGATGCCGCTCAGCTCGGCGGCGGCCGGCGCGGAGTCGGCCACCACCGGGGACGCGGGAGCCGGCGGGCGCGGGGACGGCCCGGCACAGCCGGCGAGCAGCGACGCGGCGACCAACCACGCCAGGTGGGTTGCGCGGGGCATGCCGGGGCTCCGATCGGGTGGGGGTGGCGACGCGGGTGCGGCCGGGACCGCACCCGCGCGGTCAGACCTGTTGCCAGAGCGCCGGTACGTTCGGCGGCTCCCAGCCGGCGATCGCGGTGTGCGCCTGCCGGCAGCGGTACGTCCGGCCGCCGTAGGTGACCTGGTCGCCGACCTGGTAAGCCCGGCCGGCCGTCCAACTGCCGCCCGCCGGGGGCGGGGTCGTCGGCGCGGCGGTGGGGCTGGTCGTCGGTCGCGGCGTGGGTGAGGTGGTCGGCGTCGGGGTGGGGGTCGACCCGCCGCCACCGATCTGCACGTCGATGCAGGAGTAGAAGGCGTTCGCGGTGTCGGAGATGTTCCACACGGCGAGGATCTTCTGCCGCCCGGAGAAACCGCCCAGGTTGACGGTGTGCGAGACCGTCGCGCCGGGCTGCTGCCCGTTGCCGTTGACCACGCCGACGCGGGTGTTGCCGATCCAGTACTCCCAGTTGCTGGTGGCGTGCCGGGCCGTGTTGAACCAGGTGAAGGTCAGCGAGTTACCGACCGACGTGGCCGGCCAGCCCCGGCTGTCGTCGTTGAGGACGGCGAACTGGGTGATGCCGGCGTTGCAGCTCTTGAGGCCCTTGGGCCCTTCGACGCTCTGCGGCTCGTACTTGATCTGCCCGCAGTCGGGCACCTTGCCCTGCGCGCAGAGCGCCTGCCGGCTGGGCGGGGCGGAGACGTAGCCGTGCGCCTGGGCGGGCGCGGCGACGGTGAGGGTGGCGGCGACAGCGCCCGCCGCCACCAGCGGGACGGTGATTCTTCGGCGCATGGGGGCAGCTCCTTCGGCAGGTGCGGTGAGGTGCCCCCAAGGTAATTTAAACTTTATTAACAGTAAAGAGCATCATCGATAAATACATCGATGGTGACGAGTTGACCTCTCACAGTCGCAGCAGGCTGCCGTTGTCGTCGACGCCGTCGGCGCTCTCGTCGTCGAGCCAGACGCCGCCGGTGGCGAGGTAGCGGAAGCGGTACTCCCCCGGACCGAGCTTCACGGTCACCGTGCGGGTGCCGTCGCGCCGGGCCACCAGCTCGTGCCGACCGGGCTCCCAGCCGTTGAACGAGCCCACGACGCTCACCGGACCGGGTGGCGCGTCTCGCGGGAGGCAGAAGGTCACCCGGGTCTGGCTGCCGAAGAGCTTGTTGCGCTTGATCATGGTGATCCTCCGGGGGTCACGGCGGTTCACCTGGCCTAACGCAGGACACGCCGACGCCGACACGCCGTCCGGCGAGGCCGGCTGGCGGTAATTCGCCCGTCGCCGCCCCACCCTGAGGCAGTGTGGTAACACATGTCCTGATACGGGGGGGTTCCTGTGGCAACGTGCGAGGTCTGCGGCAACGACTACTGGATGGCGTTCGAGGTGCACACCGTCAGCGGTGACGTGCACACCTTCGACTCCTTCGAGTGCGCGATCCACCGCATGGCGCCCATCTGCGAACACTGCCAGGTCAAGATCGTCGGACACGGCGTCGAGGTCAACGGGCGATTCTTCTGCTGCGGGCACTGCGCCCGAGCGGTCGAGGGCGCCGAGGGCGCCGAGATCCGCGACGCCGTCGGCGCGCGCCCGGCCTGACCGGGTCGGCCTGATCGGGTCGGCCCGGCCGTGGGCCAACCGGACCGCCAAGCTGGGGTACGGTCGTCGCCATGCGGCCATTCCTGGGCGTCCTGCCCCCGCCGCGCTCCTGAGCGGAGCGCCGCGCCTCTCGCCGACCGGGTGACCTGACCCCGCTCGGCCACTCTGTCGTATGCGCTCCGTCGACGTCGTCCCGTCAACGGCTCACCCTTCGGAGCGCTCCCGTGTCCACCACCCGTACTCCGTTGCCGGCCGCCTCGGCCGCCCGCAGCGGCCTGATCCAGATCACCGTCACCGGCGTGCTGTGGGGCACCACCGGCGTGGCGGTGCAACTCCTGCGCGAGGGCACCGGGCTCAGCCCGGTGAGCATCGGCTTCCACCGCCTCGCCATCGCCGCGTTGGTGCTGCTGGCGTGCGCCGCCGGCCGGCTCCGCACGATCGCGGCCACCCTGCGCGCCGCACCCGTACCGCTGCTGCTCACCGGCGTCGGCCTCGGCGTCTACCAGGCGCTCTACTTCGCCGCCGTGGCGCTGGCCGGAGTCAGCGTGGCCACCATCGTCAGTCTGGGCCTGGTCCCGGTGCTCGCCGCGGCCTGGGAGTCGGCGCGCGCCCGTCGGCTCCCCGGGCCGCTGCGACTCGGCACGCTCGTCGCGGCGGTGGCCGGCCTCGTCCTGATCACCGCCGCCACCGAGCAGCCCGGCACGGCGGCGCCCGCCCCGCTGCTCGGCCTGCTCGCGGCGGCCGGCTCCGGCCTCGGGTACGCGGTGACCACCCTGATCAGCCGCCAGGTGTCGCAGCGCACCGCGCCGATGACACTCACCACCATCTCCACCGTGGTCGGTGCGCTGACCCTGGCGCCGTTCGCCCTGGCCGCCGGGGTCAGCGTGCCGGTACGCCTCGACACCGTGGCACTGCTGCTGCACCTCGGCGTGGTCACCACCGCGGTTGCGTACGCGTTGTTCTACGCCGGGCTGCGCACCACGCCGGGCAGCGTCGCGGCCGTGCTGACCCTGCTCGAACCGCTCACCGCCGCCGCCCTGTCGGTGGCGCTGCTGCACGAACCGCTCCCCCGGCCGGTGATCGTCGGCGGTGTTCTGCTGCTCACCGCCGTGGCCGCCACCTACCTCGCACCCGAGCGCGCGAACATCGGGTGAACCAGCCCGACCTACCATCGGTGGATGCCCCAGCAGACCACCGAGATCCGAACCGCGCTCTTCGCCGACCTGGACGCCCGCACCCTTCACGACCTGCTCAAGCTGCGCATCGATGTGTTCGTGGTGGAGCAGAACTGCCCGTACCCGGAACTCGACGGGCGTGACGTCGAGCCGGGCACCCGACACGTCTGGCTGACCGACGGCGACGCTCTGATGGCGTACCTGCGGATCCTGGCCGACCCGGACGGCGTCGCCCGGATCGGCCGGGTGGTGGTGGCCCCGGCGGCCCGTGGTGGCGGGCACGCCGGCCGGCTGATGGCGGCGGCGCTCGACCTGGTCGGCGACCAGCCATGCGTGCTGGAGGCCCAGTCGCACCTGGTCGCGTTCTACGCCCGACACGGCTTCACGGTCAGCGGCCCGGAGTACGTCGAGGACGGCATCCCGCACACCCCGATGCGCCGAGACGCGCGACCGGCAGCCATTGACGTCTGACGATCAACCTGGCATCGTGCCGGATAGAGCCATCGCGGGAGCCAGCGAGTAGGCACGGGAGCGGGCAACTCCCGGCAGTCCGGGTGTCGTCGTCCGACCTCATCCCCCCGGGGGCTCCATGTCCACAATCGCCCGAACACCACGCGTGCTCCGGCCGCTCGCCATCGCGGCAGCCGCCACGCTCCTGCTGACCACGGCGCTGAGCGTCTCGCTGGTCCCATCCGCCTCCGCGCACGGCTCGGTCGTCGACCCACCCTCGCGTAACTACAGCTGCTGGCAGCGCTGGGGTGGTGACTTCCAGAACCCGCGCATGGCCACCGAGGACCCGATGTGCTGGCAGGCCTGGCAGGCCGACCCGCAGGCCATGTGGAACTGGAACGGCCTGTTCCGGGAGGGTGTGGCCGGCAACCACCAGGGCGCGATCCCGAACGGCCAACTGTGCAGCGGCGGACGGACCCAGAACGGCCGCTACAACGCCATGGACACGGTCGGCGCCTGGAAGACCACCTCGGTGGCGAACAACTTCCGGCTGCGCTTCTTCGATCAGGCCAGCCACGGCGCCGACTACATCCGGGTGTACGTGACGAAGCAGGGCTTCAACTCGGCCACCCAGCCGCTGGGCTGGAACGACCTGGAGTTGGCCGGCCAGATCGGCAACACCCCGGCGTCGCAGTGGGACAAGGACACCGGCGGCGTCTCCATCCAGATCCCGGTGAGCGCACCGGGACGGACCGGGCGGCACATCGTCTACACCATCTGGCAGGCGAGCCACCTGGACCAGTCGTACTACCTGTGCAGTGACGTGGACTTCGGTGGCGGCACCAGCACCCCGCCGCCCACCACGCCCCCGCCGACGACTCCGCCGCCCACCACGCCCCCGCCGACGACGCCGCCGCCCACCACTCCCCCGCCGACGACTCCCCCGCCGAGCACCCCGCCGCCGGCCGGGGCCTGCACGGCGACGTACCAGATCACCGGGCAGTGGTCCGGCGGCTTCCAGGCCGAGGTGAAGGTCACCGCCGGTGGCTCACCCACCAAGGGCTGGTCGGTGAGCTGGAACTACAACAACGGCCAGCAGGTCGCCTCGTCGTGGAGCGCCACCGTCACCACGAACGGCACGCTGGTCACCGCGCGCAACGTCAACTACAACGGCACGCTGGCTGCCGGAGCGAGTACGACATTCGGTCTGCTCGGCTCGTGGAACGGCAGCAACCCGGTTCCGCTGGTCTCCTGCACGGCGACCAGTTGATCCCCGTCCGGTGCCGCACCCGGGCGGGGGCGCGGCGCCGGACGGCGGGAATGCGATGGTGCCCGGCGATCCGTCCGGGCACCATCTCCGCATGATCGACATCTTGGTGCTCACCCCCGACGACTGGCCCACCTGGCGGGAGCTACGGCTGGCCGCCCTCGCCGAGGCGCCGGACGCGTTCGGCTCACGGCTCGCCGACTGGCAGGGTGACGGCGATCGCGAGCAGCGCTGGCGCGACCGGTTGAGCATCCCCGGCTCACTCAACCTGGTGGCCGCCCTGGCCGGGCGTCCGGTCGGGATGTCGAGCGGCGTACCCACGTCGGACCCGCTGACGCTGGACCTGATCTCGATGTGGGTGCATCCCGACGCTCGCGGCAGCGGTGTCGGCGACCGCCTGGTGAACGAGGTGGCGCACTGGGCCCAGAAGCGCGGCGCGGAGCGGCTACGGCTCTGCGTCAGGGTGGACAACGCGCGCGCCAAGTCCCTCTACCACCGCGCCGGCTTCCGCTTGACCGACGAGCCGGGTGACCTCATGCCCGACGGCATACGCCGAGAACAGATCATGCTCCGCCCCCTCCGCCCCACCCCCTCGCACTAACCAACACCCCCCGCCACCCCGCGCCGCGGTCACCCCCCGTCCCGCCGCGTCGATCATGGAGTTGTGGTGGTCGACAAAGCACCCACGGGCGGGCAAACCAGGCACCACGACCCCATGATCGACGAGATCGGGCAGCCGGTGCGGCGATCTTGCACTTTCGGTTGCCAGATCGCGGCCTATGCCCCTTTCGTCGCGACAGAAAGTGCAAGATCGCGGGGCAGGGCGTGGGCGGGGCAGGGAAGGCCGGGCGGGGCAGGGCAGAAGGGGCAAGATCGCGAGGGCGGAGGGCGGGGGCTGGGCTGGGCGCGCGCCCGGGCGGGGGTGAGAGCTGCGGGCGGCGAGGGTCAGACCAGGCAGTTGACGATCTCGGCGACCGAGCGGCGGCGGCCCGTGTAGAACGGGACCTCCTCGCGGACGTGCCGGCGGGCCCCAGAGGCGCGCAGGTCCCGCATCAGGTCGACGATCCGGTGCAGCTCGTCGGCCTCGAACGCGAGCATCCACTCGTAGTCGCCCAGCGCGAACGAGGCGACCGTGTTGGCGCGTACGTCCGGGTAGCCGCGTGCCATCTTCCCGTGCTCGGCCAGCAGCTCACGCCGCTCGGCGTCGGGCAGCAGGTACCACTCGTACGAGCGCACGAACGGGTAGACGCACAGGTAGGGGCGGGCCTCCTCGCCGGCCAGGAACGCCGGGATGTGGCTCTTGTTGAACTCGGCCGGCCGGTGCAGCGCCATCTGCGACCACACCGGGGTCAGCGCCCGGCCCAGCGTCGTGCGCCGGAACCGCAGGTACGCGTCCTGGAGGGCGTCGCTCGACGCCGAGTGCCACCAGATCATCACGTCCGCGTCGGCGCGCAGGCCGGCCACGTCGTACACGCCCCGGATCACCACGTCCTTGCCGGCCAGCTCGTCGAAGAGGGACTCGACCTCACCGGTGACGTTGTCCCGCAGCGACGGCAGCGGTCCGCTGGCCCGGAACACCGACCACATCGTGTAGCGGATGCTGTCGTTCAGCTCGCGTAGCCGGGCCGCGTTGGTCTGCTCGCTCATCTCGCCGATCCTCCCAGTGCTGTGATGATCTCGTCGGCCGCCGTCTCGCCGGAGCGGACGCAGACCGGTATGCCGACACCGTCGTAGCCGGCGCCGGCGAGGACCAGGGTGGGGTGCGCGGCCCGCAGCGCCGTCCGCGCGGCGGCAACCCGGTCGGCGTGCCCCGGGGTGTACTGCGGCAGCGCGCCGCCCCACCGCTGCACGTGCCCGTCGACCGGGGCGGGCAGCGGGGTGTCGAGCACGGCCGACAGCTCCCGGTGCACCGTCGCGGCCAGGTCGGCGTCCGGGCGCTGGAGCTGCGCCTCCTCGCCGTAGCGGCCCACCGAGGCGCGCACCAGCGCCAGCCCGTCCGGCCGCCGCAGGTGCCCCCACTTCGTGGTGAAGAACGTCGCCGCCTTGATCAGCAGCCCCTCGGTGCTCGGCACCAGGAAGCCGGACAGCTCGGGCAGCGGCGGCTGCGGCAGCGCCAGGGTGACCAGCGCGACGCTCGCGTAGTCCAGCTCGCCGACGACCGACGCGGCCTGCGGGGCCGGGCCGGCGAGCAGGCGGGCCGCCGGCCGGGCCGGCACCGCCAGCACCACGGCGTCCACGTCGACGCTCTGCGGATCGCGGGTCGGGCCGACGGTGAGCCGCCAGCCACTGTCGGTCCGGGTCACCTCGCGCACGGCGGCGTCCCGTCGGATCGTCGCGCCGCTGGCCGTCACCGCCGCCTCGATGAGGGTGCCCAGCCCGCCGGCCAGGGTGCCGAAGACCGGGGCGCCGGGTGCGCGCGGGGCGGCGGCCTGCGCGGCCCGGACCGCGCCGACCAGGGTGTGCTCCACCCGCGCCGCGCGGGCCAGCGCCGGCATCGTGGTGACCAGGGACAGGTCGTCGGCGCGGCCCGCGTACACGCCGCCGAGCATCGGGTCGACCAGCCGGTCGACCACCTCGTCACCGAAGCGGGAGCGGACCAGCGCGCCCACCGAGACGTCCGCGTCGGGCCCGACCAGCGGCCGACCGCCGTCGAGGTCGGCGTCCGCCGCCGGCCGGGCGACCGCCGCCACCCGATCCAGATCCCCGGGTACGCCCACCAGCGTCCCGCCCGGGATGGGGCGCAGCCCCCCGTCGACCACCAACGCGGCCTGCCCGACGGTGGGGTGCACGATCTTCTCGGCAAGCCCGAGCCGGCGGGCCAGCGCCACCGCCGCGCTCTCGGCCCCGGTGGGGTCGCGCATCAGGAACGACTCGGCGCCGAACTCCACCGGTCCACCGGCCAGCGTGCCGGTGCGCAGCTTGCCACCGAGCGCGCCGGACTGCTCGTACACGGTGATCTCGGCGCCCTCCGGCGCGCGGTCGCGCAAGCGGACCGCGGCGGCCAACCCGGCGATCCCGCCGCCGACCACCGCCACCCGCCAGGGCTGCCGCATCGCCTTCTCAGCCCTGGTCGGCCCGGCGGCTGGACACCTCGTGCACCAGCGCGACCACCCGGGTCAACACGTCCGGGTCGACCTCCGGCAGCACACCGTGGCCGAGGTTGAACACGTGCCCGGGGGCGGCCCGGCCCTGCTCGACGATGCGGCGTACCTCGGCCTCGACCACCGGCCACGGCGCGAGCAGCACGGCCGGGTCCAGGTTGCCCTGCACCGCCCGGTCCGGCCCGATCCGGCCGGTGGCCACATCCAGTGGCGTACGCCAGTCGACGCCGACCACGTCCGCGCCGGCCTCACCCATCGCGCCCAGCAGCTCGGCGGTGCCCACCCCGAAGTGGATGCGCGGCACACCGGCGTCCGCCAACCCGCTGAGCACCTCCGTCGAGTGCGGCAGCACGTAACGGCGGTAGTCGGCCTCGGAGAGCGCGCCGGCCCACGAGTCGAAGAGCTGTACGGCGGACACCCCGGCCTCGATCTGCACCCGCAGGAAGGCCAGGGTCACCTCGGCCAGCCGGGCGCAGAGCGCGTGCCACAGCTCGGGGTCGCCGTACATCAGGGCCTTGGTCTTGGCGTGGGTCCGCGACGGGCCACCCTCGACGAGGTAGCTGGCCAGCGTGAACGGTGCCCCGGCGAAGCCGATCAGCGGGGTGTCGCCCAGCTCGACCACGAGCTGCCGGACGGCCTCGTCCACGTACGGGACGTCGTCGCGGCTGATCGGGCGGATCCGCTCGACGTCGCCGGCGGTACGGATCGGCTCGGCGACCACCGGGCCGGTGCCCGGCACGATGTCCAGGTCGATCCCGGCCGCGGCGACGGGCACCACGATGTCGCTGAACAGGATGGCCGCGTCCACCCCGTGCCGGCGCACCGGCTGGAGGGTGATCTCGGTGACCAGCTCCGGGCGGCGGCACGACTCCAGCATCGGCACGTTGGCCCGGATCTCCCGGTACTCCGGAAGGGAGCGTCCCGCCTGGCGCATGAACCAGACCGGGGTGTGCGGGCCGGGCCGACGCCGGCACGCCCGGACGAAGGGCGAGTCGGCCGGGCCGCCGGGGCGCGGGTGTCCGTCTCGGGCGGCAGTGCCCGTGGTATCCGTGGTCATCGCCGCAATCGTGCCACGCCGCCCACCTCGGACCGGGTGGGGGTGAGAGGAAGGGCACGTTCCACACCCGGACGCCTCTCGCGAGTGTCGGCGCGCCGTCGAAGCGGGCGACCACACGGCGGCATAGGCTGCCGACATGGCCCCCCCGATCGCGCTCCCGGAGACCTTCGCCCGCGCGGTCGCCGGGCTCCGGTCGCCGGCGCCCCGGCCGGAGATCACCCTGGAGGAGGTCGGCGCGCCCCAACGACTCGCGCCGTACACGTTCGCGCTCTCCGCGACGGTGCTGCGCGACGGCGACGAGGTGGCCACCGGGCGGCTGATCCTGCTGCACGATCCCGCCGGGCACGAGGCGTGGCAGGGCACCCTGCGGTTGGTCACCTATGTGACGGCCGAGTTGGAGGTCGACCTCGCCGCCGACCCGCTGCTACCCGGGGTCGGCTGGACGTGGCTGACCGACGCCCTCGACACGCAGGACGCCCGTCACCGCGCGATCGGCGGAACGGTCACCCAGACCATGTCGACCCGGTTCGGTGACCTGGCCGGCCCACCGACGGCCGGCGACATCGAGATCCGCGCCTCCTGGACACCCGTCGACGACAACCTGGCCCCCCACCTGCTCGGGTGGTGCACCCTGCTCGCCTCTACGGCCGGTCTGCCCCCGCCCGGGGTCACCGCGCTCGCCGACCGCCGCCCGGCCGCCACCGCCTGAGGGCGGGGGTGGCGGCGGGCGGCGCGGCGGATCAGAGGTAGTTCTCCGCCTCGTCGCAGACCTTGTCGAGGCCCTTCATCGCCGCGTCGTACTTGCTCTTGTTGCCGGCGGCCGCCGCGCCCAGCGCCGTGGTCAGCTTGTCCAGGCAACTGGCGATGACCTTCTTCTGCCGGGTCTGCTCGTCACGGTCGTTCCGGGTACCGGTCAGATCCTGCTCGGTGTTGTCGAGCTTGTCCTGCATGACCTGCAGTTCGGTCTTGAGCCGACCGATCTCGGTGGTGTTGGCCGCGATGGTGCCGTCGCGCTGGCTGACCTGGACGTTGAGGCGCTTCTCGGTCCGGTTCAGCTCGTTGTTCTTGGTCACGAACAGCCCGGTCATCACCCCGCTTACGAGGAAGAGCAGCGTGGCCACCAGAGCCAGCACCAGCACGGCGCGGCTGCGCCGCGGGGCCGGCGCAGCGCCGTACGGCGCCGTACCGGGCGGGCCCGACATGGGCTGCCCGTACGCGGGACCGGAGACCGGCGGGCCCGACATGGGCTGCCCGTACGCCGGGCCGGAGACCGGCGGGGCCGACATGGGCTGCCCGGCGTACGGCGGGGCGCTGGCCGGGTAGGCGGTCGTCTGGCCGGCGCCGTACTGCGGGGCGGCCTGGCCCGGCGCGTACTGCTGCGGCGGCATCGCCTGGCCCGGGGCGTACTGCTGCGGGGCGGGCTGACCGGTCGGGTACTGCGCGGTCGGTTCGGTGCCGGTCGGCTGGGGCACCGCCGCGTGCGGCACCGTCGCGTCGGCGTCGGGCGCACCGGCCGGCGGGGTGGCGGCCGGCGGCGTCGGCGCGGCGGGCGGGGTGCCCTCCGGGCCGGTCGGTGGCTGGGACATGTTTCTTCCTCCAGGTGAGCGGGTCCTCCGCCGGTGGGCGCGACGGACCGGATGCAGCGTCGGGATCGTCCGGGGCCGAGGACCCGGACGGGGTTGGGGACGGCCCGGAGGGCCGTGGGGTGGCGCGAGCGGCCGAGGCCGCGGGTCAGCAGATCTTGAAACCGTCGCAGGCGACCTTGATCGGTACGGCCAGCCCGATGCCCTCGGCGTCGCGAGCCTTGGCGGTGGCGATGCCGACCACCTGCTTGCTGCCGTTGATCACCGGGCCGCCGGAGTTGCCGGGGTTGATCGGCGCGTCGAACTGGATGGCCGGGCCGGAGCCACCCTGGGCGGCGCGCAACGCGCTCACCACACCGGTGGTGACACTGTCTTCCAGGCCGAGCGGAGCGCCGACGACGACGATCTGCTGGCCGGACTTCACGGCGGTGGGCGCGGTGACCAGGCCGGTGAACTTGCCGGTGGTACGCAGGTGCGCCACATCGTTGGTCTTGTCGACCTTGACGATGGTCGCCGGGAAGCGCTGGTCCGTGCGCTCCAGGAAGACCTCGCGTCCGCCGCCCTCCCACACCGACTCGACCACGTGGAAGTTGGTGAACAGGTTGGTGCCGCCGCCGGCCGCCGGCTTGCCCACCGCGAACGCGCTGCCGGTGAACTGGCCGGCGCGTACCCGGAACACGCTGGGCAGTACGGCGCTGGCCACCGCCTCCGGGTTGAACGCGGCGCCGGCCTGCTTCTCCAGGGCGTCGGCGCGCTTCTCAAGGCCGTCGAGGCGGGCGCCGTCGCCGTCCTGGGCCTGCGCCAGCCGGCCGTCGGTGGCGGCGAGCCGGTCACCGAGGCGGTCGAGCTGGTACGCCTGCACACCGACCACGGCGGCCAACGCGACGACGAGCACCGTGGCCAGCACGACCGGCCAGCGGCGTCGGGTGGGTCGCACCGGCGGCGGGGTGACACCCGGCCAACCGGGCTGGCCGGCGGGGTACGGCGGCGCGCTGGCCAGGTCTCCGGCGGGCGGGTAACCACCGCCGTACGACGCGGGAGCGACCGGGGCGTACGGCGCGGGCCCCGCCGGGTAGGGCGCCTGTCCCGGCGGCGCGGCGGGCGGGCCGGCCGGAACCGGACCCTGACCCCACTGCCCGCTGTTGGGCGGCGCCGACCAACCGGTGCGGGGCGTCGGGACGGCCATGGGTTGCTCGGTGCCGCCCGGCGTGCCGGACCAGGTGGCGCCGAGCGGTGGATGCGGTTCGATGCGCGGGGGCAGCGGACCGGGCCGTTCGGCGGCTGAACCGCTCATGCCGTCCGGGTCGGCGCCCATCGGTCGCCCGTCGCCCGCACCGAAACCAGCCGTCATGATCGTCTTGCCCTTCCCCGTGATCTCCCCGTGCGGCCGTCATCCCGGATGTCCACCCGATCGGGGCCGACGGCTCGATGGACCGTACCTGCGCGAACGGGCTTTGTCTCCCCCGATGTCCGGCATCCGAAAGGACGCCTTGCGGACACCTGGTCGACACACGCCGGACCGGCTGCGCACGCGGGATCGGTGCGCGCACTAGGGTTGGCAGGTGACCGACGAACCACCCCTGCGCCGTCGGCCCACCGCAGAACCTCCGGGACACGCACCCCAGCACCCGCCGTCGGCCCAGCCGCAGCCGGCGGGCGAGGGGCCCGACCCGACCGACGGTGGGCCCGTTCCGCTGACCGCACCGCGTGACGGCACCCCCGAACCGGTGGCCACCCCGGCCGAACTCGCCGAGGTCGTGGCCCGTTTCGCGGCGGGCACCGGCCCGGTTGCCCTCGATGCCGAACGCGCCTCGGGCTACCGCTACAGCCAACGCGCGTACCTCGTGCAGCTACGCCGCGCGGGCGCCGGCACGGCGCTGATCGACCCGCTGCCGCTGCCCGACCTCAGCACGCTGGACGCGGCGATCGGCGACGCCGAGTGGGTGCTCCACGCGGCCAGCCAGGATCTGCCGTGTCTGGCCGAGGTGGGGCTGCGCCCACGCCGGCTGTTCGACACGGAACTGGCCGCACGGCTGGCCGGGTTCGAGCGGGTCGGCCTGGCCGCGCTGACCGAGCAGCTACTCGGCTACACCCTGGAGAAGCACCACTCGGCGGCCGACTGGTCAAATCGCCCGCTGCCCGAGTCGTGGCTGACCTACGCCGCGCTCGACGTGGAGATGCTCACCGATCTGCGCGACGCGCTCGACGCCGAACTGGCACGGCAGGGCAAGTCGGCCTGGGCCGCCGAGGAGTTCGCCGCCCTGGTCCGTACCGGCGCACGCCCGCCCCGGGTGCGTGCCGAGCCCTGGCGGCGCACGTCCGGCATCCACCGCGTGCGAGGGGCGCGGGCTCAGGCCCGGGTCCGCTCCCTGTGGTACGCCCGGGACCAGATCGCCGCCCGACGGGACGCCGCGCCCGGTCGGGTGCTGCCCGACTCGGCCATCGTCGCGGCGGCCGAGCTGGACCCGAAGGACGAGAAGACGCTGCTGACACTGCCCGGTTTCGGCGGCCGATCGGTCCGCCGGCTGGCCCGTACCTGGCTGGCCGCGCTCGACGACGCCCGGGAGCTGCCGGACGACGCCCTGCCGGTCACCCCGACGGTGGAGGGGCCACCCCCACCGCACCGCTGGGCCGAGCGGGACCCGGTGGCGGCCGGTCGCCTGGCCCGCTGCCGGGAGGTGGTGGTCCGTCTCGCGGGCGAGCACAACCTGCCCCCGGAAAATCTGATCACCCCGGATTCGGTACGTCGGCTGGCCTGGACTCCTCCGGAGGAGATCACCGAGGCCACGGTGGCAGAGGCGCTCCGCGGCTTCAACGCCCGCGAGTGGCAGATTGGCCTGCTCAACGCACACCTGACCGAGGCCCTGGCCCCCAACCCCATCCCCTAACCCACCCCCTCCCCCCGCCGTTGATCATGAAGTTATCGCCATCGCCATCGGCGTGTCGTGACAACAACTTCATGAGCAGCGAGGTGGGACGGGGGGTGTGGGGTGGGCCACAGTGGGGCGTGGGGACGGGGTTGGTTACTGGCGAGTAGCATTCCGGGTGACGTGCCCCGCCCGGCCGACGCTCGTTCGGTCCGGAGCGCCGCCCAGCGGTGCGGAGGCCGAATTGTGGTCGATTAGGAGGCTCAAGTGCCCCGTGAAGTTCGGGATGTCGTCTTCGTCGACGGCGTCCGTACCCCATTCGGCAAGGCGGGTGGCATGTACGCCAACACCCGCGCCGACGACCTGGTGATCCGCTGCATCCGGGAACTGCTGCGCCGCAACCCGCAGCTCCCGCCGGAGCGGGTCGAGGAGGTCGCCATCGCTGCCACCACCCAGATCGGCGACCAGGGCCTCACCATCGGCCGTACGGCCGCGCTGCTGGCCGGCCTGCCCAAGACCGTTCCCGGCTTCGCCATTGACCGGATGTGCGCCGGCGCGATGACCGCCGTGACCACCGTGGCCAGCGGCATCGCCATGGGCGCGTACGACGTCGCCATCGCCGGCGGCGTCGAGCACATGGGCCGCCACCCGATGGGTGAGGGCGTCGATCCCAACCCGCGCATCATCGCCGAGAAGCTGGTGGACCCGTCGGCGCTGGTCATGGGCGCCACCGCGGAGAACCTGCACGACCTGGTGCCGCACATCACCAAGGAGCGCACCGACGCGTTCGCGCTCGCCTCGCAGCAGAAGACGGCGAAGGCGTACGCCAACGGCAAGCTCCAGGACGACCTGGTGTCGATGTCCATCCGCGACGCCGAGGGCGGCTGGGGTCTGGCCGGAGTGGACGAGGCTCCCCGGGACACCTCGATGGAGAAGCTCGCCACCCTGAAGACCCCGTTCCGCCCGCACGGCAAGGTCACCGCCGGCAACGCGGCCGGCCTGAACGACGGCGCCACCGCGAGCCTGCTCGCCGACGAGGCGACCGCCCGCGAGCTGGGCCTGCCGGTCGCCATGCGGCTGGTGTCATTCGGCTTCGTCGGGGTGGAGCCGGAGGTGATGGGCGTCGGCCCGATCCCGTCGACCGAGAAGGCCCTGCGCCTGGCCGGGCTCACCATCGACGACATCGGCCTGTTCGAGCTGAACGAGGCGTTCGCCGTACAGGTGCTCGCCTTCCTCGACCACTTCGGCATCGCCGACGACGACCCGCGGGTCAACCCGTGGGGCGGCGCGATCGCCATCGGCCACCCGCTCGCCTCGTCCGGCGTACGGCTGATGACGCAGCTGGCCCGCCAGTTCGCCGAGCACCCCGAGGTCCGCTACGGCGTGACCGCGATGTGCATCGGCATCGGCATGGGCGGCACGGTCATCTGGGAGAACCCGAACTGGGAAGGTGGCGACAAGTGAAGGCACCGAACGAGGTCGTCACCAGGGCGCTGCTGCGCCAGGTGAGCGTGCCGGGGCTGGACCGTCCGGCCGCCCTGATCACGCTGGACAACGGCTTCGACCACACCAAGCCGAACACGTTCGGCCCTGGTGGGCTGGCCAGCCTGGACGAGGCGATCAGCGCCGCGCTCGCCGCCGACCCGGCGTTCATCGCGGTCACCGGCAAGCCGTACATCTTCTGCGTGGGCGCGGACATCGTCGGCCTGCCGCAGCTCGCCGACCGCGCGCAGGCGCTGGAGATCGGTCGGCTCGGTCACCGGGTCTTCGCCCGGCTCAAGGACAGCAGCGTGCCCACGTTCGCGTTCGTCAACGGCGCGGCCATGGGTGGCGGCCTGGAGTTGGCGCTGCACTGCCACTACCGGACGCTCTCCGGCGGCGCTGCCGCGCTGGCCCTGCCCGAGGTCTCCCTCGGTCTGGTGCCCGGCTGGGGCGGCACGCAACTGCTGCCGAACCTGATCGGCATCCCCGCCGCCACGCAGGTGATCATCCAGAACCCGCTCATGCAGAACAAGATGCTCAAGCCGAAGCAGGCCGCCGAGCTGGGCATCGCGGACGTGCTGCTGGAACCGGCCGACTTCCTGGAGCGCTCGCTCGAGTGGGCCGCCGGTGTGGTGCGCGGCCAGGTCACGGTGACCCGGCCCGAGGTCGACAAGGACATGTGGGCGGGCGTGCTCTACTTCGCCCGGGAGACGCTGAACCAGCGGCTGCACGGCGCGGTACCGGCCGCGTACAAGGCGTTGGACCTGCTGGAGATCGCGAAGGACGGCGACTTCGCCGCCGGCACCGCCGCCGAGGACGAGGCCCTCGCGGACCTGGTCTTCTCCGAGGAGCTGCGCAGCGGCCTGTACGCCTTCGACCTGGTGCAGCGGCGGGCCAAGCGCCCGGCCGGCGCACCGGACAAGGGCCTTGCTCGCACGATCACCAAGGTCGGCATCGTCGGGGCCGGCCTGATGGCCAGCCAGTTGGCGCTGCTGTTCGCCCGCCGCCTCCAGGTGCCGGTCGTCATGACCGACCTCGACCAGGCCCGGGTGGACAAGGGCGTCGGCTACGTGCACACCCAGATCGAGAAGGCCGTCACCAAGGGCCGGATGGACAAGGGCACGGCCGCCAAGCTGTACGGCCTGGTCAGCGGCACGGTCGACAAGAGCGCCTTCAGCGATGCTGACTTCGTCATCGAGGCGGTCTTCGAGGACCTGGGCGTCAAGAAGCAGGTGTGGGCCGAGCTGGAGAAGATCGTCTCCCCGGAGGCGGTGCTCGCCACCAACACCAGCTCGCTGTCGATCACCGAGATGGCGGCGGAGTTGGAGCACCCGGAGCGGGTGGTCGGCTTCCACTTCTTCAACCCGGTGGCGGTGCTGCCGCTGCTGGAGATCGTCCGGGGCGAGCGCACCGACGACGCCACCCTGGCCACCGCGTTCGCGGTCGGCAAGCAGCTCAAGAAGTCGAGCGTGCTCGTCAAGGACGCCCCGGCGTTCGTGGTGAACCGGCTGCTCACCCGCTTCCTGGGTACCGTCTTCGCCGCCGTGGACGCCGGCACCCCGCTGGACGTCGCGGACAGCGCCCTGGACCCGCTGGGCCTGCCGATGCGACCGCTCGCCCTGCTCCAGCTCGTCGGGCCGGCCGTGGCGTACCACGTGGGCGGCACCCTGCACGCCGCGTACCCGGACCGGTACGACGTCAGCGAGAACCTGAAGCGGATCGCCGACTCGGGTCAGCCGCTCGTCGTCGACGACCAGATCAACGCTGAGGTCGCGAAGCTGCTGGTGGTGGGCGATGAGCCGCTGACCGCCGAGCAGGTACGGCAGAACGCGCTCGACGCGCTCGCACAGGAGATCCGGCTCATGCTGGACGAGGGTGTGGTCGCCGAGGCACAGGACATCGACCTGTGCATGATCCTGGGCGCCGGCTGGCCGTTCCACCTGGGCGGTGTCACGCCGTACCTGGACCGCACCGGCACCTCCGAGCGGGTCACCGGCCGGCGGTTCCTGCCGCGCGGGGCGGCGAGCCTGCCCGCCTGACCGATCAGCTCCTCCGTCGCGGTGGCCGGACCGTCCCTCGTGGACCGGGCCGGTCACCGCGACCGTTTGCGGGCGGTCGTGGTGGCCCGCGGGACCCGGTCGGTACCGCACGGGTGCCCTGACCGGGTTACGATCACGCGTTTCGCACCCCATCCTGGAGCTGACTGATGTCCCAGCCACCGGCCAACCCCTTCGGGCCGCCGCCGCACGACTCCCCCCTCCCGCCGCAGCAGCCGGGCCAGCCGGCAGCGCCGTACCAACCGGGCCAGCCGGCAGCGCCGTACCAACCGGGCCAGCCGGCAGCGCCGTACCAGCCGGGCCAGCCGGCAGCGCCGCAGCAGCCCGGCCCGCCGCAGCCCGGTTGGCCGCAGCAGCAGGGCTTCCCGCCCCCGCAGCAGCCCGGTGGCTGGCCGCAGCAGCAGGGCTTCCCGCCCCCGCAGCCGGGGCAGCCCTACGGGGGCCCGCACCTGGCCGGCCCGCCGCCGAAGAAGTCGAACGTCGGCAAGATCCTCCTGATCGTGCTGGCCGTCGTGCTCGTGCTCTGCCTCGGCGGCGCGGCGATCACCTGGTTCGCGGTCAAGGACGAGGTGGGCGACGTCGTCGACGCCACCAAGACCCGGGTCGTCGCGCCGGCCGCCCTCGCCGGCCGGGCCAAGAACACCGACCCGCAGTTGCAGACGGTCGCCGACCAGATGGTCACCCAGATGAAGACCGAGGTGCAGAACGAGACCAGCACGGTCGGCGCGTTCTACGGCGATCCGACCAAGCAGGACCTCGTCCTGATCGCCGCGGTGTCCGGCGTGATGGCCGACCCGAAGAAGGAGCTGGACGAGGCGGTGACCGGGCTCGCCAGCCAGCTGTCGGTGACCAACATGGCGGCGGTCGAGGCGGGGCCGCTGGGTGGCGACGCGCGCTGCGGCGACGGCAAGGCCGAGAGCGTCCCCCTCGGCGTCTGCGTCTGGGCCGACCGGGGCAGCGTGGGCCTGGTGGTCATGTACTTCAAGACCGCCGCAGAGGCCAAGGCGGAGTTCGTCGGCGTCCGGGGTCAGATCGAGCAGCGATCCTGAACGAACGCACGACCGGGCCCCGGCCACCCGAGGGTGACCGGGGCCCCGCCGTACCGCCGTCAGGCGACCGGGAAGTACGCGTCGAGCTTGCCGCGTAGGTGAGCCGCGTAGATGAAGCCGAGCGTGGGGCTCCCTCGGAAGGCGGCGGCGACGCCGGTACGGGCGTCCACGGCCACCGGACGGGCCAGCGCGGCGAACTTCAGCCGCTGCTTCTCCTGGGCCCACGCCGCGGCTGCCGGCTCGACCTCAAGGCCGACCAGGGCGGGGAGCACCGCCACCCCGTTCTGGAAGCCCCGCAGTTGCCCCTTGCGCGCCAGCACGTAATCCATCGCCGAGGTGCTGAACGCCTCCAGGACGTCGGCCGTCACCCGCATCGTCGGCGCGGCGATCGTGAACAGGTGCAGCTTGGTGGCCATCCACCGCATCCTGAAGTCGCCCCGGTAGCCGATCAGCACCGGCGTGCCACCCCAGTCCTCGATCCGCACCTCGCAACCGTCGGCCCGCAGCCGGTCACCGGTCGCGGTGAGGTACGCCTGCACCGGCTCCATCGCCGTCGTGTCCATCCGCCACACACCCCTCACCCTGCTGTGGCCGCTCATCTAACAGCACCGGGCGCGCACCCCGCCACTGCCATGATCGCCGATCAAGTGGCTGTCCATTACGGACCTTTAGCGTCTGTCGCGTCATTGATGCCTGCATAAGTATTGGAGTACGAGAGTGGGCTCAACCATCATCCGACGCGGTGTCGCCGCGGCGGCGGGCGTCCTGCTCGCGTCCGCGCTGCTGCCGATCAACGCGCAGGCCGCTCCCCCCGGCGGCAGGGTCGCCGAGGCGGCGAACTCGCTGCGGGCGAGTCTCGGCGCGGAGGGCATCGTCGAGATCGACCGCGACACCGCGACGCTGCGGCGGCTGGCCCGGCTCGACGGTTACCTGACCGGGCCGAGCGCTGCCGCTCCCGAGCGGATCGCCCGCGAGTATCTGGCGGCCCATCGCTCGGCCGTCGGCCTGACCGCCGCCGAGATCGCCGCCCTGCGGCTGCGCAAGGACTACGTCGACATCGAAGGCACCCACCATCTGAGCTTCGTACAGCGCGTGAACGGGGTCGACGTCGTCGGCAACGGCCTCAAGGCGCACGTCACCAGGGACGGCCGCCTGATCGCGGTCGACGGCGTGCCGCTGGCCGGGCTGCCCGCCACGCTCGGCGCGGCGCGCGTGGACGCCGTCGCCGCCCACCGAGCCGCGGTACGCACCGTGTCGGGCGTGCCGGCCGCGGCCGTGCGCTCCCGGACCACGTCGTCCGCGACCTTCTCCGACGGCGGTCGCGCCCGCCAGGTCGTCTTCAACACGAAGGCCGGCCCGAGACTGGCCTGGGAGGTGATCGACATGGCCGGGGGCTACCTCAGCGTGCTGGACGCGGCCGACGGCAGCGTCCTCTTCCAGCGGAGCATGGTCGCCAACCACCACGCGACGACGTGGCAGAACTACCCGGGCGCCCCGGTCGGCGGAAGCCAGCGCACGGTCGACCTGAACAGGTGGTTGCCGCCGAACGCGACCCGGCTGGAGGGCAACGTCGGGCACGTCTACTCCGACGTGAACGCCGACAACGTCGCCCAGGCGTCGGAAGAGGTCGCGCCGAACGCCGCGAGCAGCTTCGATTTCCCGTTCACGAACTTCTCCGACCAGGTCGGCGCCCCGTGTTCGGCGCAACGGCAGTGCTCGTGGAATCCGGCGGTGCCGTACTCCTGGCAGACCAACCGCGAGCAGAACGCCGCGCAGCTCTTCTCCTTCCTCGGCACCTGGCACGACCACCTCGCGGCCGCACCGATCGGCTTCACCCGGGCGGCCGGCAACTTCGAGGCGGTCGACGGCGATGCGGTCGTCGCCGAGGCGATGGACGGCGCGGACACCGCCAACGGCCTGCCGGACAGCAAGCACGCCAACAACGCCAACATGACGACCCCGCCGGACGGCATGGCGCCGCGCATGCAGATGTACCTGTTCGTCAAGTCGGCAAGCGTTCTCGCCGGCAACTCGGGAGACACCGCGGACATCCTCTACCACGAGTACACCCACGGACTGTCCGACCGGCTGGTGGTCGACGCCAACGGCAACTCGACCCTCATCAGCGCCCAGGCGCAGGCGATGTACGAGGCGTGGAGCGACTGGTACGGCCTGGACTACCTGGTCGACAGCGGTCTCGAGCGGGACGACGCCGTCGACGGTGACGTCCGCGAGGGCGACTACATCCTGGGCGGTCGTTCGGTGCGTAGCGAGGCGATGGACTGCCCGGTGCACAGCACCGAGCCGGTGTGTGCCGGCAACCCCGCCGCGGGCACGGGCGGCTACACGTACGGCGACTACGGCAAGATCCGCAACTCGTCGACCGTGCCGGGGACCACCGAGCCGGAGATCCACGCCGACGGTGAGATCTGGGCACAGACGCTCTGGGACCTGCGTGCCGCGATCGGCAGCCGCATGGCCCGCTCGCTGATCACCCGGGCGATGGAGCTGTCGCCGTCGGACCCGTCCTACCTGGACATGCGCGACGCGATCCTGCTGGCGGACCGGGTGGTGAACCACGGTCGCGGGCAGCGGGAGATCTGGCGGGTCTTCGCCGCGCGTGGCATGGGCGTGCACGCGAGTACGGACGGCGCCAGCGACACCACTCCGACCGAGGACTTCTCGGTGCCCCGGCGCTGACGCGCCGGCATGGGTACGGCGGGGCGTCGCGACTGCGGCGTCCCGCCGTACGGCACCAGGCCGACGGCGTCTAGCCCGCCGGCCCCGCCGGGGTCGCCGCCCGCTCGGCGGCGCTGCGCAGCACGCAGAACTCATTGCCCTCCGGGTCGGCGAGCACCACCCAGCCGGCGCCGTCCGGCCTGGTCTGATCGTCGACGAGGGTCGCGCCGATGCCGAGCAGTCGCTCAACCTCCTCGGCCCGGGTCCGGTCGGCGGGTTGCAGGTCCAGGTGCAGCCGGTTCTTCACCGCCTTGCCCTCGGGCACGGCGATGAACAGCACCTCCGGGCCGCCCGGCGGCAGCAGCATCGCCTCCGGGTCGCCGGGAAGGTCGTCCGGCTGCATCGGGCAGTCGAAGACCTTCGACCAGAAGCCGGCCAGGGCGTACGTGTCGGCACAGTCGATGCTGATGTTGTGGATCGTCGAACTCACAGTGGTCCTCCACGAGGGTGATGTCGCGCAATCGTCGCTCAGCCGCTGATGGCCACCGGGCCCGGTACCGCCGGGGCGTCCACCGCCGGCAGGGTGACGGTCACCTCCAGGCCGCCACCGGGCTGGGCGACCACCCGGACCGTTCCGCCGTGCGCCTGACAGACCGCGCGGACGATGGACAGCCCCAGGCCGGAGCCGCGCGCGCCGGTACGTTCCCGGCCGCCGCGCCGGAACGGCTCGAACAGCCCCGGCACGTCGGCCTGGTCCACCTCGAAACCGGTGTTGCCCACCACCAGCCACGAGCGGTCGCCGTCGGTGCCCGTCCGTACCCACAGCCGGCCGTGCAGGTGGTTGTAGCGGACGGCGTTCTCGATCAGGTTGCCGGCCAACCGGTCCAGCAGCCCCGGGTCGCCGACCACCGGGGCGGACTCCAGTGACGTCTGCACCCGCAGGCCGATCCGGTCGACCTCGCGGCGCATCGCGGACAGCGCGTTGGCGGTGCCCGTGGCCAGGTCGCACTCGCTGCGCCGGCCCAGCCGACCCCCGGCCTGGGCCTCGCTGCGGGCCAGCACCAGCAGCGCGTCCACCAGGCTGTTCGCGCGCTCCGAGGCGTCCCGCACCACGGTCGCCATCCGGCGGTACTCGGCGGCGTCCGCGTCGTCGTCGCTGAGCGTCACGTCGATCTCGGTCCGCATGACGGCGAGCGGGGTACGCAGCTCGTGCGAGGCGTTCGCCACGAATCGCTTCTGCGCCTCGAACGCGGACGCGATCCGGTCCAGCATCGCGTCGAACGTCTTCGCCAGCTCGGCCACCTCGTCGTCCGCGCCCGAGTAGCCGATGCGCTGGTCCAGGGTCGCCTCACCGAGCCGCTGGGCGGTCGCGGTGACCTGGTGCAGGGGTCGCAGCGCCCGGCCGGCCACCGCGTACGCGCCAGCGACCCCCACCACGCTGATCGCCAACAGCGCGACCAGGCCCTTGGCCAGCAACTCCCCGGAGGCGGAGTCGACGAGTTGACGCTGCCACTGGGCGGCGTCCAACTCGCCGCCGTCGGCAAGCAGCACGGTCGTGCCGGGCAGCAGTTCATCGGTGGGCCGCAGCGCGTCGCGCACCAGCAGCCAGGCCAGCAGCACCAGGATCGCGCCCGCGCCGACCAGCAGTACGCCGTTGAGCAGCGTCAACCGCAGCCGCAGGGTGGGCCGCAGCCGTGCCGGCCGGCTCACGGCAGCACCTCGGCGGTGCGGTAGCCCGCCCCCACCACCGTCTCGATCAACGGCGGATCGCCGAGCTTCTTGCGCAAGGTCATGACGGTCACCCGGACGATGGTGGTGAACGGGTCGGTGTTGGCGTCCCAGACCCGCTCCAGCAGCTCCTCGCTGGACACCACCGCGCCGCGGGCCTTGAGCAGCTCGCTGAGCACGCCGAACTCCTTGTTCGTCAGGTCCACCGGCACACCGGCGCGGGTGGCGACCCGGCGGGCCGGGTCGAGCACCAGGTCGGCCAGTTCGAGCACCGGCGGCGCGGCCGGGGTGGCCCGCCGACCCAGCGCCTGCACGCGGGCGACCAGCTCGTCGAACGCGAACGGCTTGGGCAGGTAGTCGTCCGCGCCGAGTTGCAGCCCCTCCACCCGGTCGGCCACCGTGCCGCTCGCCGTCAGCATGAGCACCCGGGTCAGCGCCCCGGAGGCGGCGAGGTCGGCGCAGATCTGGTCGCCGTGCACGCCGGGCAGGTCGCGGTCGAGGACCACCACGTCGTACCGGGTGACGAACGCCGCCTCGTGGCCGGCGTCACCGTCGTACGCCACGTCGACCGCCATGCCCCGCTTGCGTAACCCGCGCGCGATCGCGTCGGCGAGGTTGCGTTCGTCCTCGACCACCAGTACCCGCATCCCGGCCTCCTCGCTGCTGACCACCGACAACCTAGTGCCGGCGGGCAAGCAATCCTCCCTCGTGGGGCCGCCGGTGGTCAGCTTGGCAACCGCCACAACCCGAAGTCGCCGTCCCGCCGCCGGCAGAGCAGTTGACCGGTGAGGGTCTGACACTCCCCGCCCGCCCCCGGCAGCACGTCCAACGTGCGCACGGTGCCGGCACGGACGTCCAGCCGGGCGACGAGCAGCCCGCCGCCGGGGTGTCGGCGTACACCGATCAGAGGACCGTCGGAGGCGTACTGCGCCACCTCCCACCGTCCCAGCTCCGCGAGCACCCGGCCGGTCGGCGCGTCGAGCACGACGAGATTCTCGACGCCCGGCGGGGAGCTGCCCACCGAACTGGCGAGCAGCCGACCGGCGGACGGCCAGACCCATCCCCAGCGGTCGTCGCTCCAGCGCGGCGCACCGGTCGCGGCGTCGATCGTCCGTACGCCGCCGGAGCGGGTCTGCACGCAGATGACGACACCGCAGTCGCTCGCGAACATCGCCTCGCCGGACGGGACGCTCCAGCGCTGCCGCAGGTCGTCAAGGCCGTACGCGGTGATCATGGCGGTACGGCCACCGATGGTGACGAGCAGGTCGCCCAGCGGCTGCACGGACACGGCGCCCGAACCGCCGGGCGGGCGGACGTCGGCACGGGCCAGGACGACGCCGGTGGCCGCCTCGCGGATCTCGGTCGGCCCGTCGGGGTGGCGCAGCACCAGACGGTCCACCCCGTACCCACCCTCGTGGAACGACAGGTCGACGCCGGGATCGACGGACATCTGCCAGCGCACCGTGCCGCAGCACGGATCGACGGCGCGCAGCGCGCCACCGTTCTCGCCCGCCGACCACAGCAGCAGAGCGCCGTCGGAGAGCCCGGTGGCGTTGCCGGGCTGCTGCCACCGGTACGCCCCGGTCTGGCGGTCCAACGCGATGGTGAGCGTCCCCTGCCCGTCCGCGCCGACCTCGTGGCCGGTGACCAGCAGCGTCTCGCCCTGCTGCGCGACCCCCCAGTACCGGCCCTCGGTCGGTAGGGACGCCCGCCAGGCCAGCTCGCCGCCGGGCAGGCGGGTGGCCCGGACCTGCCGCTGTCCCGGCTCGGACAGCGGTTCCACGAGGACGAGCAGATCGTCAGTGACCAGCGCGTCGGCGCCCGGCCCGGCCGGCAGCGTCACCACCTCACGCGGGGCGGTCGGCGTCGACGCGGCGAGGCCGACGAGCACCAGCAGCGCGACGAGCGCGGTGCGGGTCCGACGCCCCCTCCTCCACGGTGGGCGGGGCAGCGGATCGGGGTCCGACCCGTCCCGCAGCTCCCCGAGGTCGATCACCGCATCGCTCACCGGGACAACCTCCAGAGTGCCGTCGAGCCGTCGAGCCGTCGGCAGAGCAGGACGGGCCGCGCCGACTGACACCCGCCCGCCACCTCCGGCAGGACGTCCAGAATCCGCGTCCGGCCGGCGGTGAGGTCCAGCTCGGCCACGACGAGCCGACCGTCGGACGTCGGGTGTACGCCGAGCAGCGCGTCCTCCCTGCGTACCTGGTTCACGAGCTGCCACCGGCCCAACTCGGCGCGTTCCCGTCCGGTCCGCGCGTCGCGCACCGCGTACTGCTGCTCGGACGTGGCCACCAGCAGCCTGTCCCGCCGGACGTCCACCAGCATGTCCGGCCCCGGGTCCGACCAGCGGACCGCGCCGGTGGCGGGCTCGATGGTCTGGATGCCGCCGGTCTGCTGGACCGCGCACAGCAGATCCGCGCACGGTACCGCCCAGGCCACCAGCGGCACCGGCGATGTCCAGGCCCGCTCCATCGCGGGCAGCCGGAAGGCGACCAGCTCGGTGCTGCCGGGTGGTACGAGCAGCACCAGGTCGTCCACGACCTGCACCCGCTGGAACGCCGAGCGATCACCGGGCAACGTGTCGACGCTGTGTCGCAGGTCCCCGGTGTCGGCGTCGTACACCTGCACCTCACCGGTCGGCTGGACGAACACGATCTGGTCGACCTGCCCGCCCTGCCGGTGGAATTCGGTGCCACCGAACGGAACCGGCACCGACCACAGGAGCCGGCCGGTGTCGGGCGTCACCCGACTCACCGTGCCCAGCGCGTCGCCCGTGTCGTTGGCGAGGAGCATGCCCCCGTCGGTCGCCCGCTGGGCGATCCCCGGGTGACGCCAGCGCCGCTGGCCGGTCTGCGCGTCGTAGGCGGTGGTCTCCAACACACCGCTGGCGACGCTGACACCCACCGCCAGCAGCATTTCGCGTTGGATCCACACGGTCACGTAGTCACCGCTGCGCTCCAGCGCCGCGCGCCACCGACGCCGTACGCCGTCTCCGCCCGCCGGCCCGGCCTGGTCGTAGACGCTTAGGTACCGGTCCCCGGTGGGCGTGGACGCGTCGACCACCACGACGCCATCCTCGGTGAGGTACGCCGAGGCGCCCGGCGCGGTCGGCACCGACGTGACGGCACGGTGCCGGACCGGTGTCGCGCCAGCGAGGGTGACCAGGGCAAGCAGCAGCACGGCCACGGTACGCAGGGGGCGGCCGGCGGCGCGCGGCGGGCGGACCGGCGGCAGCGACGGAGGCTCGTCCCGGATCTCGCCCAGCTCGATGATCGACAAGGACCGTCCCTCCATCGCCGGCGCAACCGACCGGGTGCGGCCCGGCAAACCGGCCGTGGGCGTACCGGCCCGGCAAAAGCGACGCATCCTCGCCTGTACGATGGCGCGTCGTGGCTGTGCCGGTGGTAGACCCCTCGCTGAATTCCGTGACCGACCCCACGTCGGCCGAGGTCGAGCCGACACGGCGGCCTCGACGTCGCCCGGCCCGAGCCGACCTGTTGGCCCTCGGAGCCTATGTGGTGCTGGGCGTCTTCGTCTGCCTCAACTACTGGGGGGACGTGACCGGTCGGGTCTCGTCGCACCTGCCCACCGACCACAGTTGGTTCGAGTGGCTGTTCGCGCACGGCGCGTACTCGCTGCGGCACCTGGAGAACCCGCTGTTCACGGCCCGGCAGAACGCCCCGGACGGGGTGAACATGATGGCCAACACCTCGCTGCTCGGGGTGACGCTGCCGCTGGCCCCGCTCACCATGCTGCTCGGCCCGCAGGTGATGTACGCCCTCTACCTGGGCGGGGCCCTGGCCGCCACCGCCGGCACCGCGTACTGGATGCTCTCGCGGCACCTGGTGCGCTCGCGGGCGGCGGCCTTCGTGGGCGGGGCCTTCCTCGGTTTCGCGCCGGGCATCATCCACCACGCCAACGGCCAACCCAACTTCGTCTCCAACTTCCTGCTCCCGCTGATCGTGGTGCGGGTGCTGCGCCTCGGCGAGCCGGGCCGGTGGCGGCGCAACGGGCTGGCGCTCGGCGCGCTGGTGGCGTACCAGATCTTCATCAACGAGGAGATGCTGCTCCTCACCGCGCTGGCCTGCCTCGTCGTCGTGCTGGCGTACGCGGTACAGCGGCCCCGGGCCACCCGCGCCATGGCCGGGACGTTCCTGGCCGGGATGGGGGTGGCCGGTGGGCTGGCCCTGACGCTCACGGCGTACCCGATCTGGTTCCAGTTCGACGGCCCCCAGTCCTACCGGGGCCTGCAGGGTGGCGTCTTCCACAACTGGGGCGAGGATCTGGTCGCCTTCGTCTCCTTCGCCAGGGACACCTGGGCGGGTGACCCGGCGATCGAGAAGACGATTGGGCTGACCGAGCAGAACACCTGGTTCGGCTGGCCGCTGGTACTGCTCTCGCTGGTGGCCCTGGCGCTGCTGGTACGCCGCTCGCTCGCCGCCCGGGTCGTCGCGGTGCTCGTCGTGGTGTTCACCGTGGCCTCGATCGGGCCGTGGGTGCGCTTCGACGGGGTGGAGACCGACATCCCCGGCCCGTGGTCGTACGTGTCGGACGATCTGCCGCTGGTCGAGATGATGATGCCGACCCGGCTGGCGCTGGTGGTCGCCGCCTCGGTGGGCGTACTGCTGGCGCTGTTCTGCGACGCGGCGGCCCGGCAGGCCCGCGCGGGCCTCGCGCCGGCCCCGCGCGCCGGGGAGCCGGCCGCCGCGCCGGTCGCGCCGCGCCGACGGTGGCTGCGACCCCTGGGGTACGCGGCGGTCGCCGTCGCCCTGCTGCCGCTGTTCCCCCGGCCGCTGCCCGCGCAGCAGATCGACCCGCCGCCGCACTTCATCACCGCGGGCGGCTGGCGACCGTACGTGCCGGCGGGCCGGACCCTCGTGCCGGTGCCGATCCCGAGCAACGTGCACGGTCTGCCGACGCTGCGCTGGAGTGCCCTGACCGAGCAGGAGTTCCCCATTCCGGGCGGCTACTTCATCGGCCCGAACGAGTTGGGCGAAGGTGTCTTCGGCGCGCCGAACCGACCGACCAGCAGCCTCATCTACTCCACCATGGACGCGGGAGTCCTGCCCCCGCTCACCGACGAGAACCGGCGGCAGGCCGTCGAGGACCTGCGGTTCTGGCGGGCGTCGGTGGTGGTGCTCGGCGCCCACCCGCGCGAGGCGGTGCTGCGCGAGCTGATCACCGCGCTGCTCGGGCCGCCGCAGCGGGTCGACGACGTCTGGGTCTGGGACGTCCGCGCCCTGGTGGGCTGATCAACCGACGAGGGGCCGCACGTCCCACATCCACCCGCCGTCGACCGGGCGGCCCGCGCCGATCAGGTCGTCGACCGTCCGCCGGACGGCGTCGCCGTTGGGCAGCCGGCCGAGTACCACGACCGCCGCTCGCCAGTGCCGCAGATCCTCGACGGCCTGGCGGCGGTCGGCCGCGCTCAGCACCGGTGTCAGGCCGGTCTCGGCGACCCGGCGCAGCAGCAGGGCGGTGGGCCGGTCCGGGGCGCCCCAGCGGGCCGCCGGGTCGTCCGGCCCGCTCGGCCCGATGAAGTACCCGCCGGGGGCGTCGAACGACAGCCCGGCGCGCGCCGACCAGAGCATGACCGGGCTCAGCGCGGCGCCGGTGACCGGAGGCAGGCCCACCACGGTCCGTCCGGGCGGCACCAGCGTCCGCCATCCGCCCTCGGCGACGAAGGCCGGTACCGGCGGGACCGGAACAACCCGGATCGGTGTCGGCGTCAGCGGCAGCAACGCGGCGGCCACCGCCGACGCCCACACCAGCCGTACCGGCAGGCCCGGCACGGCCGTCCGGCGGGCCCCGGCGACGCGGTCCACGAAGAGCGCCACCAGGACGCCGAGCACCGGCACGCAGACCAGCGCGAACCGGGCCGGCACCGCCAGGTCGAGCAGCGGCAGCCCGGCGACGAGCCGGTACGGGCCCGGGATCCCGGTGGCGCTGCCGTCCACCCGCAGGTCGGTGCCGAGCGACAGCAGGGCGAAGACCACACCGCAGCCGGCCAGGGCGCGGACCAGCGGTCGTCGCCACAGCCAGACCACAACCACGACGGCGAGGACCAGCAGCCCGGGTCCGAAGAACGAGTTCTCCTCCGTCGGGTTCGGTGAGAGCAGACCCGGCAGCCAGTCGTCCCCGAGCACCGTCTGCCGGGCCGAGGCGGTGAACGACGCCGCGTCGAGCTGGAAGCCGTGCGCGGCGAAGGCCATCCCGGTGTAGTGCTGCGGGCCGTGGAACTGGAACCACAGCGGGTACGCCAGCAGCACCGCGCCGACCACCGCCGCCACCGCGAGCCGGCCGAGGAGGGCCGGCGCGAGACGACGGGCCGCGGCCCGATCGGCCAGGGCGTAGCCCAGCGCGAACACCCCGGCGGCGAGCGCCAGGAAGACCAGCACCTCCTCGCCGATGAAGACCTGCCAGACGAACAGCAGCCCGAGGCCGACACCGGGCCGCCACACCGCCGACCGGCCGGTGCCCGCCCGGAACACCAGGGCGAGGATCGCCGGCAGCAGGAACTGGGCGGCCACGTGCAGGTGCGCGCCGGCCTGGGCGACCATGCCGGGGGCGAATCCACAGACCAGCCCGCCGAGCGCCGCCGCGGAACGGGCGGAGACGAGCCGACGGCGCAGCAGCGCGTACCAGGCCGTGGCGGTGCCGGCGAGGCAGCCGACCACCGCCACACAGAACGCCACCTGCGAGCCGAACAGCAGCGTGACCGGGGCCAGCGGCACGCCCAGGCCGAGCACCGACGTGTTCGCCATCAGGTTGACGCCGTACGGCGCGTTCAGGGCGGCGCTGAAGAGCGGGTTCTCCCCCGCGACCACGGCGTGCGCCGCGTGGGCCAGCATCCACTCGAAGAGCACCTGGTCACCGGCCTGGTGGAAGAGCCGCTGAGGATGACCCCACTGCCGGCTGGTCAGCACCGCGGCCAGCGCCAGGTAGCCCGCGACCACCAGCGCGTCCGGCAGCCACGCCGCTCGTGGCGGGCGCGCGGTCGGGGAATCGGCCGGCGTCGTCGACGGCGCCGTTCCCGTGGTCATCAGACCGAGCGGTCGGTCAGCGTCCGGACATCCCACACCCAGACGTCCAACTCCTGGCGACCGGGGCCGACCAGCTCTTCGACGGTACGCCGCAACGGCTCGGCGTTCTGCTGACGGACCGGGAGTACGAGGATCGCCGCCCGCCAGTGCCGCAGCTCGTCCGTGAAGCGCCGGCGCTGCCGGTCGTCCAGTTTGGAGGTACGACCGGTGGTCGCCACCTCCTCCAGCAGTTGGCCCACTCCGCTGGGTCGTCCGCCGAACCGGCCAGGGTCACCGGTGTTGCCGTTGCGGGGGGCGAGGAAGTAGCCACCCGGGATCTTGAAGTCGAGGTTGGTGGCCGCCGCCCAGCGCATGCCGTGCGTGTTGCCCATGCTGGGCACCGGGATCGGCACGAGCGTCTGGTCCGGACCGACGTACGCCCGCCACCGGTCGGCGGTGATGAACTCCGGCACCGGGGGCCGGGAGACCATCCGCAGCGGCATCGGAGCGATCGGCAGCAGCGCAAACGCCAGGCCGGCGGCGGTGAGCGTCCGGACGGTACGTCGGTCGGCCGGCCGCAGCGCCCAGGCCCGCTCGACGGCGATCGCGAGCAGCAGACCGATGACCACCGTGGTGATCAGACCGAACCGGGTGGGCACCACCGCGTCCAGCAGGGGCAGGTGCACCAGCAGCTCCCACGGCCCGGTGACCAGGTCCCGGTCCCACCAGGAGATCTGCTCACCGAGCGAGAGCAGGGCGAAGAACGCGCCGGTCGCGGCGAGCGCCCGGACGAGCATCTCCCGACGCAGCCAGACCACGACGCCGACGGCGAGCATCGACAGGCTCCAGCCGAAGAAGGCGTTCTCCTCCGAGTAGTTGGGCGCCAGATTGACGTTGGCCCGCTGGTTGCCGCCGAGAGTGGCCGAGCCGGGCGCGAAGAAGGCGGCGATGTCGTTGCCGTAGTCCTGCACCGCGTCGCTGAGCCCGTGGTACGCCATCGGCCCGACGAACTGCACGTACAGGGGGTACGCCAGCAGGGCCCCGGCCAGCAGCGCGCAGGCGGCGAGACCGGCGGCCAGCGGTCGCCACGCCGCCCGCCAACGGTCCGGCTCCTGGACCACCACAGCGATCAGGAAGATCCCGCAGGCCAGCGCCGTGAAGAGCAGGATCTCCTCGTTGATGAACGCCTGCGCGGTGACGAGCAGAGCCAGCAGGGCGCCGTCGCGGACCGGCCGGCGCGAACGGGTCAACACCAGGACCCGCCAGACGATGAACGGCAGCAGGAACTGGCTGATGATGTTCGGGTGCCAACTCGCGTGCGAGAGCATCGCCGGGGAGAAGCCGCAGAACCAGCCACCGACGGCCGCCGCGAGCGGCGTACGCACGAGGTGGCGGCGGAGCACGAGATACCAGGCCATGGCGGTGCCGGCGAGGCCGAGCGTCACCAGCACCACGAAGGACACCGCCGGACCGAACAGCAGGGTCACCGGCACCATCGGGATGCCCAGCGCCAGCACCGCCGTGTTGGCCATCAGGTTGACGCCGTCGGGGTAGTTGAACTGCTCGGTGTAGAACGGGTACTCACCGTGCAGCACCACCCGTACCGAGTGGGCGAGGAAGAACTGCACCTGAGCCGGGTCACCGGTGTAGAGCGACGCCACCCGGCCGGCCGGGTCCAGCCAGAGCCGGCTGGTCACCCAGAGGGCGGCGAGCAGGAACAGCGCCCCGACCGCCAGGTGTTGCCGCCGTCGGGTCCAGCGGGCCCAACGGCTCCGCCTCGGCCCGGACGCCGGGACCGTCCCGTCCGGCGCGGTGGTCGCCGCCCCGGTCTCGTCCCGGTCGACCTCGTGCGGCACGACCTGGTCCAGCGCGACCTGGGCCGGCGCGGCCTGGGCCAGCGCGGCCTGGGCCAGCGCGGCCTGGGCCAGCGCGGCCTGGTCCACCGCGACCTCGTGCGGCACGGCCTGGGCCGGCGCGGTTGTTTCGGGCGCGGTCGAGGTCACCGGGGCCGGGGCGGTGTCGACCCGGTCGGTCAGGGCGGCGGAGTCGCCGGGCGCCCCGACGGACCTGGCCCGGGAAGCGAGGGCGCGGGACTCGGCAGGCGTCACAGTCGGCGGAGTCTACCCGAGTGGCGAAAAGGGCACTAAAGCCCCGGTGATGTCCATTGTGGCGGACGAGGAACCGGCCAGCGGCGGCGTCGCATCGGACATCTCGTACTATGGCGCTTTCCGACAGCGACGGCGAGGCGATCGGGGGCGGATCAGGTGACTCCGGGCCGCCGGCACGGCAGGATGCTCGCCGCCCTGCTGACGGCGTTGTTGGTCAGCACCGCGTGCGGTCCCGTCGCGGACCGCGCGCCTCGCGACCTGCGGGTGGGGTACGACAGCCTCGACGGCACGCTGGCCGTGTGGCCGCCCCGGGGCGATCTGTCCGGCGACGCCGCAGCGACGACGGCGGTCACCGAGGCGGTACGCGACTGGCGGTCACCGGACGACGACCGGGCGCACCTGCCATCGTCCGGCATCCTCTTCTCCGGACGCGTCGACGGGACCCCGGTTGCCCTGGTCGCGGCCGACGTGCCGGGCGAGAGCGCGTCCTGGCTGCTGCAACTCACCGGTGACGGCGGCCGGTACGCGATCAGCCGCGCCACCGAGTACACCGACCCCGGCTACCTGGTCTACTCCGACGTGCTGCCGGTCCAGACGCCCGGCGGTCGGCGCTACCTGGTCTCGGCCCGAGTGCAGCAGTTGCTCGGGCCGCAGGGTCGGGCGTTGGCCGTCACCGACGGCCTCAGCGCGCCGGTCGACGTGCCGGCCTGCACGGCGGTCGGCGTGACGGCGACCCTGCGCGCCACCGAGTCACTGCCCCGGGGGCGGGCCGCCGACCGGCTGCTCGATCTGGGCACCGGCACGACCGACCCGCGTTATCCGCTGGTACGGGACGAGTCCGGCGCCGGCCGCCGCGCGCTCACCGGCCTGGACACCTGTGTGCTGGCCGGCGAGCGGGGCCCCTTCGGCAGCATTCCGCGCCGGATCGGCGACCGGGACGCGCCGAAGTCCGTACCGACGTCCTGGCCGATGGCGAAGCTCTCGGTCCGGTCGCTCGGCGAGGTGGCGCTCGGCGGCGGCGAGCCGGCCGAGTTGCAGCAGCTCAGCTGGGACACCGACGCCGGCACGATGACCGCCGTCGTCTACCGGCCGGCGGACGGGAGCGCCCCGGTGGTGTCGCCGGCCGACCGGGCCACCCCGTTGCAGACGTACCAGCTTCCGATCCCCAACCAACCGCTGCTGGTGCTCAGCTGGCGGGCTACCCGGGACAGCTCGCTCTCCGTGCCGCCGGGCACCCCGCTGCTGGTGGAACGCCCCGGCCTGGTGGTCGTGCCGGAGCCGTCCCACACTCAGACCTACAGCCTCGCCAACACCGACAAAACCCACTACCGCTCAGTAAGCCCCCACCGCTAACCCCCACCCCGCCCCACCCCGCCCGGCCCGCCCCGGCCCGCCCCGGCGATCTTGCACTTTCTGCTGCGACACAAGGCGCAAAAGGGTGCGCTTCGACAACCGAAAGTGCAAGATCGGCGCGCGGCGAGAGGGTGGCGGGAGGGCGGGAGGGTGGGAGGTCGCGCGGGGACGCGGCCGGGGTGGCGCGGACGCACGACGGCGGGCAGCCCCTGGGGGCACCCGCCGTCGGTGGAGCCGGGGCTAGTTCTGGGCGGCCGTGTTGCTGGTGGGGGTCAGGTGGTCCGGGGTGGCGTCCAGGCGGGAGATCCAGCCGGTGACGTCACGGGCCACGTCCTGCGCGGTCAGGCCGAGGTCGGCGAGGATCTGCGCGCGGGTGCCGTGCGGGTGCCAGTCGGCCGGTACGCCCAGGTCCTTGAGCGGCACCCGGACGTCGGCGTCGCGCATCGCCTGGCCGATAGCGTCGCCGACACCGCCGACGCGGACGCCGTCCTCGACGGTGACCACCAGGCGGTGGCGGGCGGCCATGTCGACCAGCTCGGCCGGGACCGGACGCACCCAGCGGGGGTCGACCACGGTGACGCCGTAGCCGTGCTCGGCGACCCGGGCGGCGACCTCCATGCCCATCTGGCCGAAGGAACCGACGGCGACGAGAAGCACGTCGGTACGCGCCGACTCGGCCAGCACGTCGACGGTGCCGACCCGGCGCAGCGCCGGAAGGTCCGCGGCGACCGCGCCGGTCGGGAAGCGCAGGACCGTCGGGCCGTCGTCGGTGGCGACCGCCTCGCGCAGCTCCTCGCGGAGGGTGACGGCGTCACGGGGAGCGGCGATCCGCAGACCGGGCACCACCCCGAAGACCGACATGTCCCAGATGCCGTAGTGGCTGGGGCCGTCCGGGCCGGTGATGCCCGCCCGGTCCAGCACGAAGGTCACCGGCAGCTTGTGCATCGCCACGTCCAGCAGGACCTGGTCGAAGGCACGGTTGAGGAACGTGGCGTAGACGGCGACCACCGGGTGCAGGCCACCGAGCGCCAGGCCGGCCGCCGAGGTGGCGGCGTGCTGCTCGGCGATGCCCACGTCGTACACCCGCTCGGGGTACTTGCGGGCCAGCTTGGCGATGCCGGTCGGCTCGGCCATGGCGGCGGTGATGCCCACCACGTCGGGCCGATCGTCGGCGATGGCCAGCAGCTCGTCGGCGAAGACGTGGGTCCACTTCACCGAGGGTGCGGCCAGCAGCGTGCCGGTCTCCACGTCGAAGGCGCTGCTCGGGCCGTGCAGGCAGTCCGCCTCGTCCTCCTCGGCCGGACGGTAGCCGTACCCCTTGCGGGTCACGGCGTGCACGATCACCGGGCCGCCGAAGTTCTTCGCCGCGCGCAGGGCCGACTCGACGGCCGCTACGTCGTGCCCGTCCACCGGGCCGACGTACTTGATGCCCAGGTCCTCGAACATGGCCTGCGGGGCGACCGCGTCCTTGATGCCCTTCTTGACCGCGTGCAGCACCTCGTACATCGGCTTGCCGACCAACGGGGTGGAGCCGAGGGCGTCCTTGACCGTGTCGAGGACCTTCTCGTAGCCCGGGTTGAGTCGCAGCGAGGAGAGGTGGTCGGCCAGCCCGCCGATGGTGGGCGAGTAGGACCGGCCGTTGTCGTTGACCACGATGACCAGCGAGTTGCCGGCGGTGGCGATGTTGTTCAGCGCCTCCCAGCACATGCCGCCGGTGAGCGCGCCGTCGCCGACCACGGCCACGACGCTGCGCTGCTCACCGCGCAGGGCGTACGCCTTGGCCAGCCCGTCGGCGTAGGAGAGCGCGGTGGAGGCGTGCGAGTTCTCGATGAGGTCGTGCTCGCTCTCGGCCTGGCTGGGGTAGCCGGAGAGGCCACCGCGCTGGCGGAGCTTGTCGAAGCCGGCCTGCCGCCCGGTGAGGATCTTGTGCACGTACGCCTGGTGGCCCGTGTCGAACAGGAGCCGGTCCCGGGGGGAGTCGAAGACGCGGTGCATGGCCAGCGTCAGCTCGACCACGCCGAGGTTGGGCCCGACGTGCCCGCCGGTGCGGGAGACCTTGGCGATCAGGAAGTCCCGGATCTCGGCGGCGAGCACATCCAGCTCCTCGCCGGACATCCGCTTGACGTCCTGCGGACCTCGGACCGTCTCCAGCAGCCGACCGTGGTTGGCCGTGTCCTCTTCAACGCTCATGACCGGAGAGTCTATCGGCCGCCCGGTACTCCGCAGCCTGGCCCGAGCCGCTTGCCGCGGAGCAGCCCGCTGAGCACCTGGTCAGGCTGGCGGCAGCAGCAGTCCGACGCACTCGACGTGCTGGGTCATCGGGAACAGGTCGAAGCCGCGCAGCGCCGTCAGCCGCCAGCCCAGCTCGGCGAAGGTGCGGACGTCCCGGGCGAAGGCGGCCGGATCACACGCCACGTACGCGACCGCCCGTGGACCGGCGGCGGCCAGGGCGCGCACCACCGGGGCGCCGGCGCCGGAGCGCGGCGGGTCGAGCACCACCACGTCGACCGGGCCGGTGATCCGTCGGCGGGCCAGCGCGGTCTCCACCCGCGCCGACACGACCTCGACGCGGGGCAGGTCGGCCAGGTTCTCCCGGGCGGCGGCGACACCCTGCGCGGAGGCCTCCACCAACGTCACCCGACCGGACGCGCCGACGCGGGCGGCCAGCCCGGCGGCGAACAGCCCGGCGCCCCCGTAGAGGTCCCAGGCGACCTCGCCCGGTCGGGGGTCCAGAAGCTCCAGCACGGCCGTGTTCAGCGTGTCGGCCGCCGCCGGGTGCACCTGCCAGAACGCGGACGCGGGCAGCGCCCAGTCCCGCCCGGCGGCCACCTCACGGACCTCGGTGGGCCCGCTCACCGGGGTGACGACCCCGTCGCGGACCTCGGCGACGCTCACGTCCCCGCCGCCGCTGACGACGGTCTCCACCGCCTCCGCTGCCGGCCAGCGCGCACCGGCCGGACTGAGCACCGCAAGCTGCTGGATGGCCGGGTGGGCGATGCGGCAACGGTCGATCGGCACGACCTCGTGCGAGCGGTGTTTGAGCAGGCCCGCCCGGTCGGCGGCGTCGACCGCGTAGCGGACCCGGGTACGCCAGCCGAGCGGTCCGCCCGGGAGCGCCTCCACCTGCACGCCGAGCCGATCCAGCTCGACGTCGGTGAGCCCGCCGAGACGGGCCAACTGCTCCCGCACCACGGCGGTCTTCCAGGCCAACTGCGCGGCCGGGGCGACGTGTTGCAGGTCGCACCCGCCGCAGGCGCCCGGCTTCGCGTACGGGCAGGGCGGCTGCACCCGGTCCGGCGAGGGGTCCAGCACGGTCACGGCGTCGGCCCGGACGAACCCCCGGTGCACCTCGGTGACCTCGGCGATCACCCGTTCCCCGGGCAGCGCGTGGCGGACGAACACCACCTGCCCGTCCACCCGGGCGACACAGTGCCCGCCGGGGGCCACCGCGTCGACGGTCAGTTCGACCCGCTCCGCCTCGCCGAGGCCCCGCTCGGCCGTCGAAACCGAGGCCGATGCCGATGCCGAGGCCGGGGCCGTGGCCGCAGCCGTACCCGCGGTCGTGCGCTCAGTCACGGCTCTCTCCCAGCGTCTCGCCGCCCGCCGGGGTGGCCTCGCCGGGCGGCGGCGCGGCCACCGCCGCCGGCACGGTGCCCCGGGGTCCACGCGCCGGCGTGTTGGAGAGCGTGGCGTCGAGCCGGTCCAGGTTCTTGCTGGCGGTCGAGGCGAGCTGCCACGGCACGCTGACCACCATGACCCCCGGTTCGAAGAGCAGCCGGCCCTTGAGGCGCAGCGCGCTCTGGTTGTGCAGCAGGTTCTCCCACCAGCGCCCCACCACGTACTCGGGGATGAAGACGGTGACCACGTCGCGCGGCGACGTACGGCGGGTGGAGGCGACGAAGTCCAGGATCGGCCGGGTGATCTCCCGGTACGGCGAGTCGACGACGGTGAGCGGGATCGCCATCTCCCGCCGTTCCCAGTCGGCCTGCAGGTCGCGGGTGTCCTTCTCGTCCACGTTGACGGTCACCGCGGTCAACGTGTCCGGGCGGGTGGCCCGGGCGTACGCGATGGCCCGCAACGTCGGCTGGTGCAGCTTGCTGACCAGCACGATCGCGTGGTTGCGGGCGGGCAGCACGCCCCGGCTCTCGTCCGGCGGGGTCAGTTCGGCGGCGACCCGGTCGTAGTGCCGGCGGATGGCCAGCATCAGCGCGTAGATCACCGCCATCGCGGCGATCGCGATCCACGCGCCGAGCAGGAACTTGGTGATCAGGACGATCACCAGCACCGTGCCGGTCAGGCCCATACCGAACGTGTTGATGGCCCGGGAGCGGTGCATCCGCTTGCGGGCCTCCGGGTCCCGCTCGGTGCGCAGCCGCCGGTTCCAGTGCCGGATCATGCCGGCCTGGGAGACGGTGAACGAGACGAACACCCCGACGATGTAGAGCTGGATGAGCCGGGTCACCTCGGCCTGGAAGCCGACGATCAGGACGATCGCGAAGAGGGCGAGGAACGTGATGCCGTTGGAGAAGGCCAGCCGGTCGCCCCGGGTGTGGAACTGGCGGGGCAGGTAGCGGTCCTGGGCGAGGATCGAGCCGAGCACCGGAAAGCCGTTGAACGCGGTGTTCGCGGCCAGGAAGAGGATGAGCGCGGTCATCCCGGCCACCACGTAGAGCAGGATCGAGCCGGCGCCGAAGACCGTCTCGCCGAGCTGGGTGGTGACCGTCTTCTGCACGTACCCCTCGGGGCCCGAGACGATCTGCAGGGCGGGGTCCTCGACGAACTGCAGGTGGGTCAGCCGGGCCAGCCAGATGATCCCGACGAGCAGGCTCACCGCGATCGCGCCCAGCAGCAGCAGTGTGGTGGCGGCGTTGCGGCTCTTCGGCGCCTTGAACGCGGGGACGCCGTTGGAGATCGCCTCGACGCCGGTGAGCGCGGCCGCGCCCGAGCTGAACGTCCGCAGCAGCAGGAAGATCAGCGCGAAGCCGGTCACGCTGTGCTCGGCCTGGATGACCAGGTCGGCGCTGGGCGCGCGGAGGTCGTCGCCCAGGACGAAGACGCGGAACAGCCCGGTGAGCAGCATTCCGCCCATCACGATCACGAAGCCGTAGGTGGGGATGGCGAAGGCGGTACCCGACTCGCGCAGCCCGCGCAGGTTGACGGCGGTCAGCAGGATCACCGCGAGGACCGCGATCATGACCTTGTGGGTGGCCACGAACGGGACCACCGAGCCGAGGTTGGCCACCCCCGAGGAGACGGACACGGCCACCGTGAGCACGTAGTCGACCAGCAGGGCGCTGGCCACGCCGATGCCGAACTTGGGGCCGAGGTTGACCGTGGCCACCTCGTAGTCGCCGCCGCCGGAGGGGTAGGCGTGCACGTTCTGCCGGTAGCTGGCCACCACCGTGAGCATCACCACGACGACCGCGAAGGCGATCCACGGGGAGAACACGAACGCCGACGCCCCGGCGATCGACAGGGTCAGCAGGATCTCGTCAGGCGCGTACGCGACGCTGGACAGCGCGTCGGAGGCGAACACGGGCAGCGCGATGCGCTTCGGCAGGAGGGTGTGCTGCAGGCGGTCGGACCGGAACGGTCGACCGAGGAGCAGCCGCTTCAGCAGCGAGGTGGGACTGGCCACGAACGCCAAGAGTACGACCACCACGGTGCGAACGCGGGGGTGGGCGATCATCGCCGTGCACGGCGGCGGGGTACGGTCGGTCCCCGCTCTCGACCGGGACGTGGCAGGCTCGCACTCGAAGGCCACCGGTAGCGGGAACGGTACGCACCTTGGGAGGGACAGCGTGCACGTCGTGATCATGGGATGTGGGCGGGTCGGGTCGACCCTCGCCCACAGCCTGGAGTCCCGGGGACACTCGGTGGCGGTGATCGATCAGGACGCCGACGCCTTCCGCCGGCTCGGCCCCGACTTCGCCGGCATCACGGTGACCGGGGCGGGCTTCGACGGTGAGGTGCTGCGCCAGGCCGGCATCGAGCGGGCGGACGCCTTCGCGGCGGTCTCCAGCGGCGACAACTCCAACATCATCTCGGCCCGCCTGGCCCGCGAGACCTTCGGCGTGTCCCGGGTCGCGGCCCGGATCTACGACCAGCGCCGGGCGCAGGTGTACGAGCGCCTCGGCATCCCCACCGTGGCGACGGTGCGCTGGACGGCCGACCGGATGCTGCGGCACCTGGTGCCCGAGGGCAACGTGGAGATCTTCCGCGACCCGACCAGCACCGTGTCGATCGTCGAGGTCCCGGTGCACCGGGAGTGGATCGGTCACCCGGTGCACGTGCTGGAGCAGTCCTCGGGTGCGCGGGTCGCCTACCTGATCCGCTTCGGCATCGGAACGCTGCCCACCGCGTCCACCCTCGTGCAGGAGGGTGACCAGGTGTTCATGCTGGTCAGCGACGACATCGTGGCCGCGGTCACGGCGGTGGCGGCGACGCCGCCGGAAGGAGGGCACTGAGCCATGCGGATCGCCATCGCCGGCGCCGGCAACGTGGGCCGTTCGATCGCCCAGGAGCTGATCGAGAACGGCCACCAGGTGATGCTGATCGAGCGTCAACCGAAGATGCTCCGACCGGACCGGGTGCCCGCCGCCGAGTGGGTGCTCGCCGACGCGTGCGAGGTGGCCAGCCTGGAGGAGGCGAACGTCGCCGGCTGTGACGTGGTGGTCGCCGCCACCGGCGACGACAAGACCAACCTGGTGCTGTCGCTGCTGGCCAAGACCGAGTTCGCGGTGCCCCGCGTGGTCGCCCGGGTCAACCGGGCGGAGAACGAGTGGCTCTTCACCGAGCAGTGGGGCGTCGACGTCGCGGTGAGCAAGCCCCGGGTGATGGCCGCCCTGGTCGAGGAGGCGGTCACCGTCGGCGACCTGGTCCGGCTCATGACGTTCCGGCAGGGCGAGGCCAACCTGGTCGAGATCACCCTGCCGCCGACCGCCCCGTACGTCGGTCAGCCCCTGCACGCGGTGCCGCTGCCCCGCGACTCCGCCCTGGTGGCGATCCTGCGCGGCAAGCGTGTCCTGGTGCCCAGCCCGGACGACCCCATCGAGGCCGGCGACGAGTTGATCTTCGTTTGTACGGCCGAGGTGGAGGACGACGTGCGCGCGGTCATCCTCGGCCCGGACAGCGTCGAGCGGACCCGCGGCTCACGCTGAGCCGGCCCCGGCCCCGGCGCCGGCCCTGCTCAGGCGCCGGGCAGCGGGGTGGGCTGCGGCTCCCGGGTGACCCGGCGCACCGTCCAGACGGTGATGAGCAGCAACAGCGCGTACGGCGGATAGCCCAGCGCCAACCGGGCCACGCCCAGCGCGGTGTCCTGGTGGGCCAGGTAGAGCCCGGCCTGCACGCCCACCTTGGCGAGCCACACCACGCCCCAGAGCACGGTCAGCCGGGTGAAGATGCGCACCAACTTCGGGTCGGTCCGCCACTCGGAACGGCCCTTGGCGACCAGCACCGACCAGATCCAACCGACGAGGGGCTGTCGGACGGCCGCCGAGATCAGCAGGGCGATGCCGTAGCCGATGCCGTACAGGATGCCGGGCAGGTAGAAGTCGCGCTCATCGCCGGTACGCCACGCGATGGCGGCGCCGATGCCGACGCCGAACAGACCGTTGACCGCATGTCGGATCGGCCGGCGCTGGGCCAGCCGCAACCCGGCGATCAGCAGCGCGACGGCCACCGAGGCGATCACGGCGGGCCGCAGGTCACCGATGATGTTGGCGACCACGAAGACGACCACCGGGATGCTCGACTCGACCAGCCCACGCCAGCCGCCGAGCTGGTCGGCCATCTGCTCGGCGATCGTCGGCAGCGCCTCGTCGTCCTCGGCAGGAGTCTCCGGCTGTGCCGCCCGGTCCTGTCCCGTCGTCATGACCGGCCTTCCGTCCCCGGCGCCGTCACTTCGGCGAGTCCAGCTCGTAGTACGGGTTGTAGATGACCTTGCGGTCGTCGCGCATCGCCACCCGGCCACGAGCGGTCAGGTGCCGCCCCGGCTCGATCCCGGAGATGTGCCGCCGGCCCAGCCAGACCAGGGTGACGACGTCGCTGCCGTCGTACAGGTCGGCCTCCAGGGTGGGCAGGTTGGTGCGCGGCGTGTAGACCACGGTGCGCAGCCGACCGGCGACCGAGACCAGTTGGCCCCGGGAGCACTGCTGGGCCAGGACGCCACCGCACTCGGCGCTCTCCTGCCGCAGCTCCTGCGCGTCGATCTCGGCCTCGCTGGCGGTGAACCGTTGCAGGATGCGCCGCAGCGACACCTTGCTCTCGTCGGTCGTCATGACCTCCGCGTCACCCTCTCCACGCTCGCCGGGACCAGCCCGGCTCCGGCGACGCCGGAACCGTCCCGCCAGCGTACGCCGACGGGGTCGGTTCCGGCGGGCCGGGACGCGGTCGTTCAGACCTGGCGGGGCTCGCTGGACGCGTCCTCGGCCTGGTCGGCCATCTCGCGGGGCAGTCGCAGCGGCAACGGCTCACGGACCGGCTTCGCCTCCTGGCCACGGTCGACCACCAGGCCTTCCAGGCACTCGGCGAGCGGGCCCGAGCTGGCCGAATCGGTGGCCGCCGGCCCCTGGAAGACGCCACGGACCATCCAGCGCGGCCCGTCGACGCCGACGAACCGCAGGTTGGTCGGGCCGTCCGGGGTCCGTACCTGGGCGTGCAACTCCGTGCCGTACTCGCCGTCGACCTCCTGCGCGGAGGCGCCGTCCCGCAGCAGCGACTGCCGGATCTCCTCGCGCACCTCGTCCCAGATCCCCTCGGACCGGGGGGCCGCGAAGACGCCGAGCTGCAACGCGTTGTCCCCGTGCACCAGCACGACCTGCTGGATCACGCCCTGCGGGTCGGCCTGCACCCGCACCTCCACCTCGGCGACCGCCGGAATGTGCAGGCTGCCCAGGTCGAGCCGCTGCACCTCGTCGTCAACCTCGGAGATGTCGTACGGCCCGCGCACCAGCGCCGCCGCCGCGCCGCCCTCGTCGAGGACCTCGGTGCCCCGCTCGTCGCGGGTGTGCCGCCCGGCATCGGCCCGCTTTCGGGAGAAGATCACTGCGCCCACCCTCCGCTGTTCACGATCACCCTGCCACTTCTTCCGTCTGCCCGCCGGCCGGCGACGGCACCAGCTGAGCGTGCCCACCGGTCGAACCGTGCCCGCCGGTACCACGCGTGGACCCGGGCAGCTCGGCCACCGGCTCGAACCGCGCCCGTGCCACGCGCTGGATCACGAGCTGGGCGATCCGGTCCCCGCGAGAGATCTTCGCGGGCGTGTCCCGATCATGGTTGATCAGGTTGACCATGATCTCACCCCGATAGCCGGCGTCGACCGTACCGGGCGCGTTGAGCACCGTCACGCCGAGCCTGGCCGCCAGGCCGGACCGGGGATGGACCAGGCCCACGTAGCCGTCCGGCAGGGCGACGGCCACGCCGGTGGGCACCAGGGCGCGGCCGCCGGGCGGCAGCTCCACGTCCGCGGCGGCCACCAGGTCGGCCCCGGCATCGCCGGGATGGGCGTACGTGGGCATCGGCAGCTCGGCATCGAGCAGCCGTACGGGCACGGGTACGACGTCGGTCACGGGTCCCCTCTTCGGTCCGGTTGTCTCCGGTGACCCTGCCATCCTGCCGGTTGGCCGGCCCGTCGTGCGCCGTACCCTCGCAGGAGTGAGCATGTCGCCCTCCCCGTCCGCCGATCGGCCAGGGGTTCCGGCCCGCCCGGCGTACGCCGAACGGCTGGACCTGCCCTGGTGGCTGTGGCTGATCAGCCTGGTGGCCGCCGGACTGCTGGCGGTCGAAATCTGGATGGGTGGTTCCGGCGCCCGCGCCTGGGTGCCCTTCGCCGTGCTGCTGCCGGTCACCGCCGTCGGGCTGTGGTGGCTGGGCCGGATCGGGGTGGCGGTCGTCGACGGTGAGCTGCGGGTGGATGACGCCCGGCTGCCGGCGCGCTTCGTGGCCGACGTGGTCCCGTTGGACGCCTCCGGGCGTCGTGAGGTGCTGGGCGTGGGCGCGGACCCGCTCGCCTTCGTGGTGCAGCGGCCGTGGATCAGCGGCGCGGTGCAGGTGGTGCTCGACGACCCGGCCGACCCGACCCCGTTCTGGGTGGTGAGCAGCCGGCGTCCGGTCGAGTTGGCCGAGGCGCTGCTGGCCGCGCGGGACGCCGCCAGGCCCGCCGACACCAGGCCCGCCGACACCAGGCCCGCCGACACCACGGCCGGCGAGCCGGGCTGAACGGCGCCCAGGGCCCGCTCAGGTGCCCGTGGGCGGGCCGGGCAGGGCCGGCGGTGGCGCCGGCCGGGCGATGCCGCGACGACGCAGGTCCGCCTGGAGCTGGTCGGCCATCTGGCGGGTGGCCCGGCGGTTCAGGAAGCTGGCCACCGCCGCGCCCGTGAGGAACGGCCCGAGGGTGGTGAGGTTGCGGCCGAAGCGCCGCAGCAGCATGTCCCGCATCTCCTTGCGGGCGGCGGTGCCGAGCACCGCGCCGACCCCCACGCCGGGCACCATCGGGTTGACCCCGCGCTGAGTGGCCCAGGAGTGCACCAGGGCCACCGCCCGCTGACTGCCGGCGTCGGGCAACGACACGCCGTGGATCTCGTGCAGCTCACCGATCAGTTTCAGCTCCACCGCCACGACGGCGACGGTCTCGGCGGCGAGCAGCACAGGCGCGGAGAGCAGCGTGGGCGCCACCGTCCACTCGACGGCGGCGACTCCCCCGCCGGCCGCGCCGATCCCCGCCGTGGTGCGGGAGGCGTTACGGATCAGTCGCTCGGCCAGGGCGGCGTCGTCCAGGCCGGGGAAGTGCCGACGCAGGGTGGCCAGGTCCCGGACCGGCACGTGCGGGGCTATCTCGGCCACCGTGTCGACCATCCAGCGCACCGCGGCACGGGGCTTGAACAGGTCGGAGATGCCCCGGCTGCGGGCCTGGGACACCATCCGGGTGAGTAGTTGGCGTCGCCGGGCCGGCGCGATGTCGTCCTCGGTCAACGCCGCGACGGTGGCGCCGAGGTCGTCCGCGCCGCCGTCGGTGGTGTCGCCTCGATCGCTCATGGGTGGAACCTCCCGGTGCTGTGGCTACCCGCTACGAGTCAAGCAGGTACCCACCGGCGTCGCACGCCTACACCGGTAGCGGCGGCCCCGATCAGGAGGCCGCCGCCGGTGTCGTGCGTGTCAGACGCACTCTCGGCAGATCAGCTCGCCGTTGCGCTCGACCGCCAGCTGGCTGCGATGGTGGACCAGGAAGCAGCGGGCACAACGGAACTCGTCCTGCTGCATCGGTAGCACCTTGACAGTGAGCTCCTCGTCGGCCAGGTCGGCACCGGGCAGCTCGAAGCTCTCGGCGACCTCGGCCTCGTCGACGTCCACCGCGCCCGACTGTGAGTCGACGCGCCGGGCCTTGAGCTCTTCCAGGCTGTCCTCGCCGAGGTCGACCTCGTCGCGACGCGGGGCGTCGTAGTCGGTGGCCATCGGATGTCACTCTCCCATATCGATGTTGTCGCTTCCGGTTGTAACGCCGGACGACGCTGTTTCGGTTCCGCTGGCCGGCAACCACTTGTGTCGGGCACCCGACCCGCGGACCGTACGGGTCGGGACCGCTGGGGCCACTCCCCTGCGAGCGCGGAACCTTACCCCCCCTTGGGCGAGGCATGTATACCGCCCTTGCGGCTGAGATGTACGCCCCCGCACGCGAAGTTGTTCCCAATGTGATTCAGGCGACACGAAGATAGGGGTAGTAGTACCCGGTTCACGGTCGGCGCGCCGGCATGTCGGACTGTTTCCACGCGACGGCCGGACAACCGTTAACCTCAGCGGCGTATTCGACGGCCGGCGGTCAGCGCGATCGTTGGCGGCCGCCACCACCCACCTCAGCTCCGGGGAGCGCCCAGATGAGTTTTGCGCGAGTGCGAGCACTCGTCGTCGTCGGCCTGCTGGGGGTCCTGGCGCTGGCGTTCGTGATCACCGCGATCGTCCGGGACAGCCAGGGCAAGGCCGGCGCGGCGGGCAGCTGCCCGGACGGCTGGCCGCTGGCCGACGTCACCCTGCACGAGACCAAGGACGTCAAGATCAACGTCCTGAACGCGACCGACGAGCCGGGCCGGGCGAGCGCCGTCGCCGACGACTTCCGGAACCGCAAGTTCCAGGTCAAGAAGGTCGGCAACGCGCCCAAGGGCATCGACGACGTGGCCGTGCTGAAGTTCGGCCCCAAGGGTGTCAGCTCCGCCCACCTGCTGAAGGCGTACTTCCTGGACAACGCCGATCCGGTCTACGACCCCAAGCGCACCGACGACACCGTGGACGTGGTGCTGGGCAACGGCTTCCAGCAGCTCGCCACCACCACCGAGGTCAACCAGTCCCTCGGCGACCTGGGCCCGCCGGTCGCGCCGCCGGGTTCCTGCCCGTCCCCCGGCCCCAAGAAGTGACGGCCTGACCGGCAGTCCCACCTAGGGGCCGCCGGAGGCGTCCAGGGCGGCCAGCCGGTCGTGCAGCCCGGCGAAGAGGGCCGGCGGGGCCGCGATCACCAGGTCCGGGCCCGCCGGGCGCCCGGCCAGGCCGGCCACCCGGGCGCCCGCCTCGGCGGCGACCAGGCCTCCGGCGGCCTGGTCCCAGGCCGACAACCCCTTCTCGAAGTACGCGTCCAGCCGCCCCTCCGCGACCATGCAGAGGTCCAGCGCGGCGGCGCCGAGGCGACGGATGTCACGTACCGAGGCGATCAGTCCGGCCACCACCGACGCCTGGTGCGCCCGACGGCCGGCGTCGTAGCCGAAACCGGTGCCGACCAGCGCCTGCCCCAGGTCGGTCTCACCCGAGCAGCGCAGCCGGACACCGTCGCGCCACGCCCCGCCGCCGGCCGTGGCGGTCCACTCCTCACCGGTGTGCACGTTGCGCACCACGCCGGCGACCACCGTCCCGTCCACCTCGGCGGCCAGCGACACCGCGCTGTACGGCAACCCGTAGAGGTAGTTCACGGTGCCGTCGATCGGGTCGACGATCCACCGCACCCCGCCCGGTGCCACCGGACCGGTGTCCGTCGTGCCGTACTCCTCGCCGAGGACCGCGTCCCCCGGTCGCAGCCGGCGCAGGGCGTCGAGGACCTGGCGCTCGACGGCCCGGTCGGCGGCCGTGACCACGTCGGTGACCGTGCTCTTGGTCGCCGCCACGGAAACTCCCTCGACCCGCATCCGGTACGCGGTCGACGCGGCGTCCCGCGCCACCTCGATCGCGATCGCCAACAATTCCCGCGTTAACGGTGCCGAACGGTCCATTCCAGGGTCCCCTTCCGGCACGACCGGGGCGTTGCGAACCGTGCGCGAGTATCATCCTTACAAAGTCCACATCTGCGCCGAATCGGCGGTCCCGCCGCCGTTACGCCGTGCGGCGCAGGATGATCGCCGCAGACGGCGTTACAATTCACCCCTACCCACGCGCCGCGGGCCGCCGAGACCACCGGCCGGCCCGGGACACGGGGGTTCCTCAACCACATCGCCCGGCCCGGTTGACCCGCCGTGCCGGACGACCCGGCCGTGCCCGCTCTTCGCCTCCGGAAGGTCATTCGTGACAGAACCCCGCCAGCCCGGCGCCGACGTTCGCTCGCTCACCGACACCCTGATCGCCCATGCGCAGAGCGCTGGCGGTCAGCTCACGTCGGCTCAGCTCGCGCGCACCGTCGAGACCGCCGAGGTGACTCCGGCCCAGGCCAAGAAGATCCTGCGGGCGCTCTCCGAGGCGGGAGTGACCGTGGTGGTGGACGGCTCGGCCAGCACCCGCCGCCGGGTCGCCGCAGCTCGCTCGACGACCCCGGCGTCCCGAGCCACCACCGCCAAGACGACCAAGAAGGCCGCCGCGCCCGCCCCGAAGCAGGCGCCCGCCTCCGACGAGGCGGCGGCGACGCCCGCCCCGCGCAAGGTGGCCGCTCGCAAGACCGCCGGGGTCGCCGCCGCGGCAGCCACCCCGGCCAAGGCGACCAAGTCCACCCGCGCGACCAAGGCCACCGTGGCCGCGGCGGCCGGCGCCAAGCCGGTCAAGGCAGCCGGCAAGGGCGAGGGCGCCGAGGGTGAAATCGACCCGGAGGAGCTCGCCGCCACCATCGAGGACGTGGTGGTCGAGGAGCCGGCCGAGCTGGCCCAGGCCGCCGAGACCGACGCCGCCGCGTCGGCCACCGACAACGACTTCGAGTGGGACGACGAGGAGTCCGAGGCGCTCAAGCAGGCTCGGCGCGACGCCGAGCTGACCGCCTCCGCCGACTCCGTGCGGGCGTACCTGAAGCAGATCGGCAAGGTCCCGCTGCTCAACGCCGAGCAGGAGGTGGAGCTGGCCAAGCGGATCGAGGCCGGGCTCTACGCCGCCGAGCAGCTGCGCGCGGCCGACGAGGGCGAGGAGAAGCTCGCCCGGGAGATGGTCCGCGACCTGGGCTGGATCTCCCGCGACGGCGAGCGCGCCAAGAACCACCTGCTCGAGGCGAACCTCCGTCTGGTCGTGTCCCTGGCCAAGCGGTACACGGGACGCGGCATGGCCTTCCTCGACCTCATCCAGGAGGGCAACCTCGGTCTCATCCGGGCGGTCGAGAAGTTCGACTACACCAAGGGCTACAAGTTCTCCACGTACGCCACCTGGTGGATCCGGCAGGCCATCACCCGCGCCATGGCCGACCAGGCCCGCACCATCCGTATCCCGGTGCACATGGTCGAGGTCATCAACAAGCTCGGCCGCATACAGCGTGAGCTGCTCCAGGACCTGGGCCGCGAGCCCACTCCGGAGGAACTGGCCAAGGAGATGGACATCACACCCGAGAAGGTGCTGGAGATCCAGCAGTACGCTCGGGAGCCCATCTCGCTGGACCAGACCATCGGCGACGAGGGCGACAGTCAGCTCGGTGACTTCATCGAGGACTCCGAGGCCGTGGTCGCCGTCGACGCCGTCTCGTTCTCGCTCCTGCAGGACCAGCTCCAGCAGGTGCTGCAGACGCTCTCCGAGCGTGAGGCGGGCGTCGTACGGCTGCGCTTCGGCCTGACCGACGGTCAGCCGCGGACGCTGGACGAGATCGGGCAGGTCTACGGGGTGACCCGGGAGCGGATCCGCCAAATCGAGTCCAAGACGATGTCCAAGCTGCGACACCCGTCCCGGTCACAGGTTCTCCGGGATTACCTGGACTGAGCCTGTTTCGTCAACCGAACGTGTCGTTTTGACCACCTGGCGTGCAACGCCAGGTGGTGATCGTCCGGATACACGAATGTGATCGTTGACGTGGCACCCTGGGTTCACGGCACACTGTCCCTGCCATGTGTGACCTCGGTCCCCCGCGGGCACACAGGGAAGGCAAGGCCCAGCACGGGTGTTGCACGATAGGTGAGCAACGACCGAAGAGATTGTTCATCGGTGACGACCAGAGGAGGAAGGCGATGACCCCGACCCTCACGCCGCCGCCCGAGACGGTGGCTCCCCCAGCCGCCGATGAACGGTGCGACCGCTGCAATGCTGCCGGCAAGCTCCGTATCTCTCTCTCGGGTGGGAGCGAGTTGGTGTTCTGTGGGCACCACGCGAACAAGTACGCGGAGGATCTCGTGAAGATCACCGTTCGGTTCGCGACGGACCCCGAGTTCACCTGGCGTGGCGCCGATCTGATGGCGAACTAAGTCCGCGACCGACATAGCCGACCGGAGGTACCCCACACGGGGTGCCTCCGGTCGGCTTTTCCCTGCCCAGCCCTGCCCAGCGCCCGCCAATATCCACGCAACTTCGGGGATATTGCTGATTCCGACGCGCGAGAGGCAGCAACATCCCCGAAGTTGCGCAGATCTTGGGCACCGGGCCCTCCCCGCGCCCCGCGCCGCCGCGCGCCCCGCGCCCCGCCGCGCCGCGCGCCCCGCCCCGCGCCGCGCCGCGCCGCGCCGCGCCGACCAAGATCGTGCTCGAACCAGGATGTAGTGGCCTCACAGACCGTGACACCACTACATCAGTGATCGAGCACGATCTTGGTGGGCACGCGACACCTGGGGGCACGCGACACCTGAGGGCACGCGACACCTGAGGGCACGCGACACCTGAGGGCGCGGGGGCCTGGGGGCGGGGTGCGTCGAATACGCGGGGTGCCTCGAATGCGCGGGGTGCCTCCGCAACCCGGGGGTGCCCGGGTTGCGGAGGCGCCGGATGCCCGCCGTGCGTCCGTGCCGGGGTCGTGGGGTGCGTGGGGTCAGAGGGTCTGCACGGTGGCGATGCGTTCCTCGAGCTGTTCGATGGTGGCCTGGGCGCTCGGCGGCCCACCGCAGAGCCGGCGCAGCTCGGCGTGGATCTTGCCGTGCGGCTGGCCGGTGCGGTGGTGCCGGGCGGCCACCAGAGCGTTGAGTTGGCGCCGGAGCGCCACACGACGCTGGGCGGCACTCAGGGGTACCGGAGGCGCCGCCGAGGGCGCAGCGGCCGGCTGAGCGGCCCGCTCGGCGGTACGGCGACGCTGGGCGGCCAGTTGGTCCGCCTGCCGCTTGGTCAGCAACAGGGAGACCTGGTCGGCGGTGAGCAGACCGGGCAGGCCCAGGTACTCCTCCTCCTCGGGCGTGCCGGCCTGCGCGGCGGTCCCGAACGACGCGCCGTCGAAGATCACCTGGTCCAGTTCGGCGGTGGCCGAGAGCGCGGCGAACCGCTTCTCCAGCTCCCCGCTGGCCTGGTCGTCGCGCTGCGCGCGTTCCAGCAGGTCGTCGTCGAGGCCGTCGGACTCCTTGGGCTTGCCCAGGACGTGGTCCCGCTCGTTCTCCATCTCGCTGGCCAGCCCGAGCAGGTGCGGCACGCTGGGCAGGAACACCGAGGCGGTCTCACCGGGGCGGCGGGCCCGCACGAACCGGCCGATCGCCTGGGCGAAGTACAGCGGGGTGCTGGCGCTGGTGGCGTAGACGCCGACGGCGAGCCGGGGGATGTCGACGCCCTCGGACACCATCCGCACCGCGACCAGCCACCGCTGGTCGGACGCCGCGAACGTCGCGATCCGCGCGGACGCGCCCTGGTCGTCGGAGAGGACCACGGCGGCCTTCTCACCGGTCACCTGCTCGATCAGCTTGGCGTACGAGCGTGCGGTCTGCTGGTCGGTGGCGATGATCAGGCCACCGGCGTCGGGCATCCCCGCGTTACGCAGCACGGTGAGCCGGGCGTCGGCGGCACGCAGCACCTGCGGCATCCAGTCCCCCGCCGGGTCCAGGGCGGTACGCCACGCCTGCGCCACCAGATCCTGGGTCATCGGCTCGCCGAGGCGGGCCGCCAGCTCGTCCCCGGCGTTGGTACGCCAGCGGGTCTCCCCCGAGTACGCGAGGAAGAGCACCGGCCGGACGACCCCGTCGCGCAGCGCGTCGGCGTAGCCGTACACCGAGTCGGCGCGGGAGCGCAGCAGCCCGTCACCGCCCCGCTCGTACTCGACGAACGGGATGGGGTTGTCGTCGGAGCGGAACGGCGTGCCGGTGAGCATGAGCCGGCGTACGGCCGGCTCGAAGGCGGCCTTGACACCGTCGCCCCAGGTGCGGGAGTCACCGGCGTGGTGGATCTCGTCGAGGATGACCAGGGTGCGACGGGTCATCGTGCGTCGCCGGTGCACCTGCGGGGCCATGCCGACCTGGGCGTAGGTGATCACCGCGCCGTGGAAGTCGGCGGCGGAGTGCACGTCGGCGTTACGGAACGCGGCGTCGAGCTGGATGCCCACCCGGGCCGCGGCCTCGGCCCACTGGGTCTTCAGGTGCTCGGTCGGGGCCACCACGGTGACCGCCTCGACGGTGCCGTCGGCGAGCAGTTCGGCGGCGATGCGCAGGGCGAAGGTGGTCTTGCCGGCGCCCGGGGTGGCGACCGCGGTGAAGTCGTCGGTACGCCGGCGCAGGTACTCCACCAGGGCCTTGCGCTGCCAGGCTCGCAGTGCCGGGAACGTCTCGAGCACCGGCGTCCGGGCTGCCACGCGAAGCTCCTCTCCGACCGCACCAGGGCGGACACCGGGCGAGGGCCACGAGTACCGCCGCCCATGAAAACGCCTCCGCGCAGTAGCTGCCGCGAAGGCCGACTCAGCATAACCAGCGCGCGCCCGCAGGCCCAGGCGACGCCACGCTGGTCACATTGGCAACGGCGGTGCGACGGGCCTCACCAGGGGTCGCCGGTGTGCGGTGGACGCAGGGTCGCCACCGGCGCGGACCAGCGTCGGCGCAGCGCGACCAGGCGCAACCCGAACACGCCGACGGCGGCGGCGGTGAGCGGCACCGGGCCGGTCTGGCCGGTCAGGTGGAGCAGAGCGACCGCGACCGATCCGACCAGCGCGGCCACCGCGTAGATCTCCCGGCGCAGCACCACGGGGATCTCCGCGGTGAGCAGGTCGCGGCCGAGCCCGCCGCCGATGGCGGTCAGCATGCCGATCAGGCAGGCGCCGACGGCCGGCACCCGGGCGTCGAGCGCCTTGAGTGTGCCGGTCACGGTGAACAACGCGAGGCCCGCCGCGTCGAGCACCAGCACGGTGGTGCGCAGCCGGGCAAGTTGCGGGTGCAGCCAGAACACGGCGACCGCGGTGATCGCGGCGGTCGCGGCGTACCGCCAGTCGGCGAAGGCCAGCGGTGGCACCTCGTCGATGACGAGGTCGCGGAAGATGCCGCCGCCGAGCGCGGCCACGAAGCCGACGAACGCGACGCCGAAGAGGTCGAGCCGTTTGGCCACCGCGGCCGAGGCCCCGGAGGCGGCGAACACCGCGACCCCGGTCAGGTCGGCGAGGAGCAGGGCGGTGGAGGTGGTCACCGCCGCAGGCTACGTCGCCGGCCGAAGGACCGGCCGGGGTTCACTCGCGGTACGAGTCGTAGATCTCCTTGCACTTGGGGCAGACCGGGGAGCCCGGCTTGGCCGCCTTGGTGACCGGGAAGGTCTCTCCGCAGAGCGCGACGACGAAGGTGCCCATGACGGCACTCTCGGCGATCTTCTCCTTGCGGACGTAGTGGAACATTTCCGGACCGGTGTCGGCGTCCTTCAGCTCCGGACGCTCGAGAACCTCTGTGCTCACGTCTGCACCTCCAACCGACAAGTTTGGCAGGTCATCACGGCCGGGTCCACTTGAGGCCGGCCGACGTCCGACCCCGTACGGTGCCCGGGTGACTGACTTTCGCATCAGCTACGGCACCGAGGTCGCCGCAGCCCTGCGCGACGGCCGACCCGTCGTCGCCCTGGAGAGCACCATCGTCTCGCACGGCCTGCCCCGCCCGCAGAACCTGCGGGTGGCGCGGGAGATCGAGCAGGCGGTCCGGGACGCCGGGGCGGTGCCGGCGACGATCGGCATGATCCGTGGCGATCTGGTGGTCGGCCTGGACGACGCGCAGCTGACCCGACTGGCCACCGTCGATGGTGTGACGAAGCTCTCGGTGCGGGACCTGGCCGTGGCGGCGGCCGCCGGCGCGGACGGCGCCACCACCGTGGCCGCGACCAGCGCGGTGGCCGCGGCGGCCGGGATCGGGGTGTTCGCGACCGGTGGGTTGGGCGGGGTGCACCGGGAGGCGGAGCACACCTTCGACGAGTCGGCGGACCTCGTCACCCTGGCCCAGACGCCGATCACGGTGGTCTGCGCCGGAGTCAAGTCGATCCTCGACGTGGGCGCGACGTTGGAGCGCCTGGAGACCCTCGGGGTCGCCGTGCTCGGCTACCGCACCCGACGGTTCCCCGGCTTCTACCTCACCGACGCCGGCTTCGACCTGGACTGGTCGGTGGACTCGCCGGAGCAGGTCGCCGCCGTACTGGCCGCCAGGGACGAGCACGCCGTGCACACCGGCGCGCTGCTCGTCGCCAACCCGCTGCCGGTCGACGAGCAGCTCGACCCCGAGCTGCACGACCGGACTCTCGCCGACGGCCTGGCCCTGCTGGAGCGGGACGGGGTGACCGGCAAGGCCGTCACGCCGTACCTGCTGGCGCACTTCCACTCGGCCACCGAGGGCGCGAGCCTCGCGGTCAACATCCGGATCATCCTGCGCAACGCCGACCTGGCCGCGCGCATCGCGGTCGCCACGGTCGCCCGCGCCTCCGCCGTCCCGGCATGACCCCTGGGACCCGGGTGGTCGTCGTCGGAGACGTGATCACCGACGTGGTCGCGGTGCTCACCGGGCCGCTCGCGGCGGGCACGGACACCGAGGCCGGGATCAGCCTCGGCGGCGGCGGCCAGGCGGCCAACACCGCCGCCTGGGTGGCCGCCCAGGGGTTGGCCGTCACGCTGGTCGGCGCGGTCGGCGACGACGACGCGGGGCGCGACCGGGCGGCCGAGTTGGCCCGCGCGGGCGTGGACTGCGTCCTCGATCGGGTGCCGGGCGTACCCACCGGCACGGTGGTCGTGCTGACCGGCGACGGCGAGCGGACCATGATCACGTCGCGGGGCGCGAACCTGCGGTTGAGCGCCGAGCACGTCGACAAGGCCCTCGCGGCGGCGCCCGACGCGGGGCATCTGCACCTGTCCGCGTACACCCTGTTGGACGCCGCGTCGCGCGCAGCGGGGCTGCGGGCGTTGGCCGCCGCCCGCGAGCGCGGGCTCACCACCAGCGTCGACGCGGCCTCCGCGGGGCCGCTGCGGCGCGTCGGCGCGCGGGCCTTCCTGGGTTGGGTACGCGATGTCGACCTGCTCCTGGTCAACGCGGACGAGGCCACGGTGCTGGCCGGCGGTCTGGACCCGGCGGCGCAGGGGCGGGCGTTGTCGGCGACGGCCCGGCGGGTGGTGGTCAAACGTGGCGCGGCGGGGGCGGTGTGGGTCGAGGGCCGCCCGGCAGCGGTCAGCGTGGCAGCGGCCCGGCGGGTGGCGGTGGTGGACGTCACCGGGGCCGGCGACGCCTTCGCGGCCGGGCTGCTGACCGCCTGGCTCGGCGGGGCCACCGCGACCGCGGCCCTGGACCGCGCGACCGAACTGGGGGCGCTGGCCGTCTCCAGCGTCGGCGCCCGACCACCGGCCTGAGACGTCGGAGCCCTGGCCCGCGGGGCGGGTCAGGGCTCGACGTCGATGATCTTGTGAGGGCGCTCCTCGGCGGTGAGGCTCATGGGTGGGGTCTCGACCCGCCGCCGCGGGTGGAACCGGTTGGACAGCCGGTGCTCCTCCTTGGGCGGTCGGTCGTTCGCCAGGAGCACGGCTAGCCACGGGATGAGCACCATGCCGAGGGCGCACAGCGGCAGCCAGAGCCAGAGCAGGGGAGCGTTCGCGCCGACCAGGATCGCTCCGGCGACGATGCAGGCCACCCGGATGCCCATCATGAGGACATAGCGGCGCTGACGGCTCGTGAGCTGATCGTGCTGGCTGCGCGAGGCATCGGTGATCAGAATCGGCTCGTACGCCTGACGCTTCACCAGGGACCTCCTCGAGGGGATTACGCCCCATCCTGTCACCACGAAGCCGTGATCAGCGAATATCGAGTCATCCCGGTACGTGTTACGCGCGTGGTACGCTGCGCGACGTGGGCAGCAGGTTCAGCTTCACCGACGAGGCGTTGGCCAACCTGAGGGTCTACGACGTCACGCCCGGGGAAGTCTGGGAGGCGCTGCACAGCGCGCGACGGGTCATCCGCCACCTGGGCGACGACGTGATGGTGGTCTACGCCGCCGCCCGCCGGGGCCGTCGCCTGGCGGTGCTGCTCGCCGAGGCCGATGGCACCGACAACGACTGGGACATCCTCTCCGCCCGCGAGCTGAGCGACGCCGAGTCCAAGCGCTACGACGAGGCCGTGCGGAGAGATCGCCGATGAGGGGGGCCGTGACGATGCACCGCAACGACGCGACGAAGCAGTTCCACAGCGGCGACGACCGGCTCGCCGAGCTGATCGACGAGAGCCCCGCGGTGGACCTGCCCACACCCGACACCGACGTGCCGATGGTCAGCCGGTCGGTCCGGCTGCCGCTGGAGACCTACGAGCGGGTCCGCGCCGCCGCCGACGCCCGGGGCATCGGGGTCACCACGCTGATGCGGCAGTGGATCGAGGCCGGCCTCGCCGACCTCGACGACTCGGCCACCGTCTCGCTGGCCGACGTCCGGCGCGCGCTGGCCTCCCTGGCGCACCCCACCGCCGCCTGAACGTCAGCCCTGATCGGCCTTCGCCGCCGCCTTCATCTGCTGCTTGTACTCCCGCACCCGGCGCAGCGAGTCGGCGTCGGTGACGTCCGCCACCGACCGGTACGCGCCGGGGTCGCCGTACCCGCCGGCCGCCGTCCGCCAGTCCTGCGGGGTCACCCCGAACCGCTTGCCCAGCAGCGCCACGAAGATCTGCGCCTTCTGCCTGCCGAAGCCGGGCAGGTCGGCGACGCGCCGCAGCAGCTCCGGCCCGTCGGCGACGCCCGACCACAGCAGCGCCGCGTCGCCGTCGTAGCGCTCCACGAGCACCCGGCAGACCTCCTGCACCCGCGTCGCCATCGCCTTGGGGAACCGGTGCAGGGCGGGCGGAGTGGCGAAGAGCGCGATCAGCGCGTCCGTGTCGTAGCCGGCCAGCTCCGCCGCGTCCAGGTCGTGACCGAGCCGCTGCGCCAGCACGTACGGCGAGGAGAAGGCCTTCTCCATCGGCACCTGCTGGTCCAGGGTCATGCCGATGAGCAGGGCCAGCGGGCTGCGCTCCAGCAGTCGGTTGGCCTCGGGGCCGATGGGAAGCACGAGCGTCATGGCCACCATCGTGCCCCGCCCACCGACCCGGTCGGACACCGACGCTCCGACGTCCGTCGGCGGGTGCCGCCGACCCGGGACGCGACGCGGGGCAGGATGGCGACGTGGACGAACACGACATGCTGCTCTCCCCCGCCGGCGTCGACGCCCTGCGGACCGCGCTGACCCGGGCCGGGTTCACCAGCAACGGCATCGCCGAACGGCTCGGCCCGCAGGCCACCGCCTCGGTCGCGCGCAACGACTACCGGGCCGCGCTGCGCGCAACCGAGGACCGCGATCCGCTCGCCACGCTGATCCGGCTGTTCATCTGCGACCAGACCGAACCGGAGACTGCCGTCGCCGCCGCGCTGGCACCGTTGGGGCTCGCCGAGGCGCTGGCCGGCGGGATCGTCGAGCGGTACGACGAGGGCCTGCGCGCGGGCGTCGACCTGGAACCGTACGGCGACGACTGGTGGGTGCTCGCCGACGTGCCGGCCTCGGCCCGGCCCGGTCGACCCCTGCACGCCGAACACGTGCTCGGTATCGGCGGGGCCACCCACACCCTGATCGGGGCGACCGTACGCCGGCCGGTCGGCGCCGCGTTGGACCTGGGCACCGGCTCCGGCGTGCAGGCCCTGCACCTCGCGACCCACGCCGACACGGTGACTGCCACGGACCTCTCCGAGCGGGCCCTGCGCTTCGCGGCGACCAACGCCGCCCTCAACGGCCAGGACTGGGAGCTGCTGCGCGGCGACATGGTCGCGCCGGTGGCCGGCCGTCGATTCGACCTGGTGGTGAGCAACCCACCGTTCGTGGTGGGCCCGGGCACCACCACACACGTCTACCGCGACTCGGGTCGGGTGGGTGACGCCATCGCCGCCGAGCTCGCCGCCGCCGCCCCCGGCCTGCTCACCGAGGGCGGCACCATGCAGTACCTCGCGAACTGGGTGCACGTCGCCGGTGAGGAGTGGGACGAGCGGGTGGCCGGCTGGTTCGCGGGAACCGGCCTGGACGCCTGGGTGATCCAGCGCGAGGTCGCCGATCCGATGGCGTACGTCGACCTGTGGCTCACCGACGTCGGTGAGGGCGCCGACCCGCAACGGGCGGCCGTCTGGCTGGACTGGTTCGACCAGCACAAGATCGAGGCGATCGGCTTCGGGATCGTGTCCCTGCGCCGCGGCGGCCACGCCGATCCGGTGGTCCGCGTGGAGGACCTGCGCCAGCGGGTCCAGCCGCCGCTGGGCGACCAGATCGGCGCGTGGTTCGACCGCCAGGACTTCCTGCGGGTACGGGACACGGAGGCGTTGCTCGCCGAACGCTACCGGGCCGCCGACGGTCTCCAGCTCCGCCAGGAGGCCACCATGGGTGACGAGGGCTGGGCGGTCGACCGGCAGGTGCTCGCGATGCCGCACGGCCTGCGCTGGACCGAGGAGATCGACCCGTTGGTGCTGGCGCTGGTCGGCGGGGCGGACGGCCGCCTACCGCTCCGCGACCAGCTCGCCCTGCTCGCGGCCGCCCACGACGTCGAACCCGCCGAGATGGCCGAGGCCGCCGGCCCGATCGTCGCGCACCTGGTCGAGCGCGGCTTCATCCAGCCGGTGACCGAGTGATGCCGCGGACCGGCGCGGCGACGCTGCCGCCGACTCCTGCGGCGGCAGCGGTGCCCACGGCGGCGGCGCTGGTGCCGACGGCGGCGGTGGTGCGCTGATGCGGGCCGTGGTGCAGACGGTCGGGCGGGCCAGCGTGACGGTGGACGACGAGGTCGTCGGTGCGATCGAGGACGGCCTGCTGGTGCTGCTCGGCGTGACGCACACCGACACCGCCGAGACCGCCGCGACGATGGCCCGCAAGGTGCACGAGCTGCGCATCCTGGACGACGAGCGGTCCGCCGCCGACGTCGGGGCGCCGATCCTGGTGGTCAGCCAGTTCACCCTCTACGGCGACGCCCGCAAGGGCCGCCGTCCGAGTTGGACAGCAGCGGCCCCCGCCGAGATGGCCGAACCCCTGGTGATGGCGGTGGTGGAAGCCCTGCGCCAACGCGGCGCGAAGGTCGAGACCGGCCGCTTCCGCACCCACATGCTCGTGGAAAGCACCAACACAGGCCCCAAAACAATCCTCCTAGACCTCTAACCCCTCCCCTCCCCTCCCCTTCCCCCCTCCCCTCCTCCCTCTCCCCTTCCCCCCTCCCCGCGTCGATCAAGAGGTTCGCGTCAAATTCCGCACGATTCTTGACGCAAACCTCTTGATCACCGGGAGCGTCGGGGGCGCCGGGAGCGCCGGGGCGCCGGGGCACCGGGGCACCGGGGCACCGGGGCACCGGGGCACCGGGGCACCGGGGCACCGGGGCACCGGGGCACCGGGAGCGTCGGGGGGCCCGGGGGGTGGGCGGCAAGCGGGCTGGTGACAGTTTTTTGTGGCGATCCTGCGGGATTGCTGTCGGGTCCGCGATCAGCTCACTCCCGTTTCACGTCCCGCCCGCCAAGCTGTGTCTCACACCGGCACCACTGGGCCGGAGACACGGCACAGACGTGGGATACGGGGAGACGAAGATGACGGAACACCGGACGCGCCCGGCCACCAGCACCGAGACCGAGGCCCTCACCGACCTGGACGCCACCGACGAGCGCGGCATCTCCACCGACCTGGTCCGGGCGTACCTCAACGGCATCGGCCGGACGAAGCTGCTGACGGCCGCGCAGGAGGTCGAGCTGGCCCGGCGGGTCGAGGCCGGACTGTTCGCCGAGGAGAAGCTCGCCACCTGCACTCCGGTCTCGGACGAACTGCGGGCCGACCTGGAGCTGATCGTCGTCGAGGGCCGCGCGGCCAAGGACCACCTGCTGGAGGCGAACCTGCGGCTGGTGGTCAGCATCGCCAAGCGCTACACCGGACGCGGGATGGCCTTCCTCGACCTCATCCAGGAGGGCAACCTCGGTCTGATCCGGGCGGTGGAGAAGTTCGACTACGCCAAGGGCTACAAGTTCTCCACGTACGCCACCTGGTGGATCCGGCAGGCCATCACCCGCGCCATGGCCGACCAGGCCCGCACCATCCGTATCCCGGTGCACATGGTCGAGCAGGTCAACCGGATGGTCCGGGCCCGCCGCGAGCTGGCGGTGACGCTGGGCCGCGAGCCAGGCGTCGCGGAGATCGCCCGGGCGCTGGAGATCCCCGAGTTCCAGGTCATCGAACTCATCTCGTACGACCGGGAGCCGGTCAGCCTGGACCAGGCCGTCGGCGACGACGGGGAGAGCGCGCTCGGTGACTTCGTGGCCGCGGTGGACCCGCGTACCGACCCGGGCGAGGGGGCCGCGCAGGGCGAGTTGCGCAACGAGGTGAGTGTCGTGCTGGCCACGCTGTCGCAGCGGGAGCAGGCGGTCATCCGGCTCCGGTTCGGGCTGGACGACGGCCGGCAGCGCACCCTGGACGAGGTCGGCCGGGAGTTCGGCCTTTCCCGCGAGCGTATCCGGCAGATCGAGAAGGGGACGCTGCTGAAGCTGCGCGCGCCGGAGCGGGCCCAGCGCCTGGAGGCGTACGCCTGCTGACGCGCCCGAAGTTGTGGAAGGCCCTGGCGGTTCGCCGGGGCCTTCCCCCTTGCCGCGATGGTTGACTGGAGACCCGACGAGAGGCCACCCGTGAACTGGACGCTGGAAGTCGTGATCGTGCCCGTGTCGGATGTGGACCGGGCGAAGAGCTTCTACGCCGACCAGCTTGGTTTCGCCGTCGACCACGACACCGTGATCGGTGACGACGCGCGCATCGTGCAGCTGACCCCGCCCGGTTCCGGCTGTTCGATCGTGGTCGGCAAGGGCGTCGTCCCGGAGATGCCGCCCGGCTCGCTCAGGGGCCTGCAACTGGTCGTGCCCGACCTGAAGCGGGCCCACGCCGAGCTGGTCGAGCGGGGCGTGCGGGTCAGCGAGATCCAGGTGGTGGGCGTCAACCCCCGACCGGTGCCCGACCCGCTGGACAATGTCGGCTTCGTCTTCTTCGCCGACCCGGACGGCAACACCTGGGGCGTACAGCAGATCTCCAGCCGCGCCTGACCGACGCGCGCCCTCACAGGCGGCGGGGGCCGGTGTCCGGCCGGGCGGCCACGCCGCCGACGCGTACCTGGGCGTGCAGGACCGAGATGCCGTCCGGGCGGGCGAGCACCGGATTGAGGGTGACCGAACGTACCCGGGGCTGCTCGTCGGCGAGCTGACCGACCCGCAGCAGCAGGTCGGCCAGGGCCGCGCGGTCCACCGGCGCGGCGCCCCGGTGTCCCCGCAACAGCGGCGCCGCGCGGGGCTCGTCCACCAGTTCGGCGGCGTCGGTGTCGGTGAGCGGCACCGCCCGCCAGGCCCGGTCCCCGAGCAGGTCGGTGGCGACTCCCCCGAGGCCGAAGCCGACCACCGGGCCGAACGCCGGATCTTCCACCAGTTCCACCACGCAGGCCACCCCGGGCGGGACCATCGGCTGCACCAGCACGTCCGCGCCGAAGCCGGCGGCCATCTCGGTGTACGCGCGGCGGACGCCGGCCTCGTCGCGCAGGTCGAGACGGACCGCTCCCAGGTCGAGCCGGTGCCGCAGCCCCGGATCGGCAGCCTTGAGCGCCACCGGGAGACCCACCCTCGCCGCCGCTTCGGCCGCCGCGTCGACCGTGTCCACGAGCGTCGACGGCACGGTCCCGATGCCGTACGCGGCCAGCAGCGCCCCCGCGTCGACGGGGTCGGCGCGCAGCGCGGCCTGCGCGGCGTCCCGGTCGATGCGGGGCAGCTCGGGTGCCACGCCGGACGGGCGGCCCAGCCACCGCGCGTACCGGTGCACCCGGGCGAGGGCGCGGACAGATTCCTCCACGCCGCCGTACGCGGGCACCCCGGCGGGCAGCCGGCCGACCAGGAAGGTCGCCACGGTCGGTTTGCCCAGGGCGAGGGCCGCCGGAAGGGCAGCGGTGACGTCGGCGTCCACGTCGGTGCGTTGACCGGGCAGCGGTGGGGCGAAGACCACCACGAGGGCGTCCACCCGGTCGTCGCCGGCCGTCTCGGCGAGGGCGGTGGCGAACTCGGCGGCCCCGGCGCTGGGCCCGACGTCACGGGGGTAGCCGTCGGCCACGGTCAGGCCCTGCGCGACGCACGCCCTCGCCGCCAACCCGGTCAGCGCCGACGAGTTGCCGACCACGCCGACCCGGTCGCCGGTGGGCAGGGGCTGGTTGGCCAGCAGCACCCCCACGTCGAGCAGTTCCGCCACCGTGTCCACCCGGATCACCCCGGACTGGGCGAAGAGCGCGGCCACCGCCACCTCGTCCGGGCCGGCGGCGTCACCGACCCCGGGCGGGCGGGCCGGCGAGGCGAGCGCCACCACCGGTTTGGCGCGACCGATCCGCCGGGCCAGCCGGGCGAACTTGCGCGGGTTACCGAACGTCTCCAGGTACAGCATGATCACGTCGGTGCCGGGGTCGTCCTGCCAGTACTGCAACAGGTCGTTGCCGGACACGTCGGCCCGGTTGCCGGCGGAGACGAAGCTGGACAGGCCGAGGCCACGCCGGTCCGCCTCGGCGAGCAGCGCCACCCCGAACGCGCCGGACTGGCTGAAGATCCCCACCCGACCGGCCGGCGGCAGCGCGGGCGCGAGCGTGGCGTTGAGGCGTACCGTCGGATCGGTGTTGGCCACGCCCAGACAGTTCGGGCCGACCACGCGCATGCCGGCGGCGTGGGCCGCGCGGACCAGCGACCGCTGGGTGGCCGCGCCCTCGCCGCCGGCTTCGGCGAAGCCGGCCGAGATCACGACGAGGCCGTGCACGCCGGCGGCGGCCGCGTCGGCGACCACCGCGGTCGCCGCCTCCGGCGGGACCGCCACCACCGCCAGGTCCACCGCCACCTGGGCGTCGACAGCGCTCGGGTACGCGGGCAGCCCGGCCACCGTGGACGCGCTCGGATGCACCGGCACGACCGCGCCGGTGAACCCGCCGTCGCGCAGGTGCCCGAGCACCGCCGCGCCGACGCCCTGCCCGGTGGCGCTCGCGCCGTAGACGGCGATGCCCCGCGGCGCGAGCAGGCGGGCGATCGAACGCGCCTCGGTGCGGTGCTCCCGGCCGCGCTGCACCTCCAGGGTGGCCTCGGTCGGGGCGATCGGGAAGCTCAGGTGCACCACGCCGTCGGCGTACGCGCGCTGGACCTGGTAGCCGAAGTCGGCGAAGACCCGCAGCATCGTCCCGTTGGCCGGCAGCACCTCGGCGACGAAGCTCATGATGCCGTTGCGCCGGGCGGCGTCGGCCAGGTGCTCCATCAGCACCGAGCCGATGCCCCGGCCCTGGAAGGCGTCCTCCACCACGAAGGCCACCTCCGCCTCGGGCGCCTGCGGGCCCAGGCGCTCGTACCGGCCAACCGCGACGATCTGGTCGGCGGCCAGCACCACGAACGCCTCCCGGTCGTGGTGGTCGACCGTGACGAAGCGGATCAGGTCGCGTTCCGGGATGCGCGGGTACGGCGAGAAGTACCGCAGGTAGCGGGTGCGCTCGGAGAACCGGCTGTGCATCGCCACCACGCCCGGCGCGTCCGTCGGGTCGATCTGTCGCAACTGGACCGTGCTGCCATCGCTGAGCAGCACGTCGGCGGGTTGGTCCACATTCGTCACCGGAAACGGCCCGGCTCAGTCCCGCGGATCGTACGGATCGAGCCCGAGCAGCGGGAAGACGGTCTTGCGGGTCGCCGCGATGGCCCGGTCCACCGCGTTCGGCTCGCCCGTCGGCTGCCACGGCTCGTACGACGGGTCGGCGTCGTCGGTCATCCGCAGCGGGATCTCCCGGCCCGGTCGACGGGCCGCCGCCAACTCCCGCCAGGCGAGCGGGGTGAGTGTCGCCGGGTCGATCGGGTCGCCGGTCGCCACGGCCAGCAGGTGCGTCCACGCCCGGGGCACCGCCTCGACCAGCGCGTACCCGCCACCGCCGGTCGCCACCCAGCGGCCCTCGCACAGCTCGTCGGCGAGCGACCGCAGCGCAAGGTAGGTGGCGCGCTGCCCGTCCACCGTCAGGTTCAGGTCGGCCAGCGGGTCCAGCCGGTGCCCGTCCGCGCCGCACTGGGTGACGAGCACCTGCGGGCGGAACGCGCGCAGCACCGACGGCACGATCGCGTGGAACGCCCGCTGCCAGCCGGCGTCGTCGACGCCCGGAGGCAGCGGCATGTTCACCGCGCTGCCCCCGGCCCCCGGCCCGCCGGTCTCGTCGGGAAAGCCGGTACCGGGAAAGAGCGCCAGCGGCGTCTCGTGCAGGCTGACCGTGAGCACCCGCGGGTCGTCCCAGAAGATGTCCTGCACACCGTCGCCGTGGTGCACGTCCACGTCGACGTACGCGATCCGCTCCGCGCCCAGGTCGAGCAGCCGGGCGATGGCCACCGCCGGGTCGTTGTAGACGCAGAAACCGGACGCCCGGGCGGGCATCGCGTGGTGCAGGCCACCGGCCACGTTGACGGCCCGACGGGCGTCCCCCCGCCAGACCGCCTCCGCGGCGGCAACCGTCGCGCCGGCGATCAACGCGCTGGACTCGTGCATCCCCTCGAAGATCGGGTTGTCGGAGGTGCCCAGCCCGTACCCGGCGAACAGCGGGTCGCGCGGCGCGGCCCGTACGGCGGCCAGGTAGGCCGGGTCGTGCACGCGGGTCAGCAGGGCGTCGTCGGCGGGCTCCGGCTTGACCACGCGCACACCGGGTCGGGTCAGGACGCCCAACTCCTGGGCGAGCGCGACGGTCAGCTCCACCCGGACCGGGTCGAGCGGATGGTCACCCAGGTTGTAGGCGAGCAGCGCGGGGTCCCACACCACCACCGTGTCGTCGGACATGAGCCCATCGTCGCACGAGGACCGTCGTCGGCCCGTCGCACGCGCTGGTCAGCGCTCTGGTGTCGGCCCGGTGGCGACCGGCCGGGACGCGTCGGCGACCCAGTTGCTCCACGACCCGACGTACAGCGCGGCGTCCGGCCGGCCGGCCAGGTGCAGCGCGAGGACCGCCTGCGCGGCGGTGACACCGGAACCGCAGTACGCCCCGACCTCCCGCGCCCCCTGGACGCCGACGGCGGCGAACCGGTCCCGCAGCACCTCGGCGGCCGGGAAGCGCCCGTCGGCGCCCACGTACTCGCCGGCGGGCAGGTTCGCCGCGCCCGGCACGTGACCGGCGACCGGATCGATCGGTTCGACCTCGCCCCGGAAGCGCGGCGCCGCGCGCACGTCGAGCAGCACGGCGTCGTCCGCGCAGGCCAGGGCGGCGGCCTGCCCGGCGTCGAGCACCGGGAGCGCACCGGGGCGCACCTCGACGTCGCCAGGGCGCGGGGTGGGCGCTTCGGTGGAGACCGGTCGGCCGGCGGCGACCCAGGCCGGGAAGCCCCCGTGCAGCAGGCGCACCGGCCGGTGCCCGACCCACCGCAACGTCCACCAGGCGCGGGCGGCGGCCAGGCCGTCGCCGCCGTCGTACACCACCACGGGGTGACCGGAACGGACGCCGGCGGCCCGCAGCACCCCCCGCAGCGCGCCCGGGTCGGGCAGCGGGTGCCGGCCGCCGACGCCGGGCGGCCCGCACAGCGCGGTGTCCAGGTCGACGAAGACCGCGCCGGGCAGGTGGCCGGCCAGGTAGTCGTCGTGGCCGGGCGGGCCGGTGAGCCGCCAGCGGACGTCGAGCAGGGTGGGCGGGTCGGCGTGGTCGAGTTCGGTGGCGAGCCGGTCCACCTCGACGAGCAGCTCCTCGGTACCGGACATGGCGACCATCCAACACCATCCGGGTCAGCACGGTGCGATTCGGCAGCGGTCGCTCGGCGCGCGGCAGGGTAGCATCGTGCATCGGAGGGCCGCTTACCTTATGAAGTCTCACGATCTGGTCGACACGACCGAGATGTACCTGCGCACCATCCTCGAGCTGGAGGAGGAGGGAGTGCCGCCGCTGCGCGCCCGGATCGCCGAGCGCCTCAAGCAGAGCGGCCCCACCGTCAGCCAGACCGTGGCCCGGATGGAGCGCGACGGCCTGCTCACCGTCGAGGGCGACCGGCACCTGACGCTCACCGCGCTCGGCCGGGGCACCGCCGTGGCCGTGATGCGCAAGCACCGCCTCGCCGAGCTGCTGCTCGTCAACGTCATCGGGATGCCCTACGAGGAGGCCCACGAGGAGGCCTGCCGCTGGGAGCACGTGATGAGCGACGCCGTCGAGAAGCGGGTGTACGACCTGCTCAACCGGCCGACCCGCTCGCCGTACGGCAACCCGATCCCGGGTCTGGAGGAGCTGGGCTCCCCCGGGGCCCCGGCCAGCGAGGCCGGCGAGGGCGAGCGCAACCTGGCGTTCCCCGGGCTGTCCGGGCCGGTCGTGGTCCGCCGGATCTGCGAGAGCGTGCAGACCGACTCCGACGTGCTGCGCCAACTGCACGCCGCGGGCGTCGACCCGGGCGCCACGGTGACCGTGGCCCAGGAGCGCGACGGGGTGTCGATCGACCGCTCCGGTGACCGGGTACGGCTGCCCCGCGAGGTCGCCTCCCGGGTCTTCGTCGCCGCCAGCTGACCGGGACTCGGGCGGTCACAGCGCCCGAGTGTCGACCTTCTTGGCCACGGCGATCAGCTCAGCGGCCAGCTTGTCCGCAGCAGTGCGCTCGCCCCGGGCGCCGGTCCAGGTCAGGGTGGCGAGTCGGCCGTCGGTGGCCAGCCAACCGACCTCGGCGACCGGCCCGTGCCCGCCGCTCGCGGCGGCCGTCCGCCGGTACGCCTGCTGACCCAGGCCGGTGACCTTCGTCGCCTTGTCGGGCACCACGTCCGCGCCGAAGGTGGTCTTGTCGATGCTGGTCTCGGACACGCTGAGCGTCAGCTCCGGCAGCGCCGCGCGCTCGGCCCGGACCACGCAGGTGTGGGTGTCGTTCCGCTCGCTGGCCGCCGCCACGTCGAAGCGCACCTTGACGATCTCTTCGATCACCGCGAAGTCCAGCAGCCGGCACGCCCCGCCCGACGAGGCCGCCGCCACGTCCAGGGCCACCGGCGCCGGTGGTGGCACCGCCACCGGCCCGGCCTCGGCGGCACAGCCGCTCACCAGCAGGCCCGCCAGCCCGGCGACCACGATCCGCCCGCGCACGTTCCACCCTCTCGCCGACCGACGGCGGAAGGGGCCCGCCGGATGTCCGTCGGAAACCGTACGGGGTGTCCGGGTCCGGCGGAAGTCCTCATTCCGAGGGTGGATCGTCCACGTACGGGCAGTGCCGGCAACCCCGTCCGCAGCACGTGCCACGACGGGCCAGGAAGGCGGCGCTGAGCACGAACAGACCCGTCGCCGGATCGGGGTAACCGGCCTCTCCGGCGGCCAGCGCGGCGTCGTGCGCGGCGAGGATCCGGGCCCGGTCGGGGTGCTCGGGCGGCAGGCGGGACGGGTGCGGCTCGGTGAGCGGCCGGCCGGCCAGGGGTCGTCGCTCTCCGCTCACCGGGCCAGTCTGCTTGAGTCTCCACCGGGGGGAGACGCGAGGGTGGGGGCATGAGCGGTGACGAGCGGTACACGATCGGCGACCTGGCCCGGCGCACCGGCCTGAGCGTCAAGACCATCCGCTACTACGCCGACAGCGGGATCGTCCCGCCGACCGACCGGAGCTCCGCCGGCTACCGCCTGTTCGACGCCGCGGCGGTCGCCCGGCTGGAACTCGTCCGGACGTTGCGTGACCTGGGCGTCGACCTGGCCGCCATCCGTCGGGTGGTGGACCGCGAGGCACCCCTGCGCGAGGTGGCGGCCACCCACGCGCAGGCCTTGGCGGCGCAGATCCGCGTGTTACGACTGCGCCAGGCGGTGCTGACCGTCGCCGCACGGCGCGGGGCCGGCCCGGCGGAGGTCGACGACCTGCGCCGGTTGGCCCAGCTCACCGCCCACGAACGGGCGCACCTGGTGGACGACTTCCTGGACAGCGTCTGCACCGGCGATCCGCCGATGTACCCGGGTGTGCTCGTCTCGATGACGCCGGAGCTGCCCGACGACCCCACGGCCGAGCAGGTGCAGGCGTGGCTGGAGCTGGCCGAGCTGTGCCGCGACCCGACCTTCCGGACGAGCATGCGGCGGCTCGCCCGCCAGCACGCCGCCGACAACGAGGTGCCCGGACTCCCCCGCCCGGACGCCGTCGCCCTGGTCCGGGACGGGGTGGCGGCTGCCCTGGCCGCCGGTCTCGATCCGGCTGGGCCCGAGGCCGATCCGGTGGTCGCGGCGGTCACCGGCCGGTACGCCCGCCTGCACGGCCTCGCCGACGACGCCGACCTGCGCCGACGGATGCTGGACCGGCTGGTCCTGGCCAACGACCCCCGCCGGGACCGCTACCTCGACCTGCTGTCGGTGATCAACGGCTGGTCGGGTGGGGGCGCGGTCGCGCCGGCCGTGGGCTGGTTCGTCCGAGCGCTGCGCGTCCGGATGCCGGTGGAGGCTCGGTCTCAGCCGAACCAGGTCATCGCCTGACCATGGCCCCGGGTCCAGGCCAACGGCTTGCCGTCCAGCGCGAGGACGTTGTGCAACGCCGCGTTCGGCGAGTCGGGTAGCCCCTCGTGGGGCAGCACCTCCGGGGCCTCGTTCGCGATCCAGTGCCCTGGCAGCTCACCGACCAGCCGCACGAACGCGTCCCGGCGCGCGGCGGGCACCTGATAGAGCACGGACGTGTGGAAGACCACGAGCGTCGCGTCGGCCGGCGCGCGGGCCGCCAGTGCCGGCAGGTCGTCCACCAGGTCGCCCCGGACCAGCAGCGGCGGGTCGGCGGCGGCGACCGCCGCCGCCGCGCGCAGCCGGGCCCGCCGGTGCGCGTGCTCCGGCCAGATCAGGGCGTCCAACCAGGACACGTCGTCGGGGTCGCGCACGTCGAGCGGGTTCAGGTCGAGGCCGGCCCGCCACACCACCTGGGGTACGCGCCCAGGCGGCACCAACCCGCTGGCCGCGCACTCCAGGACGGGCCCGCCGTCGCCGACCTCGTGCTCGCCGTACCGGTAGGCGTACCGGTCGGGATAGAGGCACAGCCCGGCCGACGCGCCGACCTCCAGCAGGGCGAGGGGCTGCGGCAGCGCGGCGAGCACCGGCAGCAGCACCGCGCACCGGCCCGCCTCGTTCGTCTGGGTGGCCCTGCGCTTCAGCTCGGTGTCGATTGCCGGCCAGTGGGCCAGCACGTAGTCGTGGAACGCGGTCGGGTCGTCGACCGGGCCGCCCAGCCAGCGGACCACGCCGTACAGCAGGTTCGGCTGGCGCTTAGCCGGCGGGAGCCCGTCGAGCAGGGCGAGCAGGGCGTGGTCGTCGGCGACGGCGTACGACAGCCGCTCGTACGTGGGTGAGACCCCGTACGCCTCGCGGCGGGCGAACTCGACGTACGCCTCGGCGGTTGTCATGCCCTGATCGTCGCAGCCCATTGGCCGGAAATTCAGCCCCCGGACCCGTGCGCTGGCTCACCCACCTTCTAGAGTGCTGCCGCGGCCAAACCGCTGAGCAGCAGCTCAGCCGGCCGGCGCAGCGGAAGGGAACACGTCGTGCGGGGTGACAATGTCCGGGTACTCATCGTCGGCGGGGGCATCGCCGGGCTGGCGACGGTCGCCGCGTTGCGTCCGTGGGGCGCGACGGTCGACGTGGTCGAGCGGGCACCCGGGCCGACCGACTCCGGCACCGGCATCTACCTCACCGGCAACGCGACCCGCATGCTCGACGTCCTCGGGCTGCGCGAGCCGGTCGCCGACGTCGCCGTGGAGATCACCCGGCAGCGCAGCGCCAACCAGCAGGGACGTCGCCTCTTCGACATCGACGTGACCGCGCTGTGGCAGGGCGTCGGCCCGTGCGTGTCGCTGCCGAGGGCGCGACTGCACCGGGCCCTGGCGGCCGGCGTCGGAGACGCCCCGATCCGCTGGGGTCGCCACCCGGTCGCGCTCGACCCGGAGGGCGACCGGGTCGCCGTCGAGTTCGACGACGGCAGCACCGGACGGTACGACCTGGTGATCGGCGCGGACGGGGTGCACTCGACGGTGCGCCGGCTCGCCTTCGCCGGTCAGGCGGCCCGCGACCTGGGCCAGTACGCGTACCGCTGGGTCGCTCCCCGGATCGACGACGAGCCGTTCTGGTCGGTGCAGCTGGGGCGGGGCCGGCAGTTCCTGACCATCCCGATCAGCGCCGAGCACACGTACTGCTACTACAACGACGGCCCGGTGGCCGACCGGCCGGGCTGGCGCGACGACGTGGCCGCGTCGTTCACCGAGCCGGCGGCGACCATGCTCAAGGCCCTCGACCACGACGACAGCACCCTGCACGCCGGCCCGAACCAGGAGGTCGTCCTCGACTCCTGGACCCGCGGGCCGGTGCTGCTGATCGGCGACGCCGCCCACGCCACCTCGCCGAACATGGCCCAGGGCGCGGCGATGGCGCTGGAGGACGCGGTCGTGCTCGCCTCGTCGCTGGCCGCCGCCGACTCCCTCCCCGAGGCGCTACGGGGGTACGAGGCGCGGCGACGCCCCCGCACCAACTGGGTGCTCAGCCAGACCCACCGCCGGGACAAGGCCACCGGCCTCCCGCCCGCGCTGCGCGACCTGGTGATGCGCCGCCTCGGTGAGCAGATGTTCCGCTCGAACTACGGTCCGCTGTTCGCCCAGCCCTGACCCCCGTCGGGTCGGTCGGGACACATTCCACGATCATGCGCCCGGATTCCACGACCCGTTCAGCCGCCACCGCGCCCGGCTCACCAGGCTGGGTGGACGGTCGCCAGGCACGGCCGGCAGCAGCGGATCCGGGGAGTGGAGCCAGTGCGCAGACAGTGGACGAGCTGGGCGTTCGCCGCAGTGGCGACCGGTGTGGTGGTCGGCGTCGTGCCGTCTGCCGTGGCGGGCGCGATGGACGGCGCGCGGGCAGCACCCTCGGCATGATCCCTTGATGCTGACCAGTCGTGGCCGAGCTGCTGCGACTGGTCAGCATCAGATGATCGTGCCGGTGTTCTGAGCAGGAACTGGCTCACGCAGCCGGCTTGTCAGGCCACTCAGCCCGGCAGGGCGAGTTCCAGATCGCGACGGGTCAGGGCGGCGCGCAACCGCAACCCTTCGGCGGCCAGATTCTCCCGCCCGCCCTGCTCGCGGTCGATCGCACAGATCACCGACTCGACTGTCGCGCCGTTGGCCCGTAACTGCCGACACGACGCGAGCAAGGCGCCGCCGGTGGTGACCACGTCCTCGATCACCACGACCCGCCGGCCGTCCACGGGAGCGCCCTCGGCGGCCTTGCCGGTGCCGTACTCCTTCGCCTGCTTGCGGACGAAGGCGGTCGGCAGCCCGGTCAACTGGGACATCACGGTGGCGATCGGGATACCGCCCATCTCCATCGCTGCCAGCACGTCACACTCGGGCAGCAGGGCGACCATCGCCTCGGCCACCTCCCGCAACAGGCCGGGCTGCGCCTCGAACAGGTACTTGTCGAAGTACTCGTCGCTCGTCTGACCGGAGCGCAGGCGGAACGACCCGGTCAGGTGACACGTTTCGTAGACGCGACGCGCGAGGGGAGAAGTCACGCGGCGAGCCTCGCATCTCCCCGGCCGGCAACCAACCTCCGTGCCCACTGCGGTGGAGATCGAATTCGGCTGACAACGCCCAACTTCGCGGACATCTCCCGAACCGGAACTGAGCCTCGCAAACAGCGCTGCCCCGACCTCCACCAAGGAGGCCGGGGCAGCGCTGGGGCGTACGTCAGCTGCAGCCGCTGGTGGAGCCGCAGCCCTCGCAGACGTAGCAGCTACCGGCCGGGCGCATCTTCGTACCGCAGGTGAAGCAGAGCGGCGCGTCGGCGGCCTTGCCGATCACGGCCTCCAGCAGCTCGGTGCTGGAACCCACGCTCGTCACCGGCTTGGCGGCGGCCACGTCGGCCATCTCCTGGGCCGGCTGGGCGACGGCCTCGGTCTTGGCCGGAGCCTCCACCGGCGCGGAGGACGCCATGGCGGTGAGGTCCGCACCGGTGACGGCGGCGGCCTCCGCGTCGGCCTCGGCCCGCAACTGGGCGGCCCGCTCACCGGCGGTGAAGATGCCCAGCTCGGCGCGGCGCTCGTAGGGCAGGAAGTCCAGTGCCAGGCGACGGAAGATGTAGTCCATCACCGAGGCCGCCATCCGCACGTCCGGGTCGTCGGTCATGCCGGCCGGCTCGAAGCGCATGTTGGTGAACTTGCTGACGAACGTCTCCAGCGGCACGCCGTACTGCAGGCCGATGCTGATGGCCACCGAGAAGGCGTCCATCACGCCGGCCAGGGTCGAGCCCTGCTTGGACATCTTGAGGAAGACCTCGCCGAGGCCGTCGTCCGGGTAGGACGACGCGGTCAGGTAACCCTCGGCACCACCGACGGAGAAGCTGACCGTCTCGGACGGGCGCTTCTTCGGCAGGCGCTTGCGCACCGGCCGGTACTCGATGACCTTCTCCACCGCGGCCGGCGCGGCGGTCGTGGTCTCGACGGCGGCCGGCTCGGTGGCCTTGTTCTTCTTGGCCACCGACAGCGGCTGGCCGACCTTGCAGTTGTCCCGGTAGATCGCCAGGGCCTTGAGGCCGAGCTTCCAGCCCTCGAAGTAAATCTTCTCAACGTCCTCGACGGTGGCCGCCTCCGGCATGTTGACCGTCTTGGAGATGGCGCCGGAGACGAACGGCTGGATGGCCGCCATCATCCGCACGTGGCCCATCGGGGCGATGGTCCGCTCACCCATCGCGCAGTCGAAGACCGGGTAGTGCTCCGGCTTCAGGCCCGGGGCGTCCACCACGTGGCCGTGATCGGCGATGTGCTCGACGATCGCCTCGACCTGCTCCTCGGGGTAGCCGAGGCTGCGCAGGGCGCGCGGCACGGTCTGGTTGACGATCTGCATCGAGCCGCCGCCGACCAACTTCTTGAACTTGACCAGCGCCAGGTCCGGCTCTACGCCGGTCGTGTCGCAGTCCATCATGAAGCCGATCGTGCCGGTCGGGGCGAGGACGCTGGCCTGCGCGTTACGCCAACCGTTCTTGTCACCGATCTTGTTGCCCTGGGTCCACTGCTTGGTCGCCTCGCGGACGATCGCGGTGGCCACCGGGCTGGTCGGCTTGATCTCGTCATTGGCGGCGGCGTGCTTGCGCATGACCCGCTTGTGCGGCTCGGCGTTGCGGGCGTAGCCGTCGTACGCGCCGACGACCCCGGCCAGCTCGGCCGAGCGCCGGTACGCGGTACCGGTCATCAGGGACGTGATCGCGGCGGCGACCGAGCGGCCCTGCTCCGAGTCGTACGGCAGACCGGTGGCCATCAGCAGGGCGCCGAGGTTGGCGTAGCCGATGCCGAGCTGCCGGTAGGCCCGCGACGTCTCTCCGATCTTCTCCGTCGGGAAGTCGGCGAAGCAGATCGAGATGTCCATCGCGGTGATGACGAACTCGACGGACTTGACGAACTTCTCCACCTCGAAGCCACCGTCGGCGCGGAGGAACTTCATCAGGTTGAGCGAGGCCAGGTTGCACGAGGAGTTGTCCAGGTGCAGGTACTCCGAGCACGGGTTCGACGCGGTGATCCGCCCGGTCTCCGGGCAGGTGTGCCAGTCGTTGATCGTGTCGTCGTACTGCAGGCCCGGGTCGGCGCACTCCCAGGCGGCCTGGGAGATGGCACGGAAGAGGTTCTTGGCATCGACGGTCTCGATCGTCGCGCCGTCCAGCCGACCGCGCAGGTCGAAACCCTTGCCGTTCTCGACCGCCGACATGAACTCGTCGGAGACCCGGACCGAGTTGTTGGCGTTCTGGTACTGCACGCTGACGATGTCGGAGCCGCCGAGGTCCATGTCGAACCCGGCGTCGCGCAGCGCGCGGATCTTGTCCTCCTCGCGCGCCTTGGTGACCACGAACTCCTGGATGTCCGGGTGGTCCACGTCGAGGATGACCATCTTGGCCGCGCGCCGGGTGGCACCGCCGGACTTGATGGTGCCGGCCGAGGCGTCCGCGCCACGCATGAAGCTGACCGGGCCGGAGGCGTTGCCGCCGGAGGAGAGCAGCTCACGGGACGAGCGGATGCGCGACAGGTTGACGCCGGAGCCGGAGCCGCCCTTGAAGATCAGCCCCTCCTCCTTGTACCAGTCGAGGATGGAGTCCATCGAGTCGTCGACGGCCAGGATGAAGCAGGCGCTGACCTGCTGCGGCGACGGCGTACCGACGTTGAACCAGACCGGCGAGTTGAAGCTGAACACCTGGTGCAGCAGCATCCAGGTCAGCTCGTGCGCGAAGATCTCGGCGTCGGCCGGGCTGGCGAAGTAGCCGTACTCCTCGCCGGCGGTGCGGTACGTGCTCACCACCCGGTCGATGAGCTGCTTGAGCGACCACTCCCGCTCCGGGGTCCCCACCGCGCCCCGGAAGTACTTCGTGGTGACGATGTTCGCCGCGTTGACGCTCCACGACTCCGGGAACTCCACGCCCCGCTGCTCGAAGTTGATCGAGCCGTCCCGCCAGTTCGTCATCACGACGTCCCGGCGCTCCCACGAGACCTCGTCGTACGGGTGGACCCCCTCCGTCGTCCACACGCGCTCGATCTTCAGCCCCGCGCCTGCCTTGTTCCGTGAACGGCTCGTTGTCACGCCGTCGCCCCCCTCGTCTGCGCGGTCACCCACCGCGCGTCCTGATCTCTCGGAAAAACAGTGAAGTCTCAGTTGGTACGGCCGGCGGCCTCGACCGCGTCGGCCCGACCCTGCTCCCGGGCTCGCGCCGCAGCCCGCAGCGTCTCGATCTCGCGCTCGAAGTCGGCGAGCGAGTCGAAGGAGCGGTAGACGCTGGCGAACCGCAGGTAGGCGATCTCGTCCAGGTCGCGCAGCGGACCCAGGATCGCCAGGCCCACGTCGTGGCTGGGGATCTCGGCGGCCCCCTTGGCCCGGACCGTCTCCTCCACCCGCTGCGCGAGCAGCGCGAGTGAGTCGTCGTCCACCGGCCGGCCCTGGCACGCCTTGCGCACCCCGCCGATGATCTTCGTGCGGCTGAACGGCTCGGTCACCCCGCTGCGTTTGACGACCGCGAGGACCGCCTCCTCGACCGTGGTGAACCGCTTGCCGCACTCCGGGCAGGAACGCCGCCGCCGGATGAGCTGACCGTCGTCGGCCTCCCGCGAGTCGACCACCCGGGAGTCGGCGTGCCGGCAGTACGGACACCGCATCGCGGACCCCCTAATCATGATCAATCGCGTCGTACCGGACACACCCGGGCACAGGCCGCCGCAACGGTGCCATGCGCTCATGGCGCCCGCTGTGATCGACCCTACGGGAGTGCGGTCGGTAGTCAGACCCAACCTGTGGGCAACTTACGCCCGTGTCACTACTACATCTAGGGGTCGACGGTATGTCGCCGACGAACCCGGGTCAAGTTGACCGGCGTGTCCGGCGCGTCACGGACCATCGGCGTCGTCCACCCCCCGCGAGACCAACGCCGACACCCCGCCTGGGTTACCGGCCGCCCACCCCGAGCGCGACCGGAATCGGGCAACAATCGAACACGCGTGCTACTCGACGTACCATTTATCAGAACATCCGTACGAGGAGAGTGGTTTTTCACCCCGACACGCCGGTGAGAGGTCGTACAGATGTTTGAAAATGACCGATCTCACCTATACGGTCAGGAACAACCGCACGCACCACGAGCCGACGAGGCACCCAGCGCCGACCAGGGAGGACGGACGTGACCGAGGACCGGGCCAGCCGGCCGAAGAGCCCGCAGCAGATTACCGAGGCGGGCCCGCCGGCCACCCGACGCCGCACCGCCGCGCGCAGCCGGACGGGTCAGCCCGCCGTGCGCCCGGTCACACCGGTGGTCAGCGCCTTCCCCGACCCGGCGACGGTCGACCTGACCGCCCGCCAGCGCCGCATCCTGGAGTTCATCCGCACCTGGGTGGAGCGGCACGGCTACCCGCCGAGCGTCCGGGAGATCGGCGAGGCGGTCGGCCTGGTGTCCCCGTCGAGCGTCGCCTACCAGCTCAAGGAGCTGGAAAAGAAGGGCTTCCTGCGACGCGACCCCAACCGACCGCGCGCCGTGGACGTCCGCGCGCCCAGCGAAGCCATCGACGACGAGCTGTCCCGCGCCCAACGGCCCACCCCGGCGTACGTGCCGATGCTCGGCCGGATCGCCGCCGGTGGACCGATCCTCGCCGAACAGGCCGTGGAGGACATCTTCCCCCTCCCCCGCGAGCTGGTGGGCGAGGGCGAGGTCTTCATGCTCCAGGTCAAGGGCGACTCGATGCTCGACGCGGCGATCTGCGACGGCGACTGGGTCGTCGTGCGGCAGCAGCCGACCGCCGACTCGGGTGAGATCGTGGCCGCCATGCTCGACGGCGAGGCGACCGTCAAGACCTACCGTCGCCGGGACGGGCACGTCTGGTTGATGCCGCAGAACCCGGCCTTCGACCCGATTGCCGGTGACGACGCCACCATCATGGGCCGGGTCGTCGCGGTACTCCGCCGGATCTGACCGACACGCGGGTGGGTGCCGTCGGCGCTCACCCGCGTCGCTCGACCGTTCGCCCCCTGCTGACCGGGCAATCCGGCAGAACCGTCGCAGTGCGGCCAGGTGACGCCGATCGCGTCAGTAGCGGTCGCCCCGAGGGCCACGACCGCCGCCGGGATACTGCCCGTACGGGTCGACGGGCGCGTCATCCTCACGTCGGCGACCGGGCCGCTGAGCCCGGTAGTCCGGCTCCTGCCCACCGCGGCGCGGCGGCTCGGCCCGACCACCGCCGGCTCGACCACCGCCGGGCTGACCGCCGCCGGGCTGACCGCCGCCGGGCTGGCCACCGCCGCCGTACACACCGCCGCCCGGCCGGCCACCACCGCCACCGGGCCGGCCCCCTCCGGGACCGCCGGCACGGCCGCCGCCGTACACACCGCCGCCGGCCGGAGCGCCGGCCGGAGCGCCGCCAGCCCCACCGGGCCGGGCAGCGCCGTAACCGCCTCCTGCCGGGCCGGCTGGACGCCCACCCCCAGCACCGGCCGGACGTCCACCCCCGCCGCTGGGGCGTTCGCCTCCGCCGCCGTAGACAGCACCGCCAGCGGGAGCGGCACCGCCCCGGCCGGAGCCGCCGTAGACCCCGCCGCTGGCTGCTGCGCCGCCGTACACGCCGGCGTTGGGACGGCCGCCGCCCGGCGGAACACGGTCGGCCCCGGGCGTGCCAGCGCGGTCGTCGGCGTCGTCCGCCGAATCGTCGGCGGCGGGCGGTCGACGGCGGGCGCGCACGATGCCGAAGATGCCGGCGCCGACGAGCAGCAGACCGAGTACGCCGACCGCGCCCACCAGATAGGTGATATCGGTGAAGCTGAGCCCGTCCATCCACGACTTCTTGGCCGCCGGCTTGTCGCCCGCGGTCGCCGCCAACGGCTCGGCCGCGCTGGTGGACGGCGTGTAGCTCAGGATGTCGACCGGCTCGTCGGCGGCGAACTGACCGGCGTCGGAGACCGTCACGAAGGACTTGCCGTCCGGGGTGTAGGAGATCGCCTCGCCGAACGGGTCGGCCAGCGCCGTCACCCGTGGCTTACCGGTGGTGAGCGCTCCCACGATGTCGTTGTCGGTGACGTCGTACTCGAAGGCGTCCGCGTAGGTACGGACGACGACGCGGGTGCCATCCGGCGATCGGGCTGCGCCGGTGATCGCGAGCCGCCCGTAGACGCTCAGCGGATTCTCGGTGGTGGTCTTCGGCAGCTTGATCTCGCCGACCTTCTTCATCGGCACCGGCGGGGTGTCGCCGTTGTTCAGCTTCGCCGACGGGGTGAAGATCTCCGAGTTGCCCTTCGCCACCTTCGTGATGATCAGTGGCAGGCCGTCGGCCCCCACCAGCAGCGCCTCCGCGTCACGGGGCTTGTTCTCCGGGTAGGAGAGCCGGTGCAGCACCGGCTGCTTGTTACCGGCGATCGGCATCGTCCAGACCGCGATCCGCGTCCGCCGCTCCTTGCTGGTGGCGTTGTCGCCGATGTCACCGATCCACAGGGTGTCGCCCTTCGGCGAGACGGCGAGATCCTCGGTGTCGAACGGCCCCGAACCCGAGTAGCGGACCGCATCCTTGGCGACCTTGCACTTGCTGTCGAGGAAGAAGATCCGCTTCCGCGAGTCGACCTCGGTGCCGTCGTTGATGACGATGTAACCGCTCTTGGTCGCGACCAGGCCGGACAGCTCCCGCAGGCGCTCGTCGGTGACCGTACAGCGCTTCTTGCCGGCGACCGCGGCGAGCGGCTGGGATGACACGGGAGCGGGAGCGGCTACGGCGACTCCGGCCAGCGCCACGGTTGCCCCGAACAGGCCGAGGGCAACCGTGACCGAGGAAACAACGCGGCGCATTCGGCCAGTGTCGCATGCCGCGCGTTTCGGATGGATGACGCCGGGGCCGCTCAAGGCCGGCTGCCGACCGCCTCGCCCTTGGGCGCCACGTCGTACGGCGCCAGCTCGGCGGCGAGCGCCGCGCTGACCCGGACGTGCAGCAGAGTGCCTTCCGCCAGGTGCGACGTGCTGAGCACCTCGCCCGAACGGTGCACCCGGGACACGAGGTCCCCCCGGTCGTACGGCAGGACGGCCCGCACCTCCACGGCGGGCTGCGGAAGCCGCTCCTCGATCGCCGCGCGCAACCCGTCGACGCCCCGACCGGAGTGCGCCGAGACGAAGATCGCGTCCGGCCAGAGGCGCTTGAGCCGCAGCAGCGTGTCCTCGTCGGCAGCGTCGGTCTTGTTGACCACCAGCAGCTCGGGGAGCCGGTCCGCGCCCACCTCGGCGAGCACCTCGTGCACCGCCCGCACCTGCTCCTCCGGATCCGGATGGGTGCCGTCGACGACGTGCACCACCAGATCGGCCTCCGCGACCTCCTCCAGCGTCGAGCGGAACGCCTCGACGATCTGGTGCGGCAGGTGCCGTACGAAGCCGACCGTGTCGGAGAGCGTGTAGAGCCGCCCGTCCGAGGCGGTGGCCTTGCGGGTCGTCGGGTCCAGCGTGGCGAACAGCGCGTTCTCCACCAGGACGCCCGCGCCGGTCAGCCGGTTGAGCAGGCTGGACTTGCCGGCGTTGGTGTAGCCGGCGATGGCCACGGCGGGCACCGAGTTGCGGGTACGACGGGCACGCTTGGTGACGCGTACCGTCTTCATGCTCTTGATCTCGCGACGCAGCCGGGAGATGCGGTGCCGGATGCGCCGCCGGTCGGTCTCCAGCTTGGTCTCACCGGGACCACGGACACCCACACCGCCGCCGGCGCCGCCGCCGCGACCGGAACCACCGGTCTGGCGGGACAGCGTCTCACCCCAACCGCGCAGTCGGGGCAGCAGGTATTCGAGCTGGGCCAGCTCGACCTGCGCCTTACCTTCCTTGCTCTTGGCGTGCTGGGCGAAGATGTCGAGGATCAGCGCCGTGCGGTCGACGACCTTGACCTTGGTGCGCTGCTCCAGGTTGCGCAGCTGCGACGGGGACAACTCGCCGTCACAGATGACCGTGTCGGCGCCGGTGGAGAGCACCACCGCGCCGAGGTCGTCGACCTTGCCGCGACCGATGTAGGTGGCCGGGTCGGGTCGCGTACGACGCTGGATCAGCCCTTCGAGCACCTGCGAGCCCGCCGTCTCGGCGAGCGCGGCCAGCTCGGTCAGGGAATTCTCCGCGTCGGTCACCGTGCCCTCGGTCCAGACGCCCACCAGGACCACCCGCTCCAGCCGAAGCTGGCGGTATTCCACCTCGGTGACGTCGCTGAGCTCGGTGGAGAGGCCTGGGACGCGCCGGAGAGACTGCCGCTCCGACAGGTCCAGCTCGCCGGTGGTGACATCGTCGAACTCGTCCTCGACGGGGACGAAGTTCTCCTGGTCTCGCAAGCGGTTCTCCTGTCCGTTTTGATAAGTAGAACGTAATCCTGACACGTCACAACGCCCAGCGCACCTGCTATATGCCCGTGCTGGAGGTCGCCAAAAGCGGGGGCGAATACCAGTCGACCTCCACAACCCGGTAGAAATGCTCAGGCGGCGGCCGACCGGCCGCACAGCCGTGACGGAGGGATCCCGTGGCCATCACCCGACTGCCGAGCGCCGGATTTTCGATCACCATCCGGATCGCCGTGACCGCGGACGCATCCTCGATCGGTCGGCTCACCACCTCCGTCGGCGAAGCCGGAGCGATCGTCACGGCGCTGGACGTGGTGGACTCGGACCCGACCCACGTGATCGTCGACCTGACCTGCGACACCGCCGACGCCAAGCACGCCGACCAGGTGGTCGACGCGCTCCGGACGCTGGACGGCGTGGACGTGCGCAAGGTGTCCGACCGGACGTTCCTCCTGCACCTCGGCGGCAAGATCGAGGTGACCTCGAAGGTCGCCCTGCGCAACCGTGACGAGCTGTCCCGCGCGTACACCCCGGGGGTGGCCCGGGTCTGCATGGCGATCGCCGAGAACCCGGCGGACGCCCGGCGACTGACCATCAAGCGCAACACCGTCGCGGTGGTCAGCGACGGCTCGGCGGTGCTCGGCCTGGGCAACCTGGGCCCCGCCGCCTCGCTGCCGGTGATGGAGGGCAAGGCCGCGCTGTTCAAGCGCTTCGGCGGGGTCGACGCCTGGCCGGTGGTGCTGGACACCCAGGACACCGACGAGATCGTGCAGATCGTCAAGGCGATCGCGCCCGCGTACGGCGGAATCAACCTGGAGGACATCGCCGCGCCGCGCTGCTTCGAGATCGAGGCCCGGCTGCGCGAGGCGCTGGACATCCCGGTCTTCCACGACGACCAGCACGGCACCGCGATCTGCGTGCTGGCCGCGCTGACCAACGCGCTGCGCGTCGTGGGCAAGCAGCTCTCGGACGTCCGGGTGGTCGTCTCCGGCGCGGGCGCGGCCGGCACCGCGATCATGAAGCTGCTGCTGCGTCAGGGCGTCGGCGACATCATCGCGTACGACCGCCAGGGCGCCCTGCACCGCGGCCTGACCGACCTCAACCCGGCCTGGCAGTGGCTGGCGGAGAACACCAACAAGGAGAACTACTCGGGCGACCTGCCCGGGGCGATCCGGGGCGCCGACGTGTTCATCGGGGTCAGCGCCCCGAACCTGCTCACCGGCGACGACATCGCCGGCATGGCGAAGGACGCGATCGTCTTCGCGCTGGCCAACCCCGACCCGGAGGTCGACCCGCGGGAGGCGCGCAAGCACGCCGCGGTGGTCGCCACCGGCCGCTCGGACCAGCCGAACCAGATCAACAACGTGCTCGCCTTCCCCGGGGTGTTCCGCGGCATGTTGGACGCGCACGCCGAGGAGTTCACCGAGGAGATGGCGATCGCCGCGGCGCGGGCCATCGCCGACGTCGTCGGTGAGGACAAGATCAACCCGACGGTGATCGTGCCGAGCGTCTTCGACTCCCGGGTGGCCCCGGCGGTCGCCGCCGCCGTCCGCGCCGCCGCGCACAACCCGAGCCCGCTCCCGGCCGCCGACCCCGGCCCGGCGGACCTCCCCGAAATCGCCGCCACCGCCAGCGCCACCCCCTAAACCCCCACCTAGCCCCCTCCCCCGCCCGGCCCCCGCTTCGACTTCCCCGGTGATCAAGAGGTTCGCGTCAGAATCGGTGCGATTCTTGACGCGAACCTCTTGATCAACACGTGCGAAGGGCCCGGAGGCAGG
>NZ_JBFAOC010000018.1:0-116537 GCF_040675055.1 Micromonospora sp. NPDC049662
CAGGATGCTTCCCCAGGAAATACTTCGCGCCATCTGACTCGAGTGTGTAGTAGCCGGCGGGGAGCCCGTGCGACTGGGCAAATTCCCCCAACACTGCCCGGCTCAACTGACCGAGGTGATCGGAGCTACGCGCAAGTCGACCTAACCTGTGTGCCCAGTCCAGCACGAGGCTGGGATCGGCGATGCTCGGGTTGTCGATAACCGCCTGATAGGCCGCCGGTACGAACACTCGCCCCCAGCGAGCGGGCGGGTCAATTCGCCGAGCTGCCACGGACCTCGGGTCGGCACCGCCGGGGGCAAGATCAGGATGCTTTCCCAGAAAATATGTCGCGCCATCTGACTCAAGTGTGAAGTAGCCGGCGGGGAGCCCGTGCGACCGGGCAAAGTCCCCCAACACTCCCCGGCTCAACTTGGCGATGTGATCGGAGCCGCGGGCGAGTCGACCTGACTTGTGTGCCCAGTCCAGCACGAGGCTGGGATCGGCGAGGCCCGGGTCGTCGATGATCTGCTGGTAGGCCATCGGCGTATAAGCGGGGGCGGATTCGCGTCGTCGGGGCATGCTTCTGGTCCTCTCGCGTGGATGACCGCTGTCCAGCTCCCCAACGGGGCATCCACGACCAAGGTTCAACACGAAACGGGCCTACCCGAATCGGTGCCCGCCCCAACTCCGCACACGGCTCTGCCGCGTCACTCTCGACCTCGCCGTCAGCCACTGCTACACCACGACCCACCCCACGCCGCTTCGCGACGCGGGATGCTGCCGCGTGTCTACCTAGTTAGGCGGCCCAGGACTTCGCGGGCTGCGTTGCCGGGGCTGCCACCTACGCGGTCCGGTAGTGCGCCGGCCAGCCACAGAGTGGCGAATCCATGGGCGATGGACCAGGCGGCGAGCGAGTCCAGGCCGGTGTCGCCGGATGCGCCACGGGCGGCCACCCCCGCGCGGAGTGCCGCGCCGGCCCGCTCGCGGGCGGCGGTCAGCTCGGGGTCGTCGACCCGGTGCAGCTCGGGCCGGAACATCACCTCGAAGTAGGCGCGGTGCGACACCGCGAAGTCCACGTACGCGACGCCGGCCGTCAGCAGGTCGTCGCCGGCGGCGACCAGCGCCTGCGCCAACCGGTCGAAGCCCTCCGTGGCGAGAACGGTGAGTAGCCCCGCCTTGTCACCGAAGTGGTGCGCGGGCGCGGCGTGCGAGACACCGGCCCGACGAGCCAGGTCGCGCAGGCTCAGCGCGGCGGGTCCGACCTCCTCGATCGCCTGCAGCGCCGCGGCGAGCAGGGCGCGGCGAAGGTCGCCGTGGTGGTACGGACGCGTCTCGGTCATGCCCGAATCCTAATCTTGCCATTGACAAGATGCCACCGACCACCGCAATCTTGTCACCGACAAGTTTCCCCGAGGAGGACTCCGATGGCACCCCTGATCGTCCTGATCGCCGGCAGCGCACTGGCCCGCCTGGCCGGCCTGGCCGGCGTCTCCGCGCTCGACGGCTGGCATCCCGCGCTGCGGGTCGGACTGGCCCTGATGTTCGTGCTGACCGGCGTTGCGCACTTCGTGGGCCGACGCCGCGCCGACCTGATCGCGATGGTTCCGCCCCGACTACCCCGGCCGGACCTGCTGGTCACCCTCACCGGCGCACTGGAGCTGGTCGGGGCGGTCGGGCTGCTGATCCCGACGACCGCCCGCCTCGCCGCGGCCGGGCTCGGCCTGCTCCTGCTCGCGATGTTCCCGGCGAACGCCTCGGCCGCACGCCGGAGGCTGACCCTCGCCGGACGCCCGGTCACCCCACTGGGTCAGCGCGCGATCCTGCAACTCGTGTTCGTCGCCACCGCCGCGGCTATTTCGTTTGGCCCCTGACTATCAGGGGGCTAATCTGCTCTCGTGGAACTCATCACCCTCCAGGATGTGCCGCTGGGACGACTACTGGTCGTGGCCGGGCACCTCGTCGGGCAGCGCTGGAACCGCTTCCTCGCCGAGGAACACGGCCTCACCCAGGCCGGCATGATCACCCTGATGACGCTCGCCCGGCACGGCGAGCTGCCCCACCGCCAGGTCGCCGAGAAGGGGTTCGTCCGCCCGGCAACACTGACCGGCATCGTCGACACCCTCGAACGCGACGGCCTGGTCGAGCGCCAGCGCGACGACAGCGACCGGCGCAGCATCCGACTCGCCATCACCCCCGCCGGCCGGGAACGGGTGGCCGCGCTCGGCGCTCTCATGCACTCCGGACGCCCGCTCACCTCGGTCGACGCCGACCCGGCGAAGGCCCAGGTGATCCGGGAGTTCCTACTCGAAGTCATCGGCAGCGGCCACGACCCGCAGATGACCGGACGACCCACCGACGCGGAGGAAACGTCGTGCTGATCCGACTGTTACGCGGCCAACTGCGCCCGTACTCCAGACCGCTAGTGGCGGTGGTGCTGCTCCAGTTCGTGGGCACCATGGCCTCGCTCTACCTGCCCAGCCTCAACGCCGACATCATCGACAAGGGCGTGGCCCGGGGCGACACCGGCTACATCGTGCACACCGGCGGCTGGATGCTGCTGGTCAGTCTGATCCAGATCGTCTGCTCGATCGCGGCCGTCTACCTGGGCGCGCAGGTCGCCATGGGCTTCGGCCGGGACGTCCGCGCCCGGCTGTTCTCGCACGTCAACAGCTTCTCCGCCCGCGAGGTGGCCCGGTTCGGGGCGCCGTCGCTGATCACCCGCAACACCAACGACGTCCAACAGGTGCAGATGCTCGTACTGATGAGCTGCACCATGCTGGTCGCCGCACCGATCATGAGCGTCGGTGGGGTGGTCATGGCGCTGCGCGAGGACATCGGGCTGTCCTGGCTGATGCTGGTCAGCGTGCCGGTGCTGGCCGTCGCGCTGAGCGCGATCATCCGCCGGATGGTGCCGGGCTTCCGGCTCATGCAGACCCGGATCGACACGGTCAACCGGGTGCTGCGCGAGCAGATCACCGGCATCCGGGTGGTCCGCGCGTTCGTCCGCGAGCCGTACGAGACGGAGCGCTTCGGTGTCGCCAACGCCGACCTGACCGCCACCGCCCTGCGTACCGGACGGTTGTTGGCGTTGATCTTCCCGGTGGTCATGCTGGTGCTCAACGTGTCCAGCGTGGCGGTGCTCTGGTTCGGCGCGCAGCGGGTCGACTCCGGCGCGATCCAGATCGGCGCGCTCACCGCCTTCCTGGCCTACCTGATGCAGATCCTGATGGCCGTCATGATGGCCACCTTCATGCTGATGATGGTGCCCCGGGCAGCCGTCTGTGCCGAACGCATCGTCGAAGTGCTGGACACCGACTCCTCGGTGGTCCCCGCCGCCACCCCGGTCACCGAGCTGCCCAGCCGGGCCGAGTTGGAGCTGCGCGGGGTGCGGTTCCAGTACCCCGGGGCGGTCGAGCCGGTGCTGCGGGACATCTCCTTCCGCGCCACCGCCGGCACCACGACGGCGATCATCGGCAGCACCGGCGCCGGCAAGACGACCCTGCTGTCGCTCGTCCCGCGCCTGGTCGACGTGACCGACGGCGCGGTGCTGGTCGACGGGGTCGACGTACGCGAGTTGGAACCCGACGAGCTGTGGCGACGCATCGGGTTGGTGCCGCAGCGGCCGTACCTGTTCACCGGCACGGTCGCCAGCAACCTGCGCTACGGCAACCCGGACGCCACCGACGAGGAGCTGTGGGCGGCGTTGGAGATCGCCCAGGCCCGGGACTTCGTGGCCCAGATGCCCGGCGGGCTGGACGCGCCGATCGCACAGGGCGGCAGCACCGTCTCCGGCGGGCAGCGCCAACGCCTGGCCATCGCCCGGGCACTGGTCCGGCAGCCGGAGATCTACCTGTTCGACGACTCGTTCTCCGCGCTCGACCTCGGCACCGACGCCCGGCTGCGGGCGGCGCTACGGCCGATCACCGCGCAGTCGGCGGTGGTGATCGTGGCCCAACGGGTGTCCACCATCGTCGACGCCGACCAGATCATCGTGCTCGAGAACGGAGGGGTCGTCGGAGTGGGACGACATGCCCAGTTGTTGGAGACCTGCCCGACGTACGCCGAGATCGTGGCCTCCCAGCAGACGGCGGAGGTGGCGGCGTGAGCGAGCGGAACGAGCCGCGCGCCGCGGCCGTACCCAGTCAGAAGCCGGCCGGCGACCCGCGGACGCCAACCGGCGACGCCGAGCAGCCCGGCGGCGGAGCCACGCAGCAGCCCGGCGGCGACGGGCAGACGCCGAAGCGGCTGCCGGCGGGCCGACCAGGCGGCGGCCCGCCCTGGATGAGCGCGGGAATGCCCGCCGAGAAGTCGATGAACTTCGGACCGTCGGCGCGACGGTTGCTCGGCCGGCTGCGCCCGCACCGGCTGCACCTGGGCGCGATCATCACCCTGGCCGTGGTGAGCGTCGGTTTCAGCGTGGCCGGTCCGAAGATCCTGGGCCACGCCACCGATCTCATCTTCAGCGGGGTGATCGGTCGGCAACTGCCGGCGGGCACCACCGCCGACCAGGCCGTCGCCGCGGCGCGGGCCAGCGGCAACGAGAGCTTCGCCGACATGCTGTCCCGGATGGACGTGGTGCCCGGGGTGGGCATCGACTTCGACGCGCTGGGCCGGGTGCTGCTGTTGGCGCTCGGGCTCTACCTGGCGTCGAGCGTGCTGGCGTGGTGGCAGGGCTGGCTGCTCAACGGGGTGGTCCAGCGCACGGTGCTGCGGCTGCGCGCCGAGGTGGAGGAGAAGCTCAACCGACTGCCACTGCCCTACTTCGACCGGCAGCCCCGTGGCGAGCTGCTCAGCCGGGTCACGAACGACATCGACAACATCTCCACCAGCCTCCAGCAGACCCTCAGTCAGCTACTCACCTCGCTGCTGACCGTGATCGGCGTGCTGGCCGTGATGTTCTGGATCTCGCCGCTGCTGGCCCTGGTGGCACTCGTCGCGGTGCCCCTGTCGGTGCTGGTCACCCAACGCATCGCCAAGCGGTCGCAGAAGCAGTTCATCGCGCAGTGGACGCACACCGGCGCGTTGAACGGCCAGATCGAGGAGGCGTACACCGGGCACGAGCTGGTGAAGGTCTTCGGCCGGCAGCGCGAGGTGGAGGCCGCCTTCCACGCGAAGAACGAGGAACTGTTCCGGGCGAGCTTCGGCGCACAGTTCATCTCCGGGATCATCATGCCGTCGATGATGTTCATCGGAAACCTGAGCTACGTGGCCATCGCCGTGGTCGGCGGTCTGCGGGTGGCCTCCGGGGCGATGAGCCTCGGTGACGTGCAGGCGTTCATCCAGTACTCCCGCCAGTTCACCCAGCCGCTCACCCAACTCGCCTCGATGGCCAACCTGCTCCAGTCCGGGGTGGCGTCGGCCGAGCGGGTCTTCGCCGTGCTCGACGCCGACGAGCAGAGTCCCGACCCGGCCCAGCCGGCCCGGGTCGTCGACCCGCACGGCCGGGTCGAGTTCGAGCACGTCTCGTTCCGGTACGCGCCGGACAAGCCGCTGATCGACGACCTGTCGCTGGTGGCCGAGCCGGGGCACACGGTGGCGATCGTCGGCCCGACCGGCGCCGGCAAGACCACCCTGGTCAACCTGATCATGCGCTTCTACGAGCTGGACGCCGGCCGGATCACGCTCGACGGGGTGGACGTCACCACGCTGCGCCGCGACGACCTGCGTGGCCGGATCGGCATGGTGCTCCAGGACACCTGGCTGTTCGGCGGCACCATCCGCGACAACATCGCCTACGGCCGACCCGACGCCACCGAGGAGGAGATCGTCGCCGCGGCCCGAGCCACCTTCGTGGACCGGTTCGTGCGCAGCCTGCCCGACGGCTACGACACGGTCATCGACGAGGAGGGCAGCAACGTCAGCGCCGGCGAGAAGCAGCTCATCACCATCGCCCGGGCGTTCCTCGCCGAGCCGTCCCTGCTCATCCTGGACGAGGCCACCAGCTCGGTGGACACCCGTACCGAGGTGCTGCTCCAGCGGGCGATGGCGGCGCTGCGCTCGGACCGGACGAGCTTCGTCATCGCGCACCGGCTCTCCACCATCCGGGATGCCGACCTGATCCTGATGATGGAGGAGGGTCGCATCGTCGAGCAGGGCACCCACGAGCAGTTGCTCGCCGCGCACGGCGCGTACCACCGGCTCTACCGCTCGCAGTTCACCGGCGCGGCGGTCGACGAGGAGCCGGCCACCGCCGCTCAACCGGCGTCGGTCTGAGGGCGGCCGGTCGTGCACACAACCGGATCGGCGGGCGGGTCAGCCCGGCGGGAGCAGGTCGGCCGCGCGGGCGGCGACCTGCCCGCCGATCAGGGCGAGCGCGGCGTCGGCCGGCATCGGGGCCAGGGCACGGCCGTCGCGCAGCCGGAGGGCGAGCGCGCCGGCGGCGGCCTCGGAGGCACCCAGGACCCCGAGGTACGGGACGCGGCGGCGGGCCGCGTCCCGGACCCGGGCGCCCAGCGAGCCGGCGGCGTCGACCTCGACCCGCAGCCCGGCGTCGACGGCCCGGCGGGCCAGGTCGGCAGCCGCGTCGGCCTGCCGGTCGTCCACCGGCAGCACCACCAACTGGACGGGCGCGTACCAGGCCGGGAACGCGCCCTCGTGCGCCTCGATGAGGTACGCGAACAGCCGTTCCATGCTGCCGACCAGGCTGCGGTGCAGCATCACCGGCCGACGCCGGCCGCCGTCCGAGTCGGTGTACGACAGGTCGAACCGCTCCGGCTTGTCGAAGTCGACCTGGATGGTGGAGATGGTCGACTCCCGGCCCGCCGCGTCGACGATCTGAATGTCGATCTTCGGCCCGTAGAAGGCGGCCTCGCCCGGCGCCTCGACGTACTCCACCCCCGCCAGCGCGCCCCGCAGCAGGTCCTCGGCGCGGGCCCACTGCGCGTCGTCGCCGACGTACTTCCCGCCCGGTCCGCGCAGCGACAGCCGGAACCCCGCCGGGCGTACGCCGAGCGCGGCGTGCGCGGCGCGGATCAGCCCGAGGATCTCGGTGACCTCCGCGCCGACCTGCTCGGGAGCGCAGAAGATGTGCGCGTCGTTGAGGGAGATGGCGCGTACCCGGGACAGACCGCCGAGCACCCCGGAACGCTCCGCGCGGTACATCCCGCCCAGCTCCGCGACGCGCAGCGGCAACTCCCGGTAGGAGCGGCCCCGGGCGCGGAACACCAACGCGTGGTGCGGGCAGAGCGCCGGCCGGAGCACGAACTCGTCGTCGGCGCTCAGTCGCAGCGGCGGGAACATGTCGTCGGCGAAGTAGCCGAGATGGCCGGAGAGCTCGAAGAGTTCCCGCTTACCGAGCGGCGGCGAGTAGACGTGCCGGTGGCCGGAGCGGCGCTCCAACTCCCGGACGTACTCCTCGACGGCGTGCCGGGCGGCGGCGCCGGCCGGCAACCAGATGGGCAGGCCGGCGCCGGCCAGCGGGTCGGAGACGAACAGGTCCAGCTCACGGCCGAGCCTACGGTGGTCGATCATGTCGGGCTCCTGGATCGGGTACGACCCGGAGGCGACCTGGACACCGAACGCCGAACGGCCCTCGGGGGCGGATCGCCCCGGGCCTGGTCGACGGTGGTTACGTCAGCGCGGCACGCCGGGGACACCCGGCGTCGTCGTCAGTTTCGCGCTGCGCATGCCGCGACGCTACCCGTCGGGCGGTCGGGGACGCACCCGGATTTGCGGCGGCGGGAAGAGGGACGGGCCGCCGGCGCGGGACCCGCCGGCGGCCCTGAGCGGCCCGCATCGTCAGGAACGGGGGACCCGGCGTGCTGGGCCGCGCCGACCACGGTACGCCGACGCACGCCGATCCGGCGACCACCTCAGGCCGCGCTGGGACCGTCACCAGCGGGACGCCTGCCTCGTTGGAACAGGGTGGCCCTGTGGTGTCGGCGGTCACGACGCCCCGGGCCCCTCCACCGTGACGCCGGCCATGCCGTCAGGCTCAAGACACCCAATCGGCCGCATCCGGCGAGGTGGCAGGCGTGCCCGAACTACTGACTGACGTCGCGTCGCCGACGTGGGCGTACCTGGTGCTGCTCGGGCTCCTCGTCGCCGACGCCTTCGTACCCGTCATCCCCACCCAGATCGTCATGATCACCAGTGGCGCGCTGACCGTGTACGGCGGCCTCAGCCTGCCGGTCACCATCGCCGTGGGCGCGCTCGGCGTGTTCGCCGGTGATCTGGCCTGCTACCTGCTCGGCCGGCTCGCCCCGGACCGGCGGGCACCCCGGCACGCGGAGCTCAGCCGCGCCCGCCGCGTCGCCAGCCGGGTCACCCAGGGCCTCCGACAACCCGGCCCGCTGGTCATCCTGCTCTGCCGGTTCGTGCCGGGCGGACGGATGGCGGCCTGCTTCTCGGCCGGCCGCAGCCGCTACCCGTACCGGCTGTTCGCGCTCTACGAGATGATCGCCGCGTTGGGCTGGGCCAGTTACGGCGCGTTGATCGGACACCTGGGCGGCACCGCGCTCACCGAGTCGGCCTGGCGGCTGGCCATCATCGCCGTCGCCGCGGCGGCCGGTTTCGCGGCGGCCGGCTGGGCGATGACCCTGGTCAGCGCCCGGCACGCCCGCGCCGCCGCCGAAGGCCCCGTCGACTGAGTGCACGCTCTCCACTCTCCACTCTCCGCGATCTTGCACTTTCGGTCGCGGCAATTGTGGCGGATAACCGCATAACGGCAGCCGAAAGTGCAAGATCGCGAGGGCGAGCGCGGGGGCGGGGGCGGGGGCGGGGGCGAGCGCTGGGGCGGGGGCGGGGGCGGGGGCGAGGGCGGACCGGCCTCTAGGGGTGGGTTTTGGGGGCCAAGTCGGTGGCGGTCCCGGATCTGGCTGGGGTGTTCGCGGCGACAGGCTGAGGCATGCCTGAAACCCGGAGTACCGGCCTGCTGGCCCTCGGCGGGATCGCCGTGGCGGCGCTGCTCACCGTGATCGGCCACCTGGAAGTCAACGACGACCTCAACCCGTGGGCGCTGACCATCAGCGACTTCGCCGTCTCCGACCGGGGCGGTGTCATCGACGTCGCCATGGTGGTGCTGGCGCTCGCCACCGCGGCGGTGATGTACGGGCTGCGTCGTACCGGCCCGCCGCCCGGCCGAGCGGCCGAACTGCTGCTCGTCGCCTGGGTCGCGGGGCTGCTGCTGGCCGCCGTGGTGCCGACGAACGAGCCGGGCACCGCCATGACCGCATCCGCCTACGTGCACCGGTACGCGTCGGTGGTCGCCTTCCTGGCTCTCCCCGTCGGCGGTTGGCTGCTCGCGCGTCGCCCCGACCTGACGCCCACCGCCAGGACGCTACGCGCCCTGGTCGTGCTCAGCCTGGCCCTGTCGGCCGCGATGGTCTGGTCCGCCTACCCCGGAGACCGCCTGCTCATCGGCCTGGCCGAACGCCTCCTGATCCTCACCGAGGTAGCGGTCCTGGCGACGGTCGCGGTGACCCAGGTCCGGCGTGCACCCGTCGATCATGGAGTTGTGGTGCCCCACGAAAGGGGTGTGACGCCGCATAACGGCCACCACAAGTCCATGATCGACGAGGATGGGGCGCGGGCGCTTACTCCAGTTCGTGGAGCATTAGCTGGCGGGCGGACTCGGTGATGGAGCCGGAGAGGCTGGGGTAGATGGTGATCGTCTGGGCCAGCTCGTTGACCGTCAGATTGTTCTCCACGGCCATGGTGATGGGCAGGATCAGCTCGCTGGCCTTCGGGGCGACCACCACGCCGCCGATCACCTGACCGCTCGCCGGGCGGCAGAACAACTTCACGAAGCCGTCGGACAGGTCGTCCATCTTGGCCCGGGCGTTGCCGGACAGCGGCAGCATCACCTGCCGGGCCGGCACCTTGCCCGCGTCGACCTCGTCCTGCGAGACGCCGACGGTGGCCAACTCCGGGTCGGTGAAGACGTTCGCGGCGACGGTCCGCAGCCGCAGCGGGCGGACGGCCTCGCCGAGGGCGTGCCACATGGCGATCCGACCCTGCATGGCGGCCACACTCGCCAGCAGCAGCACGCCGGTGCAGTCACCGGCGGCGTAGATGCCGGGCACGTTCGTCCGGGAGACCCGGTCGACCGTGACGTAACCGCCCCGGCCCAGCTCCACGCCGTACTCGGCCAGGCCTAGGTCGGCGGTGTTCGGGATCGAGCCGACCGCGATGAGAGCGTGCGAACCGGTGACCCTGCGCCCGTCGGACAGCTCCACCTCGACCCCGTCGGCGGTTCGCCGCACCGCGTCGGCCCGGGAGTTGTTGAGGATGTTCATGCCCCGGTTACGGAACACCCGCTCGATGGCCGACGCCGCGTCGGCGTCCTCGTGCGGCATCACCCGGTCGCGGCTGGAGACCAGGGTGACCTCCACCCCCATCGCGAGGTACGCGCTGGCGAACTCGGCGCCGGTCACACCCGAGCCGACCACGATCAGGTGCTCCGGCAGGTCCGACAGGTCGTACACCTGACGCCAGGTCAGGATGCGCTCGCCGTCCGGTACGGCGGTGGGCAACTGCCGGGGCGTCGAGCCGGTGGCGACCAGCACGGTGGAGGCGTCGATCGGGTACTCCTCGCCGCCGTCCGCGGGCGTGACGATGACGCGGTGGGTGTGCCCGAGCGCGTCCTCGCCGAGGCGGGCGGTGCCGGCCACGAAGGTGACACCCGCCTTGAGCAGCTTGGCGTGGATGTCGGCGGACTGCGCCAACGCCAGCCGCTTCACCCGCGCGTGCACGGCCTGCGCGTCGACGGTCACCGCCTCCAGGCCGTCCGAGTGCACCCCGAACTCCTCGGTGTCCCGGTAGCCGGTGACCACCTGGGAGCTGGCGATGAAGGTCTTCGACGGTACGCAGTCGGAGAGCACACAGGCCCCACCCGCGCCGTCGGCCTCGACCACGGTGACATCGGCGTCCAGTTGGGCGGCGACCAGTGCCGCCTCGTACCCGGCCGGCCCACCGCCGATGATCACGATCCGGCTCACAGCGCCATCCTTTCGCTCGCGACTGCGGGGCTCCGCCGCGCTGCACTCCTCGCGCTCACCACGTTCGCCCTTCGTTGGTGCTCACAGTGACTTTCTTCTCCCGAGCGCATCCGACACGCACAGTCGTATTCTCCCCCACCCATCCGCCGGGCTATCGTCATCGCCGTGGGTCATCACGCCGCCTACGGCTCAAACCTCGATCCGTCCCGGATGCGGGCCTACTGCCCGCACTCCCCGATGGTCGGCACCGGCTGGCTGGAGGGGTGGCGGCTGACCTTCGCCGGGGAGGACGTGATCGGCTGGGAGGGCGCGGTGAGCACCGTCGTCGAGTCCCCCGGCGACCGGGTGTTCGTGGCGATCTACGACATCCACCCGTACGACGCCGCGCAGCTCGACGAGATCGAGGGCGTGACCGCCGGCACCTACCGCAAGCTGCACGTACGGGTCTCCACCCTCGACGGCGACGTCACGGCGTGGATCTACGTGTTCGACGGGTACGAGGGCGGCCTGCCGACGTCGTGGTACCTGTCCGAGATCGCGAACGCCGCCGAGAAGGCGGGCGCGCCGGACGACTACGTCACCGAGCTGCGGTCCCGCCCTACCGGCACCGCGTCCCCGTAGCGCGCATCCCACGCCCCCAGTCTGCAACCGGCGCCGATCCGGACGCCCGTCGGGCCCGGCCGGGGTCGTCAATCACACACCGGCGGCCGGGACGACCCGCTCGTACATGTCGGTCCACCCGGTCTCCCGCAGGCCCACCGAGCGGTAGAGCGACACCGGGGCCGTCGGGTTGGTGAGGTCCACGCCGAGGCCGGCGAACTGCCGGCCCTTGTCGGCGTAGCGGGCGAACGCGCGGCGCAGCAGCGCCGCACCGACACCCCTGCGGCGGTACGCGGGCAGCACCGACAGACTCTTCACCCAGCCCTCCTGCTGGTCGAGCGCCTGGTCCGAGGATTGCAACGCGCCGGCGAGCACCCCGTCGACCTCGGCGACGAACCACTCGTCCCAGGCGGTCACGTCACCGATGCGGGCCCGCCACCGCTCGTACGACAGCGGCTCGTGGTCCGGGGTGTCGCCGAAGGCGGCGTCGTGGATCCGGTGGAACTCCCGCAGCTCGGCCTCGTCGTCGAAGCGGACCGGCCGCACCGTCACGCCCGGCGGCATCGCCGGCTCGGCGGGCAGGTCGGCCAACGTGCGGCGCATCCGCACGTACCGCTTGGCCAGGGTGAAACCCGCGGCCCGCAGGTTCCGGTCCCAGTCGCGCTCCGGGGCGAACACCGCGCAGCGGGCGGTGAGCGCCGGCAGTCCCCGCTCCGCGGCGCGCTCGGCGACCCGGTCGAGCTGGCGGGCGAGCAGCGGCGCACGGAGGGTGGCGGCCCGCTCGGGGTCGACGTAGACCTCCACGAACTCCCGGCCGACCCCGGTCGGGTTGTCCACCGTCGCCCAGGCGACGACGGTGTCGTCCGGGTCGAGCGCCAGCCAGGAGTCCCGGCTCGGGTCGAAGTGGGGCGCGGTCAGCGCCTGCTCGACATCCTCGGCGTCGAAGTCGGGATGGCCGATGGCGAAGGTGTCGGCGGCGTGCACCACCGCGAGGATCGCCGGCACGTCGTCGAGGGTGGGCCGGCGCGTGGTCCAGCCGGCGGGAAGGGTCACGGCAGGAGATCCTGACAGCCGTCGGCCCGGAGCGCCGCCCATTTTCCGTGGCGGCGGCGTTGGCCGACCAGTCGATCAGTTCTGGCCAGGGCTCGCGACGGGCAACCCTGCTTCCTTGGCGCAGTCGAGCAGTCGGCGATCGTAGGTGACGAAGGCGACGAGTGCGGTGCCGGACTCGTTGGTCAGGACCTGGGCGGTGGCCAGGTGGATGGCATCGAGACTGCGGAGCACGGGTTCGGCGAACGCGGCCGCGGTGGCGCGGATCGTACTGTCTATCTCCAATCGAAAGAGCCGTCCGACGGCTGCGGGCACCCCGATCAACGCTTGCGGAGCGGATCGGCGCAGGGCCCTGGGCACCTCCACCTCGACGAGGGCGGAGGACACCAATGGCACGTCGGGGTGGGTGTTGAGCCAGGAGACGAGGTCGGCGCTGCACGCCTCCTGCCTGACCAGCTTGACGACGGCGGCGGAATCGAGATAGATCACCAGCGCTCCTCGTCACGCATGGCGCTGAGGTCGGCGGCCACATCGACCGCCTCGTCACCCAGCTTTGGCGGAAGCGGCATCGGACCGCCGCCGGTAGGGGCGACGGCCCGCCCGGCCGCTACCAGCTTGGCCAGCATCGACCTGTCGTCGCTGACGGGTACGAGTCGGGCGATCGGGTGTCCGCGATCGGTGATCTCGACCGTCTCACCTCCACTTACCCGCGCCAACACCTGACTCGTGTTCTGGTTGAGTTCGCGAACACCGATGCGCTCCATACGAACAAGTGTAGAACCAGATGTTCTACACTTCCATCGCTTCTGACATCGGCGTTGGCCGGGGCGTTCACCCCAGGCCGGCGCGGGTGTGGTGCAGCAGCTCCACCAGCTCGGTGCCGTCGGCCGGGCCGAGCGCCGCGAACGCCGGCGCGGCCAGCCGGTTGGTCACTGCCTCCGCCCACAGCCGCCGACGCACCAACGGCCCGACCGCGGGGTACGGCGGCGGCCAGCCGCATGCCACCGCGCCGGCCTCGCCCTCCGGCCCGGCCAGCACCGCCTCCAGCGGGGTCATGCCGGCGGCCCGCACCGCCAGCAGGTAGGCGCCCGTGAAGTGTTCACGCAGCAGCCGCAGCCCGGCCGCGCTCCGGGCGCCCGGAGAGTGGTCCGGCAGCGGCATGGCCCGCCACGCGGCGAAGAGCGGCATGCCGCTGGTGTCGGCGGCGGCGACCGCCCGCTCGACGAGGTCGGCCAGGCGCTCGATCCCGGAGAGCACGCCCAGCATCTCCGTCCCCCACCGGCAGCACTCGGCGAGACTCGCGGCGGCCACCTCGACCGGCGGCAGGACCCGGGCGGCGGCGTCCCAGCCGTCCGCCACGGCGTCCGGCGCGACGAAGCCGATCGCCGCGGCGGCCGTCTCCGCGCGTACGTCGCCGAGCGCCCCGGCCCGACCGCTGATGTAGAAGGCCCAGCCGGAGATGCCGAGCAGCCGAGCCCGACGCAGCGTGCTCGGACACCTGCTGAACCCGTCGCCGAGGTCGAGGACGGCGGGTTTGCTGGCGGCGGCGAGCTGCTCCGGCGTCATCCGGACGCCACCCGCGCTCGCGGCTCGGGGACGGCCGCCCGCAGACGGCCCACCCACTCGTCGTCGTCCATCGATGTCAGTCTGCCGCCCCGCCGCCCGCGTCCGCATCCCCCTCTTCGGCCACCAACGCCTCGACGGCCGCCTCGACCTCGCCCGCCCGGCGGCGGGCCACGGTCACCGCCCGTTCGGCCGCACGCCGGGCCAGCTTCGCCCGGCTCAGGTCCTGTTCCGCCACCGCGCGCCGACGTTCCAACTCGGCCAGCTCCGTCTCGATCCCATCGAGTACGGCAACCCCGTCGCGCTCCTGCCCGACCGCCTCGGCCAGCTCGTCCTCGGCCCGCTGTTGGTCGGCGCGGGCACGGTCCAACTCGCGGTCCAGGGCCCGACGGCGGCGGGCCCGCTCGGCCCGAGCCGTTCGCTGCGCCGCCCGCTCGGCCTGCGCGGCACGCTCCCCGGCCCGGTCGGTACGGCGGTTCGGCTCCGGGCCCTCGCGCTGGGCGCCCGGCCGTCGAGCCGGCGGCTCCTCCTCGTCGCCGGTGACCAGTCGCAACTGCGGTCGGGGCACCTCGCCGAAGCCGGCGTAGGTGGCCGAGCGGAGCAGACGCCCCGCGCGTACCTGCTCGGCGACGTCGGCGTCGGAGAGCGCGGCGTTCAGGGTCGCCTCCACCTCGGCCAGTGGCAGCCGGCCGGCCGGTGGCGCCTCGGGCTCCGCCGCGGCGAGCGTACGGACCTCGGCGACCAGGGCCGCGACCACCGCACGGCGCTGGGCCGACAACTCCCGCAGTCGGGGACCGCGCAGCTCCCGCTGGGCTGCCCGTAGCGCGTCGGCGAGACCGACCAGGTCGTCCACCAGCTCGGGTCGTTCGATGGCGAGCAGGTTGACCAGCCAGGCGGCGACGGTGGGACGACGCAGCCGGGCCAGTTGCCGGGCGGTGGTCGGGTCCCCGGCTCTCCGGGCCTCGGCCACCGCGGCGTCCCGGGCCGCCACGAACCGGTCCGGTGGGGTGCGGTAGAGCTGCCGCACCAACTCCGTGGAGGGGCCGGGCATCGCGTCAGACGTCCACCCGGGTGCCGGGCTCCAGACGCTGGTACTCGGTGCCGGACAGCGCCGCGTACTGCCGGTTGAGCACGCCCAACCCGTTGTGGTTGAGCAGGGCGTCGTGCACGGCGTACGCGCGGCGCGGGGCGACCGCCCGGATGAAGTCGAGCACCTCGGAGAACTTCGACCAGGGTGCGTGGATCGGCGCGAGGAGCGTGTCGACAGGCGTCTCCTGCGGTACGACGAGCGAGTCGCCGGGGTGGTAGACCACGTCGTTGATCAGGTAACCGATGTTGTCGACCACCGGGATGTCGGCGTGGATGACCGCGTGGCGTCCCCCGTACGCGCGGACCGCGACCCCGGCGGCGGTGAACGACTCGCCGGGCTCGACGGGGCACAGCGCCTCCGCCGCGTCGCCCAGGGTGTCGGCGAGCGCGCCGGGCCCGTAGATCGGGAACGGCCGCCGGTCGAGCTGGAGGCGCACCGCGGCCGGGTCGAGGTGGTCCGGGTGCTCGTGGGTGACGAGCACCGCGTCCGCGCCGTCGAGCGCCGTCGCGGGATCGCTGAACACTCCGGGATCGACCACAAGCACTCCGCCGTCGTGTTCCACCCGGACACAGGAGTGGGCGTACTTGGTGAGCCGCATCGTGACTCCTCGACTTATCGAATCGTGATGTCCTCAGCGCAGTCTGCCGGAACCAGCGGGTGGACGCGTCGCGTCCGAACTATCGCCACTGAAGCTGACGACGATGGGAGCGGGGATGGACGGACGGACAGGGCGACGCCGGTGGGCACTCCTGGCGGCGGGAACACTTGTGGCGGCGCTGGCCCTCGTGGGGTGCAGCGCCGGCGACAGCGGATCAGCGGATTCGGCGGGTACGGCGGCCGAGGCCCCCCAGGCCGCGCTCGACAAGGGCAGCGGCGCGCAGGCAGCGGGGACCGCCGGGGCGGGCGCTCCGGATCTGCGGGTCGACCAGCGGGCGATCATCTACACCGGATCGATGCGGGTGCAGGTGACCGATGTGGACGCGGCGGCCCGCGAGGTAAGCGCGGTGGTCACCCGGGCGGGTGGTTTCGTCGGCGGGGACCAGCGGCGCAGCGCCGAGGCCGACGCGGTGGCCGAGCTGGAGTTGCGGGTGCCCGCCGCCAAGTTCGGCGCGGTGGTGGAGGAGGTCGCGAAGCTCGGTCGACAGCAGAGCCGCGAGATCAACACCCAGGACGTCACGGAGGAGACCGTCGACCTGGAGGCCCGGATCATCACGCAGCGGGCGCGCGTGGAGAGCGCGCGACGGCTGCTCGCCCGCGCCAACTCGATCTCCGACCTGGTGTCCCTGGAGAACGAGCTGGGTCGCCGGGAGGCGGACCTGGCCTCGCTGGAGGCCAAGAAGCGTCGGCTGGCCGACCTGACGGCGCTGTCCACGATCACGGTGTCGCTGGCCGGGCCGGCGGCGAAGGCCAGCGAGGAGAAGGCCGAGACCGGCTTTCTGGTCGGGCTCAAGGGCGGCTGGGAGGCGTTCGTCACCTCGATGACCGTCCTGCTCACCGTTCTGGGCGCGCTGCTGCCATGGCTGGTGGCGGTCGGCGTACCCCTGGCGGTCCTGCTGCTGGCGCTGCGCCGGCGACGCCGGTCGCCGGCGCAGGTCGCCGAGGTCAGCGCGCCGCCGCCAGTGCCCGCAGCGCGGTCTGCGCCATGACGCGTACGCCGGCCGGGATGGCCCGCTCGTCCACGTCGAAGGACGCGCGGTGCAGGTCGACGTTGGGGCCGATCCGGCCCACGCCGAGGCGGGCGAGGGCGCCGGGGACGTACTCCAGGTACCAGGAGAAGTCCTCGCCGCCCATGCTCTGCGGCGTCTCGGCGACGCCGTCCGGGCCCAGCGCCGCGCTGGTGGCGGCGGTCAGCACCTGGATGGCCCGCGAGTCGTTGCTGACCGGCGGTCGGCCGCGCAGGTACTCCAGGTCGACGGTCGCGCCGGTCGGGGCGATCACGTCCCGCACCACCTGAGCCACGATCTTGGGAGCCTGCTCCCAGGTGTCCCGGTCCATCACCCGCAGGGTGCCCGAGGCGCACGCCTCGGAGGGAATGACGTTGTAACGGGTGCCGGCCGAGGCGTGGCCGAACACCAGCAGCAGCCCGCTGTTGGCCGGCACCCGACGGCTGACCAGGGCCGGGACCTCGGTGACCAGCCGGCCGAGCGCGTCCACCAGGTCGACGGTCAGGTGCGGACGGGCGGTGTGCCCGCCCGGCCCGGAGAGCCGGACGGTGACGTTGTCGGCGGCCGCCGTGATCGGGCCGACGCGCAGGCCCACCTGGCCCACCGGCAGGTTCGGGTCGCAGTGCAGCGCGAAGATCTGCACCACGTCGTCCAGGCCGCCGGCCTCGATGACCTCCAACGAGCCGCAGGGCAGGATCTCCTCGGCCGGCTGGAAGATGAGCCGGACCCGGCCGTCCAGCTCGCCGAGGTCGGCGAGCTGGGCCAGCAGCATGCCGACGCCGAGCAGGATCGAGGTGTGCACGTCGTGGCCGCAGGCGTGGCAGACGCCCTCGACGGTGGAGCGGTACGGCACGTCCTTGGGGTCGTCGAGCGGCAGGGCGTCGATGTCGGCGCGCAGCGCGATGACCGGGCCGTCCGGACGACCGTTGACGTCACAGATCACGCCGTTGCCCTTGGGCAGCAGCCGGGGGTTCAGGCCCGCCAGCGAGAGTTCCCGGGCGATCAGGGCCGCCGTCTCGAACTCCGTACCGGACAACTCGGGGTGCGAGTGAAGGTGACGGCGCGTGGCGATGAGCCCGGGTACCCGTAGGGCGAGCAGGTGGTCCAGGTCGCGGGGCAGGGGCTGGGCCCCCGGCGGGGTCTCCAGCCAGGACGACGCCAGCTGGCCGCCGGTCGGCAGCGTCAACGCACTCGTCACGTCGAATTCTCGATCACTAGAGATGGATGGATCATCGGGGACAGCAGACAGCCTAGACCTCCGACGGTGACGCTGCGCAACCTCGTTACGGTGATGATCAGACCGCGCAGCGTCACGTATGCCCTGCTGAGCGCGCTCGTCGAGGTGCGGGACCGCAGGTAGATCGCGTTCGAACGCCGCCATCCGCCCCCTCACCTCCTACAACGCGTAACCAAGCGGAGTGTCCGGGAGTCGCGATACCACCCCTGGACCTACGCTGCGAATTGTCGCATTAGTCGGGGTGATGAACTTACACTCCGACAATAAGACGACCACGCTCCGCAACGGGCCGGACAAGGACGCTCACATAATCTCGCCGACGCCGACCGCACACCGTGTGCGTTCCGGCCCACCTGTTGCCGTACCCCCGGAGCCGGGCGGACACACCCGAGGGCGGTCGCGTCAGAACCGGCCGGTCGCGTCAGAACCGGTCCGTGGGCCGGTACTGCCCCCACACCTCGCGCAGCGTGCCGCAGACCTCGCCCACCGTGGCCCGGGCCCGCAGCGCCTCCCGCATCGGGTACAGCACGTTGTCCGAACCCTCGGCGGCGGCCCGCAGGTCGGCCAGCGCCCGCGTCACCGCGTCGGCGTCCCGGCCGGCGCGCAGCCGGGCCAACCGCTCGGCCTGCGCCGCCTCGATCGTCGGGTCGACCCGCAACGGCTCGTACGGCTCCTCCTCGTCGACCGTGAACCGGTTGAGCCCCACCACCACCCGCTCGCTGGAGTCGATCTCCTGGGCGATCCGGTACGCGGACTGCTCGATCTCCCGCTTCTGGAACCCGGCCTCGATCGCGTCGACCGCCGAGCCGTGGTCGGCCACCCGCTCCATCAACTCCACGGCGGCGGCCTCGATCTCGGCGGTCATCGCCTCCACCACGTACGAGCCGGCGAACGGGTCGACGGTCGCGGTCAGGTCCGTCTCGTACGCCAGCACCTGCTGGGTGCGCAGCGCGAGCCGGGCCGCCTTCTCGGTGGGCAGCGCGATCGCCTCGTCGAAGCTGTTGGTGTGCAGCGACTGCGTGCCGCCGAGGACCGCGGCCAGGCCCTGCACCGCGACCCGGACCAGGTTCACCTCCGGCTGCTGGGCGGTGAGCTGCACACCGGCGGTCTGGGTGTGGAAACGCAGCATCATCGACTTCGGATCCCGGGCGCCGAAGTCGTCGCGCATGAGCCGGGCCCAGATCCGCCGGGCGGCGCGGAACTTCGCCACCTCCTCCAACAGCGTGGTGCGGGCCACGAAGAAGAACGAGAGTCGGGGGGCGAAGTCGTCCACCGCGAGCCCCGCGGCCAACGCCGCCCGCACGTACTCCACGCCGTTGGCCAGGGTGAACGCGATCTCCTGCGCGGGCGTCGCGCCGGCCTCGGCCATGTGGTAGCCGGAGATGGAGATCGTGTTCCACTTCGGCACCTCCTTGCGGCAGTACGCGAACGTGTCGGCCACCAGGCGCAGCGACGGCTTCGGCGGGAAGATGTACGTCCCCCGGGCGATGTACTCCTTGAGGATGTCGTTCTGGATGGTGCCGTTGAGCGCCGAGCCGGCGACCCCGTTCTCCTGGGCGACGAGCTGGTAGAGCAGCAGCAGCACCGAGCCGGGAGCGTTGATGGTCATCGAGGTGGAGACCCGGTCCAACGGGATGTCGGCGAAGAGCAGCCGCATGTCCTCGATGGAGTCGATGGCCACGCCGACCTTGCCGACCTCGCCGTGCGCGATCGGGTCGTCCGAGTCGTACCCCATCTGGGTCGGCAGGTCGAAGGCGACGGAGAGACCGGTCGTGCCCGCCCGCAACAGTTGGTGGTACCGCGCGTTGGACTCGGTGGCGGTGCCGAAGCCGGCGTACTGGCGCATGGTCCACGGACGGGAGGTGTACATCGTGGGGTACACCCCCCGGGTGTACGGGAACTCGCCCGGGCCGCCCAGCCGGGTGTCCAGGTCCTCCGGAAGGTCGGCCGCCGTGTAGACGCCCTTGATCGGATAACCGGACTCGCTTGACCGCCGTTCGCTCATCCTTCGGATGGTAGGTCGCCCCGGCTCAAGGTCGGGTGAGGGATACCGCACAGTGCGTCTCGACCGGTCGACGGGAGGTGAACGCTCGGGCACGATCTGTCGACTTCGGTAAACGTCCGCCGCGTCGGCTTTCGCATCGGGCGTCGGAACCAGCAAGATAGGGGGGTTGTGTCCCAGCCCCCCTCGATTTCCCCCGGTGGCTTTTCTGTGACTCAGATCCCGACGTGGAGCGGCGGACAGGTAAGTCCCGCCAGCGGACGAGCAGCGCCCGGCACCACCATCGGTGACCGGTACTCGCTGCGGTCCGCGGTGGGCAACGGCGGCATGGGCACGGTGTGGCGTGCCACAGACACCCTGCTGCGCCGCGATGTGGCGGTGAAGGAGGTCGTCCTGCCCCCGGGCCTGGCGCCCAGCGACCGCGACGCCATGTACGAGCGGACGCTGCGCGAGGCCCGCGCCGCCGCCGCCATCCAGCACCCCGCCGTGGTGCAGGTGTACGACGTGGTCACCGAGGCCGGTCGGCCGTGGATCGTGATGGAGCTGCTGGACGCCCGCAGCCTCGCCGACATGGTCATCGAGGACGGCCCGGTCGCGCCCCGCGCGGTCGCCAAGATCGGCATCGCGCTGCTCGGCGCGCTGGAGGTCGCGCACGCCATCGGCGTCCTGCACCGCGACGTCAAGCCGGCCAACGTGCTGATCTGCTCCGACGGCCGCTGCGTGCTGACCGACTTCGGTGTCGCCCGGATGCCCACCGACGTGCAGCTCACCACGCCCGGCATGGTGCTCGGCTCCCCGCACTTCATCTCGCCCGAGCGGGCCATGGGCCAGGAGTTCGGTCCGCCGAGCGACCTCTTCTCGCTGGGTGTGACGCTCTACACGGCCGTCGAGGGGCGTCCCCCGTTCGACAAGGGCGACCCGATCGAGACGATGCACGCCGTCGTCGAGGACCCGCCGGCCCCGCCGCAGCGCAGCGGCCCGCTGACCCGGGTGCTGATGGGCCTGCTGGAGAAGGACCCGGCCCGTCGGCTGGACGTACACACCTCCCGGGGCATGCTGCGGGAGCTGCTCGCCGGCCCGTTGGGCAGCACCGCCACCGCCGTGCACTCGGTCACCGACCCGTACGCCGTGGTGCCGGTGCAGCAGCGTCCGGCCCCCGTCCACCAGCCGGCCCAGCCGGAGTCGAAGTCGGACAACCAGATCGGTGGCCGGGCCATGCTCGCCCCGGACGAGTCGCTGACCGACCGGTTGGCCGCGCTGCGCCGGGGCGAACGCCCGCAGCCGGCCGGCGCGGCCGCCGCCGCAGCCCTTGACGAGACCAGCGCGGACGCGCTCGCCGGCCCGCTGCACACCCCCACCGGCGCGATGCCCGGCGCGGGTCGCCCCGCCACCGGGCGCACCTACGGCGGTGGCGCGGACGCCACCCAGCGGGTGGACGCCGGGGCGCACCCCGACGCGACCCAGCGGGTCACCTACGGCAACCGGCCCGACGCCACCCAGCAGGTCGGCTACGGGGCGCCCGAGGCCACCCAGCGCATCGGCGGCACCTACGGCGGCGGCAACCAGTGGTCCGTTCCGGGCACCGGCCAGCCCTGGACGACGACGCCGCCCCCGACCGCCGGCGGCGGCAGTGCCCTGGACAAGGTCCGCGCGACCGGTGGTCAACTCGTCACCACGGCGAAGGGCTGGCCGCGCAAGGTCCAGCTCGCCGCAGCCGGTGGCCTGGTCGTGCTGCTGCTGATCAGCATCGTGGCGCTGTCGGGCGGGGACGACCCCGCGCCGAGCACCCCGCAGGCGCAGCCGACCCCGTCCGCCCCGGCGGGCCCCGCCGTCGAGATGCAGGAGCACACGGCCCGCGGCATCCAGGTGATGGTGCCGAAGGGTTGGAAGAAGGCCACCGGCGGCTCGTACACCGACTACATCGACCCGGAGGACGACGGTCGCAAGATCCGGATCCTCACCGAGAAGTGGACCGGGACGCCCACCCGCTGGGCGGAGAGCGCGCAGAACTTCCTCCGCACCAAGAGCACCAACTGCAAGAAGCCGTACGAGCAGGTGGCCATCGCCGAGCAGCAGTTGGCGGGCAGCCCGGGCGTCGAATTCGAGTACACCTGCGGCTCCGGTGGCGAGATGCGCCACGGGGTGTGGCGCGCGGTCGTCAAGGACGGCAAGTCGTACTCGTTCTACCTCTCCGCCACCGAGGACGCGTTCGCCGAGAGCAAGCCGATCTTCGACGAGATGGTGAAGACGTTCCAGCTCACCGGAAACGGCTGAGCCGGAGGGAACCGGCAGCGGTGATCCGCCGTCGTGCTATCAAGGGGCATGGCGGCGGACACCACTGACATCGACGACATTCGCGAGCAAGCTCGGCGCTGGCTGGCCGACGATCCCGACCCGACCAGCCGGGACGAGCTGACGGCGGTGCTCGACGGGCTGCCGGCGAGCGCCCCGGAGCTGGCCGACCGGTTCGCCGGCCCGCTGACCTTCGGCACGGCCGGCCTGCGCGGTCCGCTGCGCGCCGGCCCGAACGGGATGAACCTCGCCGTGGTCACCCAGGCCGCCGCCGGTCTGGTCACGTGGCTCGCGGCCCAGGGTGGGCACGGCCCGCTGGTGATCGGGTACGACGCTCGGCACGGCTCCCGCCAGTTCGCCGAACGCACCGCCCAGGTGGCGACCGGTGCCGGCCGGGCGGCGCTGCTGCTCCCCCGCCCGCTGCCGACCCCGGTCCTCGCGTACGCGGTGCGTCAACTCGGCGCGGTGGCCGGCGTGATGGTCACCGCCAGCCACAATCCACCCCAGGACAACGGCTACAAGGTCTACCTCGGCGCGGAGCTGGGTGGTGAGCTGGGCGCCGGGGCGCAGATCGTGCCGCCGGCCGACGCCGGCATCGAGGCCGCCATCCGGGCGGTCGGCCCGCTGACCCAGGTGCCGCTGGGGCGGGCCGGCGAGGTGCTCGGTGACGACCTCGTCGCCGCGTACGTCGAGCGGGCCACCGCCGTGATCGACGCGGACGGGCCACGGGACCTGTCCGTGGCGTACACCCCGCTGCACGGGGTGGGCGCGGCGGTGCTCACCGCGACGTTCGCGCGGGCCGGTTTCCCGGTCCCCGGCGTGGTGCCCGACCAGGCGGAGCCCGACCCGGCGTTCCCGACCGTCTCGTTCCCCAACCCGGAGGAGCCGGGGGCCGTCGACCGGCTGATCGCGCTGGCCGACTCCACCGGCGCGGATCTCGCCATCGCCAACGACCCGGACGCCGACCGCTGCGCCGTGGTCGTCCGCGCGGCCGGGGCCGGACAGGGCTGGCGGATGCTGCGCGGCGACGAGGTGGGTGTGCTGCTCGCCGACCACCTGATGCGACGCGGCGTGACCGGGCTGTACGCCACCACCATCGTCTCGTCGTCGCTGCTGCGGGCGATGTGCGCGGCGCGGGGCCTGCCCTACGACGAGACGCTGACGGGCTTCAAGTGGATCGTGCGGGCGGGCGGCGGAAGCGCGCCGCTGGTCTTCGGTTACGAGGAGGCGCTCGGCTACTGCGTCGCCCCGGAGCACGTCCGGGACAAGGACGGCATCACCGCCGCGCTGACGGTGGCCGAGCTGGCCGCCGGCCTCAAGGCGCAGGGTCGGACGCTGACCGACCGGCTGGACGAGCTGGCCGCCGAGTTCGGCGTGCACCAGACCGACCAGCTCTCCGTCCGGGTCGACGACCTGCGGGAGATCGCCGACGCGATGGCCCGGATCCGGACGGCCACCCCGGGCACGCTGCTGGACCAGCCGGTCGACAGTGTCCGGGACCTGCTGCCCGAGTCGGACGTGGTGATCCTGCGTACCGCGACGGCCCGGGTGGTGATTCGCCCCTCGGGGACCGAGCCCAAACTCAAGGCGTACCTCGAAGTGGTGGAGCCGGTGCCCGACGGCGATGTCGCCGCCGCCCGGAGCCGGGCCGGCGCGGCGATCGCGCGGCTGCGGGCCGACGTCGCTGCCGCGCTCGGCATCTGACCGGGTGCGGGCCGACGGTCAGGCGCGCTTGCCGAGCGCCGCGTCGACCGCCGTGGCCAGGGCGGCGACGACCAGGCCGACCGAGGGGCGGACCACCGAGTCGTCGGTGCTCACCTGGCCGGAGAAGCCCGCCCCGGTGGCGATCTCCTCCAACCGGCGGCGGGCGGTGGCGGCCTCCTCGCCGCTGACGCCCAGCGCGGACTCCATCCGCAGCACGACCACCAGGGTGGCGAGGGCGGCGGTCCGCTCGTCCGGGGCCGCCGCGCCGGCCAGCGCGTCGGCGAGCCGTCGGCGGGTGTCCGCCTCGACGGAGGTGTCCACCACCGGGTAGCGGTGTACGTGGATGAAGCCCAGTTCGGTCTCGTCGACATCGCGGACGACACCCTGGGCGCACAGGTCACCGAGGATCTTGTCGCGTAGACCGTGCCGCAGGCGCTGCACCCACGAGGCCGGGGTGTGCGGGGTGTCGGCGGCGATCCGGGCGAGCACCCCGTCGGTGACCGGCTCGCCGGTGGGCGTCGCGTCGATCACGGTCAACGACCCGTCGGCGAACGCGATCCGGCCGGCCAGTGCCAGCTCGACCAGCACCGCGGCGGCCATGCCCAGGTCCAGGCTGATCCGCGGCATGGTCGCCTTGCCGGTCGAGTCGTCGTAGGCGAGGAGCAGCAGCTCCTCGGCGAGCGCAACACCAGTCATGGCCGGAGACGGTAGCGGGTCCGCGCACCACCGCGCGCGGACCCGCCGGACCCGGCACCGACCGGGTGCCACGCTCAGAACCGGGGCATGCCACCGAACTGGCGGTCGCCGGCGTCGCCGAGCCCGGGGACGATGAACATCTTGTCGTTGAGGCCCTCGTCGATCGAGGCGGTGACCAGGCGCAGCGGCAGGCCGGAGCGCTCCAGCCGCTCGATGCCGACCGGCGCGGCGAGCACGCAGAGCACGGTGATGTCGGTGCAGCCCCGATCGGCCAGCAGCCGACAGGAGTGCTCCAGTGAGCCGCCGGTGGCGAGCATCGGGTCGAGCACCAGCACCGGCAGGCCGGCCAGGTCCCGGGGCAGCGACTCCATGTAGGCGCGCGGCTCGTAGGTCTCCTCGTCGCGGGCCAGGCCGACGAAGCCCATCGAGGACTCGGGCAGCAGGCCGAGCGCGGCGTCCGCCATGCCCAGGCCGGCCCGCAGCACCGGCACCAGCAACGGCGGGTTCGCCAGCCGGGTGCCCTCGGTGCCGGTGACCGGGGTCTGCACCGGGTACCGCTCGACGGGGAAGGTGCGCGCCGCCTCGTACACCAGCATGGTGGTCAGTTCGTGCAGCGCCGCCCGGAACGTCGAGGAGTCGGTGCGCGCGTCCCGCATGGCGGTCAGCCGGGACTGGGCCAGCGGGTGGTCAATGACGTGTACGTCCACGATCGCTCAACCTACCCGTCCGGTCGGCGTGCCGGTGGGGGTGCGGGCGGACCGGCGACCTCGCTCACGCCCGCAGCCGCCGTGACCAAGATCACTCCGCGGTTCCGTGCGTAGACTTCTCGGCATGACGGCGACAACGACGTCGGCCCGGTCGGACCTCTCCGAGCTGGGACGATCCGAGACCGCTCTGCGGACCTTCCTGCACGGCCTGCCCGGCGTGGACCAGGTCGGCGCGGAGCAGCGGGCGGCACAGCTCGGCACCCGCTCCATCAAGACCACCGCCAAGGCCCAGGCGATCGACCTGGCGATCCGCATGGTCGACCTGACCACCCTCGAGGGCGCGGACACCCCCGGCAAGGTGCGCGCGCTGGCCGCGAAGGCGCTGCGCCCGGACCCGGCCGACCTGTCGTGCCCACACGTCGGCGCGGTCTGCGTCTACCCGGCGATGGTCCCGTACGTCGCCGAGGTGCTGGCCGGATCCGGTGTCCACCTCGCCAGCGTGGCGACAGCGTTCCCGTCCGGCCAGGCGCCGCTGGAGATCAAGCTCGCCGACGTCCGGGCCGCCGTCGAGGCCGGCGCCGACGAGATCGACATGGTGATCAACCGGGGCGCGTTCCTGGCCGGGCGGTACCAGGAGGTCTACGACGAGATCGTGGCCACCAAGGACGCCTGCGGTGACGCCCACCTCAAGGTGATCCTGGAGACCGGCGAGCTGGCCACCTACGACAACGTGCGCCGCGCCTCCTGGCTGGCCATGCTGGCCGGCGGCGACTTCATCAAGACGTCCACCGGCAAGGTCCCGGTCGCGGCGACGCTGCCGGTGACCCTGGTCATGCTGGAGGCGGTCCGCGACTTCCGCGCGGCCACCGGACGACAGGTGGGCGTGAAGCCGGCCGGCGGCATCAAGACCACCAAGGACGCGATCAAGTACCTGGTGATGGTCAACGAGACCGTCGGCCCGGACTGGCTCGACCCGGACTGGTTCCGCTTCGGCGCGTCCAGCCTGCTCAACGACCTGCTGATGCAGCGCACCAAGCTGACGACCGGCACCTACTCCGGTCCCGACTACTTCACCCTGGACTGATAGCCGATGTTCGAATACGCCCCCGCCCCCGAGTCCCGCTCGGTGGTGGACCTCAAGCCCGCGTACGGGCTGTTCATCGACGGCACGTTCGTCGACCCGACCAGCGGCGGCAGCTTCAAGTCGATCAACCCCGCCTCCGAGGAGGTGCTGGCCGAGGTCGCCGAGGCCGACGCCGAGGACGTGGAGCGTGCGGTCAAGGCCGCCCGTAAGGCGTACGACAAGGTTTGGGGTCCGATGCCCGGCCGCGACCGGGCCAAGTACCTGTATCGGATCGCCCGGCTCATCCAGGAGCGCTCGCGTGAGCTGGCCGTCCTGGAGTCGCTGGACAACGGCAAGCCGATCAAGGAATCCCGCGACGTCGACCTGCCGCTGGTCGCCGCGCACTTCTTCTACTACGCGGGCTGGGCCGACAAGCTCGGTCACGCCGGCTTCGGGCCGAACCCGCAGCCGATCGGGGTGGCCGCCCAGGTCATCCCGTGGAACTTCCCGCTGCTCATGCTGGCCTGGAAGATCGCCCCGGCGCTGGCGGCGGGCAACACGGTGGTGCTCAAACCCGCCGAGACCACCCCGCTGACCGCCCTGCTGTTCGCCGAGATCTGCCAGCAGGCCGACCTGCCGGCCGGCGTGGTCAACATCGTCACCGGCGCCGGCGACACCGGGCGCGCGCTGGTCGAACACCCCGGCGTGGACAAGGTCGCCTTCACCGGCTCGACCGAGGTCGGCCGGGCCATCGCCCGGTCGGTCGCCGGCACCCGCAAGAAGCTGACCCTGGAGCTGGGCGGCAAGGCCGCCAACATCGTCTTCGACGACGCCCCCATCGACCAGGCCGTCGAGGGCATCGTCAACGGCATCTTCTTCAACCAGGGACACGTCTGCTGCGCCGGCTCCCGCCTGCTCGTCCAGGAGAACGTCGCCGACCGCGTGCTGGAGTCGCTCAAGCGGCGGATGGCCCAACTCCGCGTCGGCGACCCGCTGGACAAGAACACCGACGTCGGGGCCATCAACTCGGCCGCCCAGCTGGAGCGGATCCGCGAGCTGTCCGACGCCGGCTCCGCCGAGGGCGCCGAGCGCTGGTCGCCGCCGTGCGAGCTGCCTGACCGTGGCTTCTGGTTCGCGCCCACCATCTTCACCGGCGTCACCCAGGCCCACCGAATCGCCCGCGAGGAGATCTTCGGGCCGGTGCTGTCGGTGCTCACCTTCCGCACGCCGGCCGAGGCCGTGGAGAAGGCCAACAACACGCCGTACGGGCTGTCGGCAGGCATCTGGACCGACAAGGGCTCCCGGATCCTGTGGATGGCCGACCGGCTGCGCGCCGGCGTGGTCTGGGCCAACACGTTCAACAAGTTCGACCCCACCTCGCCGTTCGGCGGCTACAAGGAGTCGGGCTACGGTCGCGAGGGCGGCCGGCACGGGCTGGAGGGGTACCTCAATGTCTGAGCGGGTCGCGGTACGCAAGACGTACAAGCTCTTCATCGGCGGGAAGTTCCCGCGCAGCGAGTCGGGACGGTCGTATCTCGTGCAGTCCTCGAATGTGTCACTGGCCTCCCGCAAGGACGCCCGGGACGCGGTGGTCGCCGCCCGCGCCGCCGTGAAGGGCTGGGCCGGCGCGACCGCGTACAACCGGGGTCAGATCCTCTACCGGGCCGCCGAGATGCTGGAGGGTCGCCGCGAGCAGTTCGTCGCGCTGGGCATCGGAGGCGACGAGGTGGACGCCGCCGTGGACCGCTGGGTCTGGTACGCCGGCTGGGCCGACAAGCTCGCCCAGGTGTACGGCGGCGCGAACCCGGTCGCCGGCCCCTACTTCAACCTCTCCGCGCCCGAGCCCACCGGCGTGGTCGCGGTGGTCGCCCCGGAACGCCCGGCGCTGCTCGGCCTGGTCAGCGTGATCGCCCCGGCGATCGTCACCGGTAACACGGTGGTCGTGGCGGCGTCGCCGTCCGAACCGCTGGCGGCGGTGACGCTGGCCGAGGTGCTGGCGACCTCCGACCTGCCCGGCGGTGTGGTCAACATCCTGACCGGCGCGATCACCGAGACCGCGCCCACGTTGGCCGCGCACCTGGACGTCAACGCGATCGACCTGACCGGGGTGACCGACGCGTCGCTCGCCAGCGAGCTGGAGGTCAAGGCGGCCGAGAACCTGAAGCGGGTGCTCCGACCGGCCCCGGCCGACCACGACTGGACCGCCGACCCCGGGGTGACCCGGATGACGACCCTGCTGGAGACGAAGACGGTGTGGCACCCCAAGGGGGTCTGATCTGGCGGTTCGGCCTTGGGGTTTTCCGGGGGGAGCCCGCCCACTCCGGGCGGTCAGGCTTGATCCCTGCGTGGGCGGGCTCCCCGGAAACCCTGACTCCTGCGGCCGCCGTCCGTCGGTCACCCGATGGGCCGTCGTGGGTCGCCGGTCGTCGGTCGCTCGCGGAACGGATCCGCTTCACCGCAGTCGAGTACGCCAGCCGCCCGGAGAACCTGCCCAAGGAGATCCACTGGACCACCGAGATCCCCGACGGCATCACCGGACTGTTGCTGGCGACCGAGTGGCTGGACAACGTGCCGTTGGACGTGGCCGTTTACACCGACGATGGGTGGCGGTATGTGCTGGTCGATCCCTCGACCGGGTTGGAGACGGTTGGTGAGCCGGTCAACGCCGCTGATCTTGATTGGCTGACCACCTGGTGGCCCAGTCCGGCGAGCCCTCACGGTGCGGACCGTGACGTGACCGGTGGTCCGGCCTCGACGGACGCGACGAGCGGAAGCCGGTCGGGCTTCGGGGCAGCCCGGCCGGCGCAGGGATCAAGCCTGACCGCCCGGAGCCGGCCGGGCTGCCCGGAAACCCCACACACCGACCACCGCGCAGAAATCGGCAGACCACGCGACGAAGCCTGGGGGTACGCGGTGGGCAGGATCAGGCGCGGGTTGGCGGTGGCGGTCGACTATGGGCACCTGCGGGAGGGGCGGCCGGTGGATGGGACGTTGACGGGTTACCGGGGTGGGCGGCAGGTGCCTCCGGTGCCGGACGCGTCGAGCGATGTCACCGCGCACGTGGCCATGGACTCGGTCGCCTCCGCCGGCGCAGCGGTCGCCCGGTGCGCGTACTCCCTGAGCTTGCAGACCGAGGCGCTGCGGGCGCTCGGGGCCGACGGCGGTCGACCGCCGCTCGGCCTGGCCGGCACCGACCCGGCCGGCTACGTGCGGGCGCTGGCCGCGGCGTCGGCGGTGGCCGAGCTGACCGACCCGGCCGGGCTCGGCGGGCACTGGTGGCTGCGCCAACCGGTCGGCATCGGGCTACCGACGGCCGTGGCACGATGACGGGCATGAGCACCGACGCCGGGGACCTCCGTGAACTGACCGTCGGCACCGGGGCCGGGCTGGTCGCCGGCACCGGCGGTCAGCAGCTCGGCACCGACATGGTGCTCAACATCGGCCCGCAGCACCCGTCGACGCACGGCGTGCTGCGACTGAAGCTCGTGCTCGACGGCGAACGGGTGGTCGCCTGCGAACCGATCGTCGGCTACATGCACCGGGGTGCGGAGAAGCTCTTCGAGGTACGCGACTACCGGCAGATCATCGTGCTGGCCAACCGGCACGACTGGCTGTCGGCGTTCTCCAACGAGCTGGGCGTGGTGCTCGCCGTGGAACGCCTGATGGGCATGGAGGTGCCCGAGCGGGCCACCTGGCTGCGGATGGCCCTCGCCGAGCTGAACCGGGTGCTCAACCACCTGATGTTCCTCGGCTCATACCCGCTGGAGATCGGCGCGATCACACCGGTCTTCTACGCGTTCCGGGAACGGGAGACCATCCAGGCGGTGATGGAGGAGGTCTCCGGGGGCCGGATCCACTACATGTTCAACCGGGTGGGCGGCCTCAAGGAAGAGGTTCCGTACGGCTGGACGGGACGAGCCCGTGCGGCCATCGGCGAGGTACGCGGACGGCTGCCCGACCTGGACCACCTGATCCGGCGCAACGAGATCTTCCTGGCCCGTACCGTCGGAGTGGGCGTGCTGTCCGCCGCCGACGCCGCCGCGTTCGGCGCGTCCGGGCCCGTCGCCCGCGCCTCCGGCCTCGACCTGGACCTGCGCCGCGACGACCCCTACCTGGCGTACGACGAGCTGGACGTCCCGGTGGTCACCAAGACCGCCGGGGACTGCCACGCCCGCTTCGAGGTGCTGCTCGACCAGGTGTACGCGTCGCTGGACCTCGCCGAGCAGTGCCTGGACCGGGTGGACCGGCTCACCGGGCCGATCAACACCCGCCTGCCGAAGGTGCTCAAGGCGCCGGAGGGCCACACGTACGCCTGGACGGAGAACCCGCTCGGCATCAACGGCTACTACCTGGTGTCGCGGGGTGAGAAGACGCCGTGGCGGTTGAAGTTGCGCACCGCGTCTTACGCGAACGTGCAGGCGTTGGCCACCCTGCTGCCCGGCTGCCTCGTACCGGACCTGATCGCCATCCTCGGCTCGATGTTCTTCGTGGTCGGCGACATCGACAAGTGACCGGGATCAGCGCCAGCGGTCGGTGATCGGGGCGCCGCCGGCACGGGGCGCGTCGTCCTGCGGCGGGTAGCCGTACCGTTCCTCGACCCGGCGGCGGCCACCCCGCTCGGGGGCGGGTTCCGGCTCGTGGCCGCGCTGACGCGGCGGACGCCACTCGTCCGGTACGGCCACGCCACCGACCGGCAACGCCGGCCGAGGTTCGTCCTGCCGGCGCGGATCCTCGTGGCGGCGGGCGTCCTCCTGCCGGCGCGGATCCTCGTGCCGGCGCGGATCCTCGTGCCGGCGGGCGTCCTCCTGCCGGCGCGGATCCTCGTGGCGGCGGGCGTCCTCGTGGCGGACGGACGCCCAACGGTCCGCCATCCGGTACTCGGTGCCCGTGGCGTCGGCGTGCACCTCGGCCCGGCGTTCCCCGACGTGCAGCTCACGGCCGTTGTCGTCGTCGCGGACGGCCGCCCACCGGTCGCCGGCCCGAAGCTGGGACCAGTACTCGCCGGTGTCGTCCGCGCGCAGGGCGGGACCGGGCTGCGGGGCGCCGGCGCGCTCCGGCTCGGCCTGTTCCGACCAGCCACGGCGCTGCGAACGACCGTCCCACGCGGACTCGTCGGCCGGCGCGTAGGCGTCGCGCTGGTCGGTCCACTCCGGCTCGTCGGCGCGAGCCGTCCTGCGGGGCACCTCGTCGCCACGATCGGGCCCGCCCCATCCCGAACCGTCGCGGGGGCCAACCGGGGCCGGCTCCCCCCGAGAGGCGTGCTGCGTACCCCAGGACCGGTCGTCGGCGCGGCGCTCGCGGTCGTCGTCGGCGTACTCGGACCGGGGCTCCTGCGCGTCGTCCCAGGAACGGGCACGCCCCTGGGCGCCGCCGCCCCGGGTCCATTCCTGGGCCGGCGGGGTCCACTGGCCGCCGTACCCGGCGCCGTAGCGCCCACCCGACTCGGCGGGACCGCCGTCGACGACGGTGTGCCGGGTCGTGACGTGCACGGTCTCGGTGTGCCGGACCACGCCGACCGGCCGGTGCGTCGACTCCGGGCGGTCGCGCTCACGCGGGCGGTCGTACTCGCGCGGCGGGTTGTACTCCCGCGCCCGGTCGTGCTCCGGCGGGCGCGCAGTGGCGCCGTACACGCTGCCGGCGGTGGGCTCGGGAGCATCCGCGGCGCGGTGGCGGTACGCCGGTTCGTCGTCGGCACGGTCGTCGCGTCCCCACCGACCGGCCGCCTCGTCCGGTGCCGGCACCCGCACCCGAGGGGCGTCCTCGTCCGTGGCCGGGGCCGGAATCCGACCGGCGGCCTCGCCCGGAGCCGGTACCCGCACCCGGGCGGCCGGGATGTCGCCGGGGACCGGTACCCGGCTGCGGGCGGGTGGGGTGTCGTCCACCGGCTCGACGGACGGCACGCGGGCCCGGCTGGCCGCCGCCGGCTCGGCGGCCGGGGCGGCGCCAGCGAGGGCCGCACCGGTGGCGTCGAGGCGGCGACGGACCGCGGCGATCCCGTCCTGGGCGCGCTGCGCCTGGTCGAGCGCCTGGTTACCGCGCTGCGCGGCGGCCACGATCTCGGCGCGCAACTCCCGGCGCAACTCCTCGATCTCCTCCAGCAGCTCGTCGGCCCGCGCCGATGTGCCGTCCCCGTCGGGGCGCAGCGCGATGGAGAGGCCGATCAGGACCACCGCCACGATGGCGAGCACCGCCGCGAGACGCAGCGGACCGTTACCGTCAGCCACCAGGAGAATCAACGCCGCGACGGGCGCCAGCGCCACGCCGCCCCAGAAGAGCACGGTCAGCAGAAGCGGTTGACGCCGGGCGTCGGAGGTGACCGGGGCTGGCATGGGAGTGCAGCCTACCGACGATCCGCACCGGAGGGAACGGTTCCCGGACGGACGGACGCCCCCGCCCCTGCGGGGCGGGGGCGTCCGTCACACGCCGTAGCAGAGCGTCAGCTCGTGGCGAACGCACTGTCCGAGGAGAAGACCAGGCCCACACTGATCTTGCCCTCACGCAGACCGTTCTTGGTCAGCGGTCCACCCTGGTCCAGGGAGGAGAACGAACCCACCGAGAGGCCGTAGGTCTTCTCCAGGCCCGGCTTGCAGAACGGCCGCTGCTGGCACTCCGGCGGGCCGCCCAGCACGGTGGCGCTGCCGGAGCACTTCGCGGCCAGCTCGGAGAGGGTCCGTACGCCGTACTTGTCGGCGAACTCCTGGGTCACCGCGAAGGCGTTCTGGTCCTGCGCGGCGGCCGGGGCACCGAAGGTGATGCCCACCTTGTCGCCCTCGGCCTTGAGCGCCGTCACCGTGGTGTTGATGTCAGGCGAGGAGACGGGCGGGGGGTTCTGGCCGTTGGCCTTGGTGTTGAGGAACTCGGCCATCGTCGACGCGTACTCCGGGACGACCTGAACCTCGCCCTTCTCCAACGCCGGCTCGTACAGCTCCCGGTTGCCGATCTGCTGCACCTTGACCTGGTAGCCGGCGCCGGTGAGCGCGATGCGGTACAGCTCGCCCAGGATCTGGCTCTCGCTGAAGTTCGCGGCGCCGACCACGATCTCGCCACCCGGGCCCTTGGCGATGCCCGCGGTGAGGTTGTTGGCGCTGGCGAACTCCTCGGCCGCGACCTTGGGGGTCTTGCGGTCGACGTCGACCGCCTTGTTGAGCTGGACCAGCTTCGGCGTGTCGAGCGTCGCGGAGACCTTGTCGAGCGCGGCGATCAGCTGTGGGTTGGCCACCTTGCTGTTGATCGCCGGGAGGACGTTGTCGGAGTTCTGGAGCTTCTTGTCGTCGGTCAGCGCGATGAGCTGCTTGCCGGCGACCGGTGCGCACCCGGCGCCCGAGGCGCTGGTCTGGGGAGCGTCGGTGCCGGACGAGCCGGCGTCGCCACACCCGGTGAGAAGTGCTGCCCCGGCCACGACGCCGACGGCGCCGATCGCGAGACGTGTACGTGCGCGCATATGTGCCGCCCGCCTTCCGTGTCCCGGCGCGACCCGTCCCGGGCCGGCCGCGTGTCCGACGGGCGATCCTGGATGTTGGTCGCCCGCAATTCCCACCCAACATGGTCCACGGCCGACCGACAACTCGGGATGGGCTTCGTCACCGCATCGTCACCGACCGGCCCGCCGCTGGTCGCCGCTTCGGCGTCCACTCACCCGGACGGAGCACGCCCGGTGACCTGTCAGGCGCGGCCGGTGGCGTCGGCGGGTCGCGGACGGCCCGCGCGCCGCCGGCCCCGGCGCAGCGGACGCGGGGTGACCATGCGTTCGACGATCCCGAGCAGCAGCTCGGCCAGCAACGCCAGCCCGGCCACCAGCACACCGCCGGCCACGATCTGCCCACCGCCGACGGCGATGCTCAGACCGAACCCGGTACGGATGATCTCGCCGAGCCCGCCGCCGTTGACGAACGAGGCCAGCGCCGCCGTGGCGATGACCTGCACGGCCGCCGTCCGGAAGCCGGCGGCCAGGTACGGCACCGCCAACGGCAGCTCCACCCGCCGCAGCAACTGCCCGCCGGACAGGCCCATCCCCCGGGCCGCGTCGCGCGCCTCCGGGTCCACCTGGCGTACGCCGGTGTAGGCGTTGGCCAGCAGCGGCGGTACGGCGAAGACGGCGAGCGCCACCACCACCGGCGTACGCCCGAAACCGAGGAACGTCAGCGGCAGGATGGTCAGCAGCGCCAGGGTGGGGATGGCCAGCGTGGCGTTGGACACGAGCACCACCAGGCCGCCGCCCCGACCGGCGTGCCCGAGCCAGAGCCCGACCGGCCAGGCCACCAGGCAGCCGAGCGCCACCGCCAGGGCAGAGATCGTCAGGTGCTCGCCGAGGCGCTCCAGGATGCCGCCGGGGTTGGTCCAGTTCAGCGGGTCGTTGAGCCAGAGCACCCCCTGCTGCAGGGGGTTCGCGGCGGCGCTCACCGGACGCCCCGGGCGGCCCAGGGAGTGACCAGCCGGCCGACGAGCACCAGCAGCAGGTCCAGCAGCACCGCCAACGCCACGCAGAGCACCGTCCCGGTCATGATCTCGGCCTTGTAGAGGTTGTTCTGGAAGCCCGCGAAGATCAGTTGCCCGAGGCCGCCGTGCCCGACCAGCACCCCGACCGTGACCAGCGCGACGGTCGACACGGTGGCCAGCCGCAGCCCGGTCAGGATGCCGGGGATGGCCAGCGGAAGGTCGATCCGGAACAGCCGCCGCCACCGGCCGTAGCCCATGCCCTCGGCGGCCTCGCCGACCTCCGGCGGCACCTGGTTGAGCCCCGCCACCACGTTGCGGACGATCAGCAGCAGCGCGTACAGGACCAGCCCGACCAGTACGGTGGTGGCGCCGGTACCCAGGTACGGCGCGATGAAGGCGAACAGCGCCAGCGACGGAATGGTGTAGATCACTCCGGTGATGCCGAGGATCGGGCCGGCCAACGGACGGAACCAGTACGCGAGCACGGACAACGGCAGGGCGATGAGCACCGCGATCAGCACCGCGCGCCCGGTGAGGGAGGCGTGTTCGCGCACGGCGGCAAGGATCGTGTCAGAGTTGTCCCGCACGTACTGCCAGGAGAACCAGGGGTTACCCGGGTCGGCCCGGTAGCTCAGGCGGAAGGACATACGTGGACGTTACCCCGGAGGCCCCCGGCGCAGCCGAATCCCCTCGCGCGGCGTCGATCTCCCTGCAGAGCATCCAGAAGCGCTATCCGAACGGCACCGAGGCTGTCCGGGAGCTGAGCCTGGACGTCAGGGCCGGCGAGTTGGTGGTGCTGATCGGCCCGTCCGGCTGCGGCAAGTCGACCGTGCTCCGCATGATCAACCGCCTGATCGAGCCGACGGCCGGTCGGATCATGCTCGGTGACGAGGACGTCACGGACGCCGACCCGGTGCGGCTGCGCCGTCGGATCGGCTACGTGATCCAGAACGTCGGCCTCTTCCCCCACCAGACGGTCCGGGCGAACGTGGCCACCGTCCCGGGCCTGCTCGGCTGGTCCCGCCAGCGGACCCGCGCCCGGGTCGACGAACTGCTGGACCTGGTGGGACTGGACCCGAACCAGTTCGGCCGCCGCTACCCGCACGAGCTGTCGGGCGGTCAGCGGCAGCGGGTCGGCGTGGCCCGGGCGCTCGCCGCCGACCCGGTGGTGCTGCTGATGGACGAGCCGTTCTCGGCCGTGGACCCGATCGTCCGGGCCCGCCTGCAGGAGGAGTTCCTTCGCCTGCAGGCCGAGGTCCGCAAGACGATCGTCCTGGTCACCCACGACCTCGACGAGGCCGTCCGGCTCGGCGACCGGATCGCGGTGCTGTCCGAGGGCGGGCATCTCGAGCAGTACGACACGCCGGCCGCGCTGCTCGGCGCCCCCGCCACCGCGTTCGTCCGGGAGTTCGTCGGCGCCGACCGGGGCATCCGCCGGTTGGCGGTCACCCCGCTCGACCGGGATTCCCTGGAGCCCGTGCCCGGCGACGCCCCCGCCGACCTGCCCACCGTGGGGCTCGACGGCACGGCGTACGACGCCCTGGCGGCACTGCTGACGTCGGGACAGGATCGCCTCCTGGTGACCGACGACGGCCGCCCGGTGGGCGCGCTCAGCCGCCAGAGCCTGCTCGACCCGGGTCGCTAGCGGCCGGCCCACGCGGCCCCTGGCTGAGTCCGCTCGCCGTGGCGGCTGGGCCCGGTCCGCTGGGCTGGCCGGCTGGCGGTCCGGTCCGCTGGGCTGGCCGGCTGGCGGTCCGGTCCGGTCTGCTGGGCTGGCGGCTAGGCCCGGCCGCCGAGGCTCGCGGTGCCGATGATCCAGCCGGTGAGGAAGCCGTAGCCGGCGCCGCTGCTCGCATCCTGCAGCGCCTTCAGCAGCGACGGGTCCGGGCCGAGGAGCGCCGCCAGCACGGCGGCGAGCCCGCCGGCCAACACGTACGCGGCCCAGCCGGAGAAGAACTGGCTGACCGGCCCGGGTACCCGGGCCACCTGCGCGGCGGGCAGCAGGTAGAGCAGCGCCACCGCCAGGAGCACCAGCGCGACGGCCCGCAGGTCGGCGGCGAACAGGCCGCCGGCCTGCCCGTCCGCGTCCAGTCGCCAGGCCGGCCAGGCGAGCAGGCGCAGGTAGAAGCCGCCCGCCGAGGTCGGGTCGGTAAGCGTCGCGGCGGCCCAACCGGTGTACGCCGGGCTGCCACAGATGCCGACCAGCAGCAGTACGGCGAGCGCGCCGGTGCCGGCGGCCGTCCCGTAGCCGCTGACCGGGCCCGTACGGACCAATCCCATGATCCGCCCAGGGCCCCTGCCGGCCGACCGGGCGGACCTGGGCTGCGTCGGGCGGCTCAGTGCTTCAACAGATAGTCGATGAAGGCGGCCCGCAGCAGCGGTGCCGACTCCTCGTAGCCGTGCCCGGTCAACTCCCGCCACAACGCGTTCGCCTCGTCGATGGTCGGGCCGATCGAGTTCGGCGCGCCGTCCAGCACCGTGGCCTCGTCCGCGTTCGGCAGATGGCGCAGCACCGACCAGTAGAAGCCCACGTCGCGGCGCTCCCGGGCCAGGGCGAACGCCCGCTCCCGCAACTCCTCCGTGGACAGCGCGTCGAGTTCCTCGAACGAGGTTCCGCCGGGCGCGGCGGGTGGTGTGTCGGTCATGCGGCGAGCCTAACGGTCGAGATCACCGCCGGCTCGGCGGACGCCACACGGCTCACCGGTCGCCGACATCCCAGCGCCGCGGGCCGTCCTCCCAGCGGGGATCCCGCCACGGGTCGGCCGGTTCCGGCGCGGGCGGCGTCGGCAGGGTCGGCGGCCAGTTGTCGGCCGACTGGGGCCGGGGCACGCTCCAACCCGAGCTGATCGTGCCGTCGCCGACGGGCTCCGGCTTCTCCACCACACCCGGCCGGGGCCGCCCGAACGTCTCGACCAGTCGGGTCGCCAACAGCCCGACACCGAGCGCCACCCCGCCCACCGCCCAGCGGCTCACCGACCAGTCGCGCTCCGGCGCGTACGCCTCGAAGACGGTGACCAGGCCGACCGCCAGCACCGTGCCGAACACGCCGCCGCGCCGGCCGTACGCGCTGGTGCCGCCGAGCAGGGACACACCGATGGCCAGCACGGTCCAGTCCAGCCCGGAAGTGGGCGTGACGACGCCGGGAGGGTTGGCGGCGAGCAGGACCCCGGCGAGCGCGGCCAGCACGGTGGAGCCGACGAGCGCCAGCGCGGTGACCACGGCGGCCAGCGCGCCCCGGCGCCGGGCCGGATCGGCAACCGGCCGGTACCGGCCCACCAACCGGCGGATCGCGCGGATCGCGCCGAACAGACCGCCGAGGACCGCGACGGCGGCGAACCCGGCGAAGAGGTAGCCGGCCGTCCGCCTCGGGTCGTAGTCCCCCTGCACCAGCACCGGCGCAGACCGGCGTTCGATGTACACCACCACGCCGGCGGCACCGGCCAGGCTCGCCGCCCACGCGGGCACCTGCAGTGCCACCACGGCGAGCGCCAGCACGAGACCACCCACCGCGGCGACCACGACCGCCGACCCCACGGACGCGGCCAGGCCCCGGTCACCCTGCTCCGCGTAGTGCAGCGCGGCGGCGACCGCCACCGGCCCGATGGCCAGGTTGGGGGCGGCGGTGCGCAGACTCAGCCCGGCGGCGAGAGCGAGCAGCCCCAGGCCGACCGCGTCGACCAGCAACGTGCGCAGGTCGGCACCGCGCAGCGCGTCCGGGTCGGCCCGCCAGAGCAGCCAGCCCAGGGCAGCCAGACCGGCCAGCAGCAGGAACTCCCAGAACACGTGCACGCCGACGCGGTCGCGGCCCGGCTCGCCGTGGGTGGGATCGTCGAAGACGTTCTCCAGGACGGCGGCGGGAACCGCGGGCGTGGGGTCGACCGACCGCTCCCGGCCCGTGTCTTCGTACCCCATGGCACCGCCTCCCCAGTGGCCGGCCGCTTCCGTCCCGGCACCCGGATGGACCGGGGCGGCCGTTGCTCTCCGATCGGAGGCACCGTACCCGCGGTGGGAGCCGGACGTAACCCCCTGCTCAGCGCTGGCCGGGGCGGCTCTCGCGCTGGTCCTGCTCGTGCTCGTCGTCCGGGCGCTCCGGGACGCGGCAGGAACGTTCCAACCACAACGCGGCGCCCACCAGCGCCAGCGACGCCAGCAACCCGCCTCCGGCGGCCGGCCGGTCCTCGGTGGCCGCCCGGGTTGTCTCCACGAAGAGCCACCCGCTGAGCCCGGCGTAGAAACCGGCGAAGATGGAGCCCGCCAGCGCCGACGCCTTGGCCAGCACCACGAACCGGGCGACCAGCAGCGGATTGACCGGATCCCGACCGGGCTTCCGGTCGATGCGGCCGCGCGTGTTGACGGCCGCGTACGCCTCCAGGACCGCGAGCGCGGCCAGCGTCACCACCGGCAGCCACGGCAGGCGGGGGATGCCGCTGTAGTAGAGCGCGCTGATCAGCAGCCAGGCCACCGCCGCCGCGGCCAGGGCCGCCACGACCAGCGTCGAGATCCGGGTGGGGCCCATCCGCGACCCGTCGGGGCCCGGCGGTGGGGACTTCGCCTGACTCATGCCGGCCGGCTCCACTGGGTCATGTCGTCGACTCTAACGTCAGTTCCGGCCGGGGACGCAGTTCCAGCGCGTCGTCGGCGGCCGGGCCGGAGGTGAGCAGGTCGGTCAGCCAGCCATGGCCGGGCAACCGCCCGTACGGTTGGATGTCGATCCACGGCCGCAGCACGAACGCGCGCAGGTGTGCGCGGGGATGCGGCAGGGTCAGCTCCTCCTCGTCGCTGAGCACCGGCTCGTCGTCGTCGCCCCACACCGCGATCACGTCCACGTCGAGGGTGCGCGGCCCGAACCGCCGCCCCGGGTCACGGACCCGACCGGCCGCGCGCTCCGCGTCGTGGGCCCGCGCCAGCCAGTCGCGCGGGGTCGCGCTCCCGTCCTGGGCGAGCACCACCGCATTGAGGTACGCGGGCTGGTTGGCGTCTCCCCACGGTGGAGTCTCGTACACCCCGGAGACCACCAGCACGGCGTCACCCAGCGTCGCGACGGCCGTCCGGAGGTGGTCCAGGCGATCGCCGAGGTTGCTGCCGAGCGACAGCACGGCCCGGGTCATCGGGTACGCGTCCGGGTCATCGTGACGGCCACGTCGGTGAACGTGTGCGGCACCGGCGCCTCCGGCTTGTGCACGGTGACCGTCGCGGTGACGACCCGCTCGTCGGCCAGACAGACCGTGAGCAGCCGGTCGGCCAGGGTCTCGATCAGGTTGACCGGTTCTCCGGTCACCACCGCCACCAGCCGCTCGGCCAGTTCGCCGTAGTGGACCGTGGCGGTGACGTCGTCGCTGGCGGCGGCCGGGCCGAGGTCCAGTTCGAGGACGGCGTCGACCACGAAATCCTGCCCCTGCTCCCGCTCGAAGTCGTACACCCCGTGCCGGCCGTGGGCCCGCAGGCCGGTCAGCTGGATCCGGTCATTCATCGGATGGCCTCCGCACGGCCGACCGGCCGGCCGTCGGGACGGACGGGCGTGAGGCGCGGCCGGCCGGTGGCGGTCCAGACGGCAAGCGCGTCCGCGGTGGCCCGCACGTCGTGCACGCGTACGCCCCACGCACCGGCCGCGACGGCCAGCACGCTGGTGGCCACGGTGGCGGCCTCGCGTTGGGCGGTTGGCCGCGGTGTGCCGTCGGCGGCGGCGAGCAGGCGACCGAGGTAGGACTTGCGGCTGGCGCCGAAGAGCAGCGGGTATCCGAGGTCCAGCAGCTCCGGTAGGCGCGCGCTGAGTTCCCAGTTGTGGGCGGCCGTCTTGGCGAAACCGAGGCCGGGGTCGACGACGATGCGGTCGGCGGCCACCCCGGCGGCCAGCGCCGCGTCGACGCGCTGCCCGAGCTCCACGCGTACGTCGGTCACCACATCGGTGTAGCTGGCCAGGTCACGCATCTGCCGGGAGTGGCCACGCCAGTGCATGAGGACCCAGGGGCAGCCGGCGTCCCGCACGACGCGGGCCATGTCGGGGTCGGCCAGTCCGCCGGAGACGTCGTTGACCACCACGGCGCCGGCGTCCAGCGCCGCCTCGGCCACCCGCGCGCGGCTGGTGTCGATGCTGACCGGCACCCCGGCGGCGCTCAGCTCGCGGATGACCGGCAGTACGCGTTCGGCCTCGGTCGCCGCGTCGACCCGGTCGGCGCCCGGGCGGGTCGACTCGCCGCCGATGTCGACCAGGTCCGCCCCGGCCTCGCGCAGACGGACGCCGTGTCCGACGGCCGCGTCGAGGTCGGCGTACCGTCCGCCGTCGGAGAAGGAGTCCGGCGTGACGTTGAGGACGCCCATCACCACCGGGCCCGGAGCCCGTACCAGATCGGTCACGACTAGACCGTACCGGTCATGACGACGGAGCTCGGCCACCCGGGTCGACCATCCCTGACGTGCGCATTGGAACAGGTGTACGATCGGTCGTCCGGGCAGCAACAGGCAGTCCCTTCGCGGCTTGTCGCAATCCGGGGCGGCCCGTACGCTTTGGAATTGGCCAGCATGGAGATGGCGAAGTCTGGAGGGAGGGCCGAAGCGGGTAAAAACCGCCCAAAGCTCGCCACCCTCCGTGGTGAGTAACGAACACAGGGTCGAAATCGCTCCGCCCTGTGAGCAGATTTCCCGCCAGGCTTGCCTACTGCACCGCCGCGGCTCCGCCGGCCGCGATATGGGGAGGTTCCAGTGATCGCCTTCGAGCTCATGGAGACGGCGTCGTCCGGCGTCGCCCACGCGCTCTCCACCCTGGCCTCGGCTCCGCTCGCGGAGCCGGCACCGAAGGGGATCGACACCAACGGTGTGGTCACCTTCTTCGCCAGCAAGATCGCGCCGATCCTGCTCGCGGTCCTGGGCGTCATCTTCATCGGTCGCGCCAGTCGGGGCGAGATTTCCAAGGTCCTGACGAGCTCGGCGATCGCCATCGTCGGGCTGGCCTTCATCGCCGGCGCGGCAACACTCTTCTTCGTCGGCGATTACCTGATCGACCTGATCTTCGAATAGGCGCGGTCACCAGATGCGGCTGCGCACCGACGACGACATCTACCGGGCCCGCCTGGTCTACCTCGGGCCGCCCGGCTACACCCTTCCGGTCCACCTGCCCTACGCCCAGTACGGGCTCTTCATCCTGCTCGTCCCCCTCTACATGTTCATCCACTGGCTGTTCACGTTGACGGTCGACCTCTTCCCTGCCTGGGAGATCGCGCTCGCCATCGTGACCACGTCGTTCATCTTCCGGCACGTTGATCCAGACCGGCCGGCGCGGGTGGTCATCCGCACCGCGCTGACCGACTGGCGACGCACCCGGGAGCCGGCGATCGAGCAGCGCGACCCGCGCCTGGTCGGCAGCCGGATCAGGATCCGGGAGGAGCTGGCATGACCGGGGGCACGTCGATCGGTCTGTTTCACGCGGGTGAGGCGGTCGCATGAGTCGCTCTTCCACGCCGGGCTCCCCGGCCGGCCGCCCGGCCGTGCCGGCCAGTCACCGTTCGCAGTCGTTCGACTACCCCGAGACCGAGGATGAGGTCGCACTCGATCCCGCGCTGGTGACCTCGCCCGGTCACGGCGCGGTCGGCGTGTTCCAGGCACCCCGGCCGGTCACCCGCCGGACGCCTCCCACCGAGCCGAGCACGGTCTCGGCCGGCGACAACGCCGACATCGACTCGCCCTTCCTGGACCTGTTCGGTGGCGCGCGGCCCCGGGCCGTGACGGCGGCTCCCGCCAGCCGGCCCCAGCCGGCGATCCCGCAGCAACCGCCGACGCCGACCCGGCCGGCTCCCGAGCTGGAGCCACCGTGGACACCGGACGACCCCTCCAGCAGTGGCCACCGGATCGACACCCGTCCGACCGTCGAGCCCCGGTTGCCACACCAGGCGGGCGACCGACGGCCGATGCCGCAGCCCACGGTCGAGGTCGAGCAGACCGCCCCAGCCGCGCCCGCGCCGCCGTCCAGCGGCCCGGCGAGCCGGGTGTCCAGCAGCACATCGGCCGGGCAGACGGCGGCGCCGGTGCAGCGTCCGAGCGCCCCGGCAGAGCAGCCGACCGCGCCGGTCGACCGGCCGGCCCTGGAACGCGGGCCGCACCGGACCACCCGGACGGAGCGACCCACCGGCGCCGGCAGAGAGGTCACCACGCCCCGCCAGCGGGCCGCGAACCGTCAGGACCGGCCGATCAAGCCGGTCCGGGTCCGCGCTCCGAAAATCAAGTTCGGTGACCGGGACCCATCGGTCGAGCTGGCCATCACCGAGATCGCCGGCCACCTGACCTTCACGCCGAACACGGTGACCGCCTGGTACTGGCTGCCCGAGGTGCGCTGGGCCTTCCGCCCCGACGCCGAACGCGAGGCGCTGCTGTCGGCGATCTCCGAGCAGTACGCGGGCCTCGCCGGCTTCCGGCTGCACCTGCGCCGGACCACCCGGCCGTTCCCAGCCGACGAGTGGGCACGCACCATCGACACCCACACGGCCGCGCCGCTGCCCGACGTGCCTGGAACGACCGGCTGGGCGGACCACCTGGTCGCCGCCCAACGGCACCTGATGGCGGTCAACCACGCCGAGGGGCAGACCTACCTGGGCGTCACCTTCGCCCGGCGTTCCCTCGGCGACTCCATGACCGAACGGCTGCTCCGCACCTTCGGCCGGGGCACGGCGGAGGGCGAGCGTCGCAAGCTGGGTCGCACGGTCGAGCAGTTCGACGAGGTGCTCGGCGCGTTCGGCATGCGTGGCCGACGGGTCACCGCGCAGGAGCTGGAATGGCTGCTCTACCGCTCGGTCGCGCTGTGCATGGCGCCCCCGGGTCGCCTCTCGCCGGTGACCGACGGGCAGTGGGAGCGCGGTGACCTGCTCGCCCTGACCGAACAGGTCGAGCGCTACCGCACCCCGTACGGCTCGACCGTCAAGCTGGTCAACCGGATGACCGGCGAGGAACGGCACGTGGCCGTGCTCGCCGTCGGCCGGATGGAACCGCTGGAGATCCCGGAACGGCACGAGCCGTGGCTGCACTTCCACGAACGACTGCCCTGGCCGATGGAGATCTCCACCCGGGTCGACATCCTCGGCTCCGGTGACTCGTTCCGTAACCTCGAGCACCGGCTCCGCATGATCCGCTCCCAGCAGCTCGACTACGCCGAGCACGGCATCGACGCTCCCCCGGAGCTGGAACGCCTCGCCAAGCGGGCCCTGGTGATCGGCGACGAGATGACCACCGGCCTGCCCGTCGACTCGGCGCGCGCACACGGCTGGCACCGCATCGCCGTCGGCGGCCGGACCAGGGAGGAGTGCCTGGAGCGGGCCCGCCGGCTCATCCAGCTCTACTCCCGCGAGCTGCGCATCTCGCTGCAGCACCCGAAGAACCAGGACTGGCTGGCCCGCGAGTTCATCCCCGGCGAACCGATCGCCAACACCGGCTACGTCCGCCGGATGCCCGTCCCGCTGCTCGCCGCCGCGCTCCCGCAGGCCGCCTCCACCGTCGGCGACCGCCGGGGCGACCTGATCGGGCGTACCGCCGGCACCTGTCGTCGTCCGGTCTTCCTCGACCTGCACTTCCCCATGGAGGTACGCGAACGCTCCGGGCTCGCGGTGTTCGTCGCCGAGCCGGGTGGTGGCAAGTCGACCCTGCTCGGCGCGCTGGGCTACCTCGCCGCCCGACGGGGTGTGCAGGTGACCCTCCTCGACCCGTCCGGGCCGCTGGCCCGGCTCTGTGCCATGCCCGAGCTGCGCCCGTACTCCCGGGTGTTGAACCTGACCGGCTCCGAGCACGGCACCCTGGCGCCCTACTCGCTCATCCCCACGCCCCTGCGCAGCGAGTTCGCCAGCGGGGCCGCCGGCGACCGTGAGTTCGAGATCGCCGTCTCCAACGCGCGGGCCGAACGCCGCATGCTGGTCCAGGACATCTGCATGATGCTCGTGCCGCCGCAGGTGGCCCGGGAGGCGTCGACCGCCACCCTGTTCCGGCACGCCGTCCGGCAGGTACCCGCCGAGGAGACGTCCACCCTGGACGACGTGGTGAGCTGCCTCGGGCGGCTCGACGACGACGCCGGCAAGGAGTTGGCGAACCTCCTCCTGGACACCGCCGAGATGCCGCTCGCCATGCTGTTCTTCGGCCGGCCGCCCGAAGGGCTGCTGGGCGCGGACGCGGCGCTCACCGTGATCACCATGGCCGGGCTCCGGCTGCCCGACCTCAAGATCGAACGTGAGTACTGGTCGGCCGAGGAGGCCCTCGCCCTGCCGATGCTGCACACCGCGCACCGGCTCGCCGTCCGCCGCTGCTACGGCGGGTCGATGTCGTCCCGCAAGCTGGTCGGCCTCGACGAGGCGCACTTCATGGAGGGCTGGCGGTCCGGGCGTTCGTTCCTGGTCCGGCTCGCCCGAGACTCCCGGAAGTGGAACCTCGCCGCGCTGGTCGCCTCGCAGAACCCCCGCGACATCCTCGGCCTCGACGTGCAGAACCTCGTCTCCACCGTCTTCGTCGGCCGGATCGCCGAAGACGCCGAGATCGCCTCCGAGGCGCTGCGCCTGCTGCGGGTACCGGTCAACGACGGGTACGAGGCCACCCTGGCCTCGCTCTCCGCCGCCGACAGCAACTCGGCCTCCCGCCTCGGCTTCCGGGAGTTCGTGATGCGCGACGTCGACGGCCGGGTGCAGAAGGTCCGGGTCGACGTCTCGTACGTCGACGGCCTGCTGGACCACCTCGACACGACACCCGCCGCGATCGCCGCGGCGGCCGGAGTCCTACCGAGCATCTCCCTGCCCGATCTGGAGGCGTGACATGGCTGGGGCCCGGGTTCGGATCACGTCGTTCCTGCTCGCGCTCGGCGTCCTGGCAGGGGCCACCCTCAGTTGGCCGCTGCTCGGCGCGGAAGCGGCCGCAGCCGCCCCACCCGTCACCCAGGCCCGAGCCGAACTCTGCACCACCGCCGAGTGGCAGGCCGACTTCCGGGCCTGCGTGGGGAAGCTCCAGGCGGTCAGCGAGGACGAGGTCAAGTGCCGCAACGCGCCGACCCCGGGCACACCCGACTCCGGCCTCGCCGGCTGGTTCGCCGCAGCACCACCGGCTGAGGCGGCGAACGGCATAGCCGGTCGCTACAGCCTCTATGGGTACGCGGGTTACAGCTACAACACTTACGACATCGACGGTGGCTGCGCATCGAGCGTCCTGCATCCGGATTACAAGTTCACGACGACGGTGGCCAACGGGGAGTTCATGGTCGCCACGGCGGTCATCGGCGCATCGAACGCGTTGCGCGAGCGTGCCTGGGATCCCCGTTCCATGTGGGGCTGGGCGGACCCGCTGGTCGAGAAGGCGACGAAGTCCGTCTACGAGAAGGTGTTCAGCGTCTTCGGGATCGTCACGCTGTGCGTGGTGGGCCTCTACCTACTCTGGCGCTCCCGCCAGTCGGACATGAGCAACGCGATGACCACCGCGGGTTGGGCTCTCCTCGTGATGGTCGCCGTCACCGCGCTGGCCGCCTGGCCGGTGAAGTCGGCGAACATCGCGGACGGCACGCTGATCACCAGCCTCGGTGTGGTCCACGACGCGGTAGGCCCGCAAGCAAAAGAGCCCGACCCAGGGCGATGCATTGATCCAGACCGCTGTAAAGACCTGCGCACGCCGGCCGTTCGCGCGAGCGACACCGCTACCGAGACGATGCTCTACCGAAACTGGGTCCGAGGTGTCCTCGGGTCGGCCGACAGCGAGACGGCTCGCAAGTACGGACCGGCGCTGTACGACGCGCGATCCCTGACATGGGGCGAAGCCCAGTCAATGCGCGCCAACCCGGCCACCCGGGAGGCGACGATCAAGGCGAAGCAGCAGCAGTGGGCGCGGGTGGCCCAGCAGATCCAGACCGAGGACCCGGAGGCGTACGAATACCTCCAGGGCGTCCGGGACATGGACCGGGTCGGGGCGGGGTTCATCGCGGTGCTGGCCTCGGTGCTGTTCGCCATGTTCGACCTGACGGCGTCGCTTCTGGTCCTGCTGGGGTTCCTCATCTTCAGGTGGGCGGTGATCGCGGCGCCCATCCTGGGCACCGTGGGGCTGCTCCGACCGGCCAGCGCCGGTCTGCGACGGCTGGCGAACGCCGTCGTCGCCGCGATCTTCAACATCGCCATCTTCGGCACCGGGGCCGCCATCTACCTGTTCGCGGTCGATTTGATCATGAGTACGCCCACCCTTCCCGGATGGCTCCAGGTGGTCCTGGTGTGGTTGTGCGGAGTGGTCGGTTGGCTACTGCTACGGCCGTACCGGCGGATCACCCAGCTTGGCGGTAAGGACAGCAGCGAGGCGGTCAGTTCGGCCGGCTCCTGGCACCGCCGCTTCTTCCGTGACATGCGGGTCGCGGCGCGACTCGATGTCGTGGAGCCCGGCGGCACGGTGGAACCGGTGGGCGGGCGCCGCCGGTCACCAGACGCCGAGCAGACCCGGCTGCGCCCGGAGGCCCGCCGGGAAGACGCGGGCCCGACGCCGACGCCCACCCCGGCCGGCAGCCGACGCACCGACGACGTTCGGCCCGATGGTCACGAACGCGCCGACGAGGCACCGATCGGGGAGACCGGCGGTCGAGACCGTCCCGTGCCGCCGCAGCCTCGTCGCCGGCAACCGGCGACGTGGACCGAACCCGACGTTCCGGCCGAGAACCCGTCGTTCGTGGTCTATCGGCCGGGCTCCACCGAACGTGCGCCGGATCGCACCGGACCGCGGGTGCGTTCCGAGGCTCGGTGACAGCGATGCGACGGGCGCTGGAGTTTCTCTTCACCCGGGCACTGCGATCCCGGCTGGGGATGGCCGCGCTGATCGCGGTCCTCATCTTCGGGGTGATCGGAGCGGCGCGCCTGGTGTCCGGTCCGACCGACCCGACGGACGGGTTGAGCAACCGGCCGAACCGGCCGATCACCACGGTCGACCCGACGGCTGGTGACGATGGTCTGATCGCCACCGAGGCACCTCCATCGCCGGTCACTCCACCCGGTGCTCGTTCGCCCGAGCAGATCGCGGACCGGTTCGCCTCGGCCTGGATCGGCCGGCCCGGCATGACTGCCGACCAGTGGCAGGCCGGGCTACGGCCGATGTCGACGCCGGCGCTCACCGAGAAGCTGGCCGGCGCCGAGCCCGGCGGGGTGCCGGCCGAGGAGGTGACCGGCCCGCCGACGGTGCGGTCACGCACCGAGACCTTCGTCGAGGTGCTGCTACCGCTCAACACCGGCCGTCTCCGTTTGGAGCTGGTGATGGCGGACAAGAGTTGGCTGGTCGACGTCATCGACTGGGAGCGACAGTGACCGCCGGCAGAGCAGGCCGCGCTCTTCGTCGGCCGGTCCGGGCCGGCGTGATCGCCTCGGTACTCACCGGCGTACTGCTCCTGCTCTGCTGCACCGGGGGGACGGCGGCATTCTTCCTCAGTGGTCTCGGCGGCGACGAGGAGAATGGGGACGCCCTGGCCGGCTGGGGCTGCGGGCCGGTGCGTCCCGTCGACATCACCGGCGAGCTACCCCGGTTCAGCAAGTACGGCGACGCGCAGGTCCGCAACGCGGCGATCATTATCAAGGTCGGTCAGGACATGGGGGTTCCCTCGCGTGGTTGGGTGATCGCCCTCGCCACGGCGATGCAGGAGTCCGCCCTGCGCAACCTGGCCAACAGTGGCGTGCCCGAGTCGCTGTCCCTGCCGCACGAGGGCGTCGGTGCTGACCACGACTCGTTGGGCCTCTTTCAGCAGCGTCCGGGTTGGGGCTCGATCGCCGAGCGGATGACACCCGCGTACACCGCCCGGAAGTTCTACGAGAAACTCGTCAAGGTGCGCAGCTGGCAGCGTCGACCGCTGACCGTCGTGGCGCAGCAGGTCCAGGTCAGCGCCTATCCGGACGCGTATGCCAAGCACGAGGAGCTGGCCGGCAAGATCGTGGACGCACTCGCTGGTGGTGCGGCTCGCACCGTTCAGATCAACGGCAAGGCGGTGTGCGACGCGGCCGAGCGCGGCGAGATCGCCGCCTCCGGCTGGACGGCGCCGATCTCCGGCGACGTCGGCTCCGGTTTCCGGACCGCCGATCGACCCAGCCACAACGGTGTCGACATCGGAGCGGCGAAGGGCACCGAGATCCGTGCCGCGGCCACCGGCCGAGTGCTCGTTGCCCGCTGCGACCCGGACAACAAGGGGCGCCGGAGTTGCGACGTGGACGGTTATCCGGGCAAGGGTGGCTGTGGTTGGTTCGTCGACATCCTGCACGCCGGTGGTTACATCACCCGTTACTGCCACATGGTGGTCCAGCCGCGCGTTTTGCCGGACCAGATCGTCCCCGCCGGCGAGGTGATCGGACAGGTCGGCAGCAGCGGGAATTCGTCCGGACCGCACCTGCACTTCGAGGTGCACCTGCGCAGCGACCGGTCCAGTCGGGGCGCGACCGACCCGATCCCCTTCATGCGCCAGCGGGGCGCTCCGCTGCGCGCCGCGGAGTGAGGCGGTCACTGGCATGACCGGACCGCTGCCGGACCCGTTCGCCGACCAACCCGACTGGGCGCCCCGGCCACCCCGCCCCCTGACCATCGTGCCCGCCACCGGGCGCGTGGAGCTGCGCGGGCAGCGGGTGCTCGTGGGTCTGCCCGGGCTGGGCTGGCGTGGAGACCTGCGCGCGGACGACCGGGTCGTGCAGGGCGCCCGAACCTACGTGCCGGTCATCCCCGAACACGAGTGGTACCGGGCCGAGGCCGACCAGGTAGAGGTGTTCGCGCCGCTGGTGCCGGTGGAGCGGGTGTGGGTGGAGACGGTCGGTGAACGGCCCGCAACGGAGGGCGTACGGGACACCGGCATCCGCTTGGTCTCGCTCGACGGCCCCTCCCACCGCGCTCCCACCCCCGTGTTCGAAGCGGACGCGGTCACCGGACGCCGGGTGGTGCACGTTGAGGACGGACGCGAACACCGGGACATGCGGGCGGTGACCGAAACCTACTCGGGCGCCGAGGGCGACATCTGCGTGCGGATCACGCCCGAGGTGGAGTGGTACCGCTGGGCCTGGCGTGGCCAGTCACCCACCACGCTCGAGGTACCCGTCCATCTGCTGTGGATCGAGTGACACCTAACCGACCCTCGCGCCAGTACATACACGCCAACCGTCTCTGTCCTGAACATCGAACCGCCAGGTATCAGCCAGACTCTGTTGAATCCCATCGATCGATGCACTACGGCGGATTACAGCGGTGACCGAGGCATTATTCGAATTAATCTTCGCGACGCTAACACCTTCGATGTTGATCGAGAGTGAAACGCCAAGTTCTTGCTCACGTCGGACTGCTTGCGCATTGAACTGATCCAGAGCCGGGACCGACCCATCACAAGTAAATAGCTTGGCTCTGTTGGGGTCGCGAGACACAAGCGCTGCCTGCAGATAGTTGACGACGACCACGTCGGGGGCGCTGCGGTCCGGGGCGGCGGCGCGGTTGTAGAGCACGAAACCTGTCGCCACCCCGCCGAGCAGGAGCAGCGCGAGCACACCACCGACAACGATGAGCACGGTGCGCAGCCGGCGACGTCGCGGCTGTGGTGCCGGCGTTGGCGGGGCCGGCGGCAGCTGTTCGGACGGAGTCCGCTGGGCCGGTACGCGGGAGACCTGGGAACCGGCGGGGGGCTGCACTGATTCCACCTCCTGACGTTAACGGCTGGACGGCGCGGAGCCAATGCCTCAGATCCAGCGGATCGTGACGGACCACTCCCCACCGGTGACATCCGCGACAACACCGGCGCACCGCCGCGGTACCTCCCGGAGGTGGGGCTCTGGCTGGGATACCGTCACTGCTCGGGGAGGGGTTGCCGACCTCGGGTGAGGGGGTGGACACGGTGGCCGGTCCGAAGGCACGCACGAACCGCGCCGCGGCGCTGCACCGCCGGGCTGCCGCTGTCGTCACCGCCGCCGCCGGGATCCTCGACGAGGTGCGCCCGGCCCCTGCTGATCAGCGCCGCCAGTACGAGTTGGCCGAGCGGCTTCAGCTGGTTGCCGCGCGGCTGGCCCCGGGCTGGTCGGGAGCCGCTCTGGACTCACTCGACGTGGGCTCTCCGGCGGGTGACGGCCCACCACCGTTCGTACGGGTCGGCACGGCGGCGCCCCTGGACGACGCCCGGTTTCCCGCTCTGGTGCCGCTGGTCGGTACGGGGCATCTGAGCGTGGATGCCGACGGGCGGGAGCCTCGGGTGGCGGGCCTGCTGCGGGCCGTGGTGCTGCGGCTGCTGGGTGCCGCGCCCGCGGGCGCGCTGCTGGTACGCGCGGTGGACGCCACGGGTGCCGTGCTGACGCCGTTCGGCGCGCTGGCCGACGCCGGGCTGCTACCCCCGCCGGCGGTGGACGTGGCGGGTCTGCGCGCGGTGTTGACGGAGGCGGAGCAGTGGGTGACGCCGGGGGCGAGCGGACGGCGTCGTCACGACCGTACGCTGCTGCTGGTGGTCGCCGCGCTGCCGGAGTTGACCGGCCCGACCGATCTGGCGCGGATCGAGACGCTGGCCGAGCAGGGGCCGGCGGCGGGGCTGCACCTGGTGGTGGCGGGGTGGCCGCCGTCCGGCCCGTACGCGTCCCGGGATCCGTTGCCCCGGGCCACCTCGCTGGTGTTGCGCAACGCGTACGCGCTGCTCGGCGACCCGCCGGGCGCATCGTTCGCCAGCCCCGGGGCCGAGGCGCCGGGTGGGATGAACTCACCGGTCTTCGTGGAGACGGACCCACCGGCGGATCTCGTCGACGCGGTCTGTCGGCGGCTGGCCGCCCAGGTGGAGGCGGGCTCCCGGTTGGCGTTGGCGGATCTGTTGCCGGAGACGGGTGACGGCCGGTGGACGGCGGATGCCTCGGACAGCCTCACCACGATGGTGGGTGACGCGGGCGGTCGGCCGGTGCAGCTGGGCTTCACGGAGCTGACGCCGCACTGGTTGGTGAGTGGCCGGTCCGACGCGGGTCGTGCCGCGTTCCTGACCACCGCCCTGCTGGGGCTGGTCGCCCGGTACGGTCCGGACGATCTGACGCTCTACCTGGCCGACCTGGGCGACGGCGAGTCGTTCGTGGAGTTTCTGCAGACCGAGCGGGACCGCTCCTGGGTTCCGCACGTGCGGGCGGCGGCCATGGCTGCCGACCGGGAGTACGTCCGGGACCTGTTCGACCAGCTGACGGCCGAGGTGCGGCGCCGCGCGGAGGCGGCGGAGCGGGCCGGCGGGCAGCGCTTCGCGGAGCTGCGCCAGCACCGCCCGCTGCCTCGCATCGTCTGTGTGGTGGACAATGTGCCGTTGCTCTTCGCCGAGCGGGATCGGCTGGCCACCGAGCTGGCCGCGCAGGTGGACGCGTTGGCCCGGTCCGGTCGGGCGTACGGCGTGCACCTGGTGCTGGCCGGCGCGGGTGAGCTGGGGTTGAGTGCCCGCTCGGACGCCGGGCACCGGGATTCGGCGCTCGGGCAGTTTCCGGTACGGGTGGCGTTGCCGGGTGGCGGCCCGGTGTTGGAGCCGACAAACGATTCGGCCGCCGGTCTGCCGGTGGGCAGCGCGGTGGTGAACACCGCCGGAGGGTTGGGCGGCCCACGTGGCGCGATCCGTGGTCACGAGCGGTTGATCCGCCACCCCGATCCGCTCGACGATCCGGCGGTGGTCGAACGGCTGCGACACGAGCTGTGGGCGGCCCGACCGTCGGAGGCGGTGCCGCCCGTGGTGTTCGCCGGGTACGCCCGTCCGCTGCTGGGCAACGATCCGCGTCACCGGGCGGCCCTGGCGGGGCAGGCAGGTGGCCCGGCGGCCTTGCTGGGCCGTGCGGTGGACGTGGCCCGCACGACGGTCGCCGTACCGATGGGGCCTGCTCCTGGACGTAACCTCGCGGTGCTGGGCTCGGGCGCGGCGGCGGGTGGCCTGCTGGCGACGGCGGCCCGGAGCACCGCGAGCCACCATGCGGCGGGCACCGCCCGGTTCGTGGTGGCCGCACCTGACCAGGGGGCTCGCCCGCTGGCGGAGGCGTTGACGGCCGAGCTGGCCGCCCGTCATCCGGCCCGACTGGTGGACCTGCCAACGCTGTTGGCGGACGCCGACGACGAGCTGCCGACGTACCTGGTGGTCTTCGGGTTGGATCGGCCCGGTCCCCGGGATCTGCCGGCGGATCGGTTGCGGGCGCTGCTGCGGGACGGGCCACCGGCGGGCCGGCACCTGCTGGGTTGGTGGCGGGCGGTGCCGCCGTTCGCCGCGCTGCTGGAGCCGGACGGCGAGGTCGACAAACTGGCCGCCGTCGTGGCGCTGGACGTGCCGGCCGCGCAGCTCGCCGCCGTGTTCGGCAGGCCGGTCCAGTGGCGGGCGCGTCCGGACCGGGCGGCGCTGTGGGATGGTCCCGACGAGCGGGGCACGATCCTGGTGCCGTTCGCGGAGGAGACGAGGAGACCGGACGAAACGAGGAGACCGGACGAGACGGGGCGACCAGACGAGGCAGGGCTACCGGACGAGACGGGGCGCGCGGGCGATGCGGGTTGAGCCGGCGATGCGTAGGGAGGGTGCCGAGGTGAGGGCGACGGCGACCGGTCCGGGTCCGCAGCGGACCGCCGGTCCGGACGCTGGCACGGCGCCTGTCGACGCCTGGGCCGAGTACCTGGCGGCGGCCCGTCAGCTCGATGCGGTCCGGCGCGGCGCGGCGACCGCCGCCGGTGAGCAGGCCCGCTCGGCGGAAGCCGCCCGGGAGGAGCTGACGGTGGTGCGCGCCGGGTTGGCGACCCAGCAGGAGCGGTTGCGGGAGCGGGGCGTACCGGCGATCTCGCTGGTGCCGTCGCCACCGGAGCTGACGGAGGCCGCCCGGTCGATGGCCGGCGGCCCGGCCGCCGTCCTGGCGGCGCTGCGGACCGCACGGGGTCGGGCCGAGGCGGCGGACGCGGCGTTGGCCGCGCGCCGCGGCCTCCGACCGACCTCCTGGCCCGCGCGGGCCCGAAACCTCCTGGTGTACGGGCCGCTGGCGCTGCTGGTGCCGCTGATCCAGATCATCGTGTACGCGACGACCGGGTCGGGCCCGGCCAGCGTGCTGGCCCTGGTCGGCGGGCTGCCGATGCCGGCGGCCGCCTTCGTCGTCGGCTGGGTGTGTGTCGGCCGGGTGTTCCGTGCCGCCCCCGACGACCAGGTGGACCGCACGGTGCGCTTCGGCGTGCTGGTCTGCCTGGTGCCGGCGGTCCTGGTCACGACCGGCCTGCTGCTGGCTCTGCTGGCCGGCTGACCCACCGGCTACCCAGCCGGCGGTCGCGCGGGTGGGTCAACGGGGAAGGATCAGGGCCATCGCCTCGGCCCGCGACTTCGAGTCCGTCTGCAGGATGCCGCGCACCGCCGACGTGATGGTCTTGGCGCCGGACTTCTGGATGCCGCGCATCGCCATGCACATGTGCTCGCATTCGAGCACGACGACGACGCCGCGCGGGGCGAGCCTGCTCATCAGCAGGTCGGCCACCTGCGAGGTGAGCCGCTCCTGCACCTGGGGTCGGCGGGCGAACACCTCGACGAGGCGGGCCAGCTTGGACAGGCCGGTGATCCGCCCGTCCGGGCCGGGGATGTAGCCGATGTGCGCGCTACCCCGGAACGGCAGCAGGTGGTGCTCGCAGAGGCTCATCACGTCGATGTCGCGGACGATCACCAGCTCTTCGTGGTTGGCCTCGAAGGTGGTGCTGAGCACCTGCGCCGGGTCGACGCGCAGGCCAGCGAAGAGTTCGGCGTACGCGCGGGCGACCCGGGCCGGGGTCTGTTGGAGGCCGTCCCGGTCCGGGTCCTCGCCGACCGCGATCAGGATCTCGCGGACGGCTCTCTCGATCCGGCCGAGGTCGACCGCGTCCTCGACGGGACGACCGGTCAGCTTGCCGCTGATCAACCGGGCGGCGACGTAGTCCAGCTCGTCGTCCCCGTCGGGTTCGGTCGCGGAAACGGCCAGCTCCCCGTGGGGGGAGCTGGCCGTCGGGTCGTTGCTCAGTGCGTACCGTCCGAGTTGTTGCTGGACGGCGACCCGCCGCCGACGGACGCCTGCGCGCCGTCGGCCTCGGCCTGCGCCTTGAGCTTGTCCTTCTCCGCGGGGGTGAGCACGGGCGGCTCGGTGGACGGCTGGCGCTTGCCGAACCCGTTGTACGGGGCGAGCGGCGGGCGCTTGACCACCCGGGAGCAGATCCGCGCCATGTCGGCCGTGGAGAGGGTCTCCTTCTCCATCAGCTCGAGCACGATGTTGTCCAGGACGTCCCGGTACTCGACCAGGATCTCCCACGCCTCGTCGTGCGCCAGCTCGATCAGGGCCCGCATCTCGCCGTCGATCTCGGCGGCCACCGAGTCCGAGTAGTCCCGCTCGTGGCCCATGTTGCGGCCGAGGAACGGCTCGTCCCCGCTGGTGCCGTACTTGATCGCGCCGAGCTTGGAGCTCATGCCGTACTGGGTGATCATCGCGCGGGCCAGCTGGGTGGCCTTCTCGATGTCGTTGCCGGCACCGGTGGTCGGCTCGTGGAAGACCAGTTCCTCGGCGGCCCGGCCGCCCAGCGCGTACGCCAGGGTGTCGATCATTTCGGCGCGGGTCTGGGTGTACTTGTCCTCGGTCGGCAGCACCAGGGTGTGGCCCAGCGAGCGGCCACGGGACAGGATCGTCACCTTGTGCACCGGCGCGGCGTGCGGCAGCGCCCAGGCGACCAGCGCGTGGCCACCCTCGTGGTACGCGGTGATCTTCTTTTCCTGGTCGCTCATCACCCGGGTCCGCCGCTGCGGACCGGCGACGACCCGGTCGATCGACTCTTCGAGTGAGTCGTTGGAGATCGCGCGCTGCTCCTTGCGAGCGGTGAGCAGGGCCGACTCGTTGATCACATTGGCCAGGTCGGCGCCGCTGAAGCCCGGCGTGCGACGGGCCACCGCGTCGAGGTCGACGTCCGGCGTGAACGGCTTGCCCTTGGCGTGCACCCGCAGGATGGCCTTACGGCCCTCCATGTCGGGGGCGTCCACCGGGATCTGCCGGTCGAACCGGCCCGGGCGCAGCAGCGCCGGGTCGAGGATGTCCGGCCGGTTGGTGGCCGCGATCAGGATGACCCCGCCCTTGGTGTCGAAGCCGTCCATCTCGACGAGCAGTTGGTTGAGCGTCTGCTCCCGCTCGTCGTGGCCGCCGCCCATGCCGGCGCCACGGTGCCGGCCGACGGCGTCGATCTCGTCGACGAAGACGATCGCCGGGGCGTTCGTCTTGGCCTGCTCGAACAGGTCACGGACCCGGCTGGCGCCGACGCCGACGAACATCTCCACGAAGTCGGAGCCGGAGATCGAGTAGAAGGGCACCCCGGCCTCGCCGGCGACCGCGCGGGCCAGCAGCGTCTTACCCGTTCCGGGCGGGCCGAACAGCAGCACGCCCTTCGGGATCTTGGCGCCCAGGGCCTGGTACTTGGCCGGGTTCTGCAGGAAGTCCTTGATCTCGTACAGCTCTTCGACGGCCTCCTCGGCACCCGCGACGTCCGCGAAGGTCGTCTTGGGGGTGTCCTTGGTGATCATCTTCGCCTTGGACTTGCCGAAGTTGAGCACCCGGGAGCCGCCGCCCTGCATCTGCGACATGAAGAACAGCAGCAGGAGCACGAGCAGCGCGATCGGCAGCAGGTTGACCAGCAGGCTCACCCAGATGCTGTCCGAGGAGACCTTGGCGTCGGCCGGGCCGGTGACCCGGTTGGCCGCCTTGGCCGCGAGCACCTCGTTCCAGACCTCGTCGCCCACCTGGTACGGGAACTGGGCTTCGATCCGGTCAGTGGTGGTCTCACCGAACTTGGTCTTGTTCTTCAGGTCGAGCTGGAGCGTCTGCTCCTTGTCCTGAAAGATGACCTTGTTGATCTGTGCGGTGTGGAGCTGGTCGAGCGCAACGGAAGTGTCCACGCGGTGGTAGCTGGGACCAGCGGTGAACAGCTGACTGAGCACAACGGCGCCGAGGATGACCAGGATGATCCAGACCACCGGTCGGCGGAAGAAACGCGTACGTTCCATACTGTTGTCGAGCGCCGGAGCGCCCGCATCCTCCTGATCGACGTCCTGACCGTCTGATGGTGTCGCCGCGGTGAGCGGCGGCCGGAGCCGCCGTGCGGGCCGGCTCGACCCCGAGGCACCGAAACTGCCGCGCCGCGGTCATTCGACGGTACACCGTGTACGCGAGGAGTGAGCTTGCGAGCCCCGCAGTCGTACACAATCACAGCGGTGTACGCGAGGAGCGAGCTGGTGAGCCCCGCGGTCGTGCACCATCGAATCGGGTCCGGGTGGTAACCGGCGTGGCGGGGAGTCCGGCCCGGCCACCCGAACGTTCGGTCACGCGGTCGAGGGGCCGGACGCGGAGTTACCTCCACGCCACCGGGGTCCACCGTAACCGCAAGAGCTGAGAGCCCGCTGAACGTCTGCTTGATGAACGCCGATACGAATCGCCTTCACCCGGGTCGGCGGCGGGCCGGCGACCGGGTTCAGGAGCGGGCGTAGACCTCGGGCTTGAGCACCCCGACGTAGGGCAGTTCCCGGTAGCGCTCGCCGAAGTCGAGGCCGTAGCCGACCACGAACTCGGTGGGGATGTCGAAGCCGACGTACTTCACCGGCACCGGCACCTTGACCGCGTCCGGCTTACGGAAGAGCGCGACCACCTCGACGCTCGCCGCCGAGCGCGACTCCAGGTAGCGCAGCAGCCAGGAGAGCGTCAGCCCGGAGTCGACGATGTCCTCGACGACCACGACGTGCCGGCCGGCGATGTCGCGGTCGAGGTCCTTGAGGATGCGGACCACCCCGGAGGAGGTCGTGCCCTGGCCGTAGGAGGAGATGGCCATGAAGTCGAGTTCGGCCGGGGGGCCGCTTCGGCCCAGCGCCCGGGCGAAGTCCGCCATGAACATCACCGCGCCCTTGAGCACGCAGACCAGCAGCAGTCCGTCGCCCACGTGGGCGTAGTCGGCGGAGACCTGCTTGGCCAGTTCCGCTGTCTTCTCGCGGATCTGCGCCTCGGAGATGATCACGTGGTCGATGTCGGCGTCGTACCAGGAGCCGTCAGCCATGACTCCTAGCCTGCCGTACGTCGGATGGCCTCCGTCGGCGGGGCCGCACCTTTCGGCACGGTCCCGCCCAGGATTTTTACCGCGAAGGGTGCTAAAAGGCATCAGCTGGTACGGGACCGCCAGCGGCGGCCGTCCTCGCTGGGCTTCCAGTCGGCCGAGTCGTGGCTGTCCACGGTGAGGTTCGCCGCCGAGGCGGCGACGAGCAGGACGAGGAACAGGAGGAAGAACAGGAACTCCATGGCGGCGCTCACTTTCGCATGATTGCTGTCGGTTTCGCCGCCGGTGCGCACCGGACTGAGACCAGTCTGCGCCGACGCGCGCCGCCCGGACAGTGGCAGAGATGCCATTGGGCATCGATTTACTGCCATCTCTCGGGTTACCCTCGTCACATGCTCCGATCCGTCGCCGTCCTCGCCCTGGACCAGGTCGCTCCCTTCGAGCTCGGGGTGCTCGCGGAGGTCTTCGGCACCGACCGGACGGCCGACGGCTTCCCCGCGTACCGCTTCGACGTGTGCAGTCCCGACGGCGTTGCCGTACGCACCTCGGCGGGCTTTCACCTCACGCCGAACGCCGACCTGGCCCCGCTCGAGGAGGCCGACCTGGTGGCCGTTCCGGCACACGGTCAGGGCACCGTCGTACCCGACTGTGTGCTCGACGCGTTGCGCCGCGCCGACGCGCGCGGGGCCCACCTCATCAGCGTCTGCTCCGGGGCCTTCCTGCTCGGCGAGGCCGGACTGCTCGACGACCGGGAGTGCACCACCCACTGGCGGTACGTGGACGAGCTGCAACGCCGGCATCCCCGCGCCCGGGTGCGGTGCAACTCCCTGTACGTCCAGGACGGTCGGCTGCTCACCAGCGCCGGCACCGCGGCCGGTATCGACGCCTGCCTGCACCTCGTCCGCCAGGTGCACGGCTCGGCCACCGCAACCCGGCTGGCCCGGCGGATGGTGGTCCCGCCGCACCGCGACGGCGGCCAGTCGCAGTACGTCGAGGCGCCCATCCCGAAGGCCCCCGAGGCGCCCACCCTGGAACCGGTGCTGGAGTGGCTGATGGGGCACCTGGACCGGACGATCACGGTGGAGGAGCTGGCCGCCCGCGCCGGCATGGCCCCCCGGACGTTCGCCCGGCGGTTCCGGGCCGAGACCGGCACCACCCCGCACGACTGGCTCACCAACCAGCGGGTGCTACTCGCCCGACGACTGCTCGAGGAGACGCCGCTGAGCGTGGAGGCCGTCGCCGACCAGGCCGGTTTCGGTGACGCCGCCGCGCTGCGCCACCACTTCAGCCGCCGGGTCGGCGCCACCCCGCACAGCTACCGGACGACCTTCCGGGACCGGAGCGACGGCGCGGCGGCCCTCAGCCCGAGCTGAGGACCGCCAGTCGGTCGCCCCGACGAAGTACGCGAACACCCCCGGGCAGGTCGGTCGGACCCTGACCGTGCCAGTCGGTGACCAGGGCGTCCAGCGCCCCGACGTGCCGGTGCGACAGGGCGCCCCCGACCGCGCCCAACTCGAGGGCCCAGGCGTGCAGCACCCGACCGCGTACGGCGGCGGTGAGGCCGGCCAGCTCCGGCACCGCGAGCCCACCGGCGGGATGCCGGGATGTCACCAGCGCCCTCGCCGCGATCTCGTCGAGGGCGGTGTTGTCCGCCGCCACCAGCCGGGCGGTGCGCGCCAGGTTGGCCACCACACCCGGCCCGAGCGCCCGTACCAACGCCGGCAGCACGTCGGCCCGCACCCGGGAGCGGGCGTACGAGGGGTCGGTGTTGTGCGGGTCCTGCCAGGGGCTGAGCCCGAGGACGGCACAGGCGGCGCGGGTCTGCTCCCGGCCGATCTCGAGCAGCGGACGCAGCAGCGGAACCCCGGCCAGCTCCCGCCGATCGGGCATCCCGGCCAGCCCACGCGGCCCGGCCCCCCGGGCGAGTGCGAGCAGCACCGTCTCCGCTTGGTCGTCGCGCGTGTGGCCGGTGAGCACCGCGACCGCCTCGTGCTGCCGCGCGGCCTCGGCCAACGCCTCGTAGCGGGCCTGGCGGGCCGCCGCCTCCGGCCCGCCCGGACGGCCGGCCACGTCCACCCGCACCGCCACGACCGGCGCGAACCCGGCCTCTCGGGCCCAGGCGGCCACCGCCTCCGCGCGCCGTGCCGAACCGTCCTGCAGTCCGTGGTCCACGGTCACCAGGCCGGCGGGAAGACCCAGCCGGGGCGCCACGAACACGGCCGCCGCCGCCAGGGCCAGCGAGTCGGCCCCACCGGAGCAGGCGACCAGCACCGGCCCGCCGGACGGCAGGTGGGTCAGCGCGCGACGGACCGCCACCCGGATCGCGGCCACCGGTGGGGCGAGCGCGGCCACCGGCGGACGGTCAGCCGGCGGACGGAACGGTGCCGGCCGGGCCGTGCACGCGTGCCACCCAGGCGTCCGGGTCGCCCAGCTCCGACAGCCGGGGCAGGGTGAGCGGTGAGTTGAAGATCTGGTTGAAGCCGTCCATGCCGACGCGCTCGACCACGCCGTGCACGAACTTGCGACCCTCGGCGTACTGGCGCATCTTGACGTCCACCCCGAGCAGCCGACGGATCGCCTTCTCCAACGGGTTGCCCGCCTCGCGGCGACGGTTGAACGAGGCCCGGATCCGCTCCACGCTCGGGATCACCTGCGGGCCGACGCCATCCATCACGAACTCGGCGTGCCCCTCCAACAGGGTCATCAGCGCGGTGAGGCGGTCGAGGACGGCCCGCTGCGCCGGGGTCTGCACGATGTCCAGCACGCTCGTCCGGCTCTCCGGGTCGCGGACCGCCTCGGACAGCGTCGCGACACCGCGCCGCAGCCGCTCGACGAGATGTTCGCCGCCGCTGGACGACGCGTCCACGAACGCCTGGACCTCGCCGAGGAAGTAGGCCCGCATCCAGGGCACGGCGGTGAACTGGGTGCGGTGGGTGACCTCGTGCAGGCAGACCCACAGCCGGAAGTCCCGGGAGTCGGCTTCGAGCTTGCGCTCCACCTCGACGATGTTCGGCGCCACCAGAAGCAACTGCCCCGGGTCGGCGGAGAAGACCTCGTACTGGCCGAGGACCCGGCCGGACAGGTAGGCCAGGACGGTGCCGGCCTGCACCCCGGTCAGCCGCGACCCGATCGCCTCGGTGAGCGCGCCGGGCTGCTTGTCGCCGGACAGCCGGCTGACCAGTGGGGTGATCACCTCACGCAGCCCGGCGATGTTGGTGGCCGCCCAGTCCCGCCGGTCGACCACCCGCACCGGCGGGTGCGCCACCTGCGCCCGCAGGCCGGTGTAGTCGGCCACGTGCCCGGCGGCCTCGTCGGTCAGCCGACGCAGGTCGCCGACCACGTCGGTGGCCTCGGTGTACGACACCCGGGGGCCCGACTTGCTCAACGCCCCCGCGGTGGCGGCGGCCAGATCCCAGTCCACGAACTGCGCCATGAACCCACCGTACCCGCGTCGCGACACCCCGGGCCGGGCTCGCGTCGGCGATCGACGCCGGTCGCGGCCCCGCGTGCCGACCCGGACCGGGCCCTGGAGCTGGTCAGCGGCAGCCGGAGCCCGCCCGTGCGGCCGGTCAGCGGCAGCCGCAGCCGGCCAGTGCGGAGGCGATGCGGTCCAGCGCCGGTTGGGCGGTGTCCGTCCCGCCGGGCACCTTGTCGGTGAGCACCGCGAAGGTGAGCAGTCGGCCGTCGGCCGTGGTGACCAGGCCCGCGATGGCGTGCACCCCGGTCAGGGTGCCGGTCTTCGCGCGTACGGCACCGGCGCCGGCGGCGGTCCCCGGGGCACCCCGGTAGCGCTCGCCCAGCGTGCCGGACCAGCCGCCCACCGGCAGGCCTCCGAAGACGCCGGCCAGTTCCGGATGATCCGGACTCGCGGCCAGTCGGATCAGGTCGGTGAGCAGCGACGGGCTGATCCGGTTGCGACGCGACAGCCCACTGCCGTCGGAGAGGGTGATCTCCTCGGCGGGCAGGCCCAGCTCCGCCACCTCGGCGTCCATCGCGGCAGCGCCGCCGTCGAAGGACGCCTTCTGGTTTCGTGCCAGGGCCACCTGGCGGGCCAGCGCCTCGGCCAGCAGGTTGTCACTCTCGCTGATCATGATGTCGACCAACCGGATCAGCGGTGGGGACTGCACCACACCCAGCTCCGTACCGGCCGGCGGGGTGCCACCGGCGGCGGTCGCCAGAGCCGGGGCCGTACCCCGCTTGACGGCGCTGGTCGGTACACCGAGCAGCCGGGCGAACGACCGGCCGGCGGCCAGGTCGGGCTCGGGGACCCGCTCGGCGCCGCCGGGCTCGGCGCCCGGGTCCTTGCGTGCCCCGTCGGTCATCAGCGCGGTCACCGCGCCGCCGTACCCGCCGGTCGGGATGTCGTCGTCCCAGCCGGGGCCGTACAGCGGGCCGGAGTAGACCGTGCCGTCGACGGTGACGCTGGTCGGGGCGGTGCCGCCGAGGGCGGTACGTACCTGCGCGGCCAGGTCGTCCAGGCGTGCCGCGCCGGGGTAGTAGCCCTTCTTGTTCACCGCGAGCGTGGGGTCACCGCCGCCGACGATCACCACCTCGCCCGGCTTGGTGCCGGCCACCGCCCGGGTCGGGATGCGGAATCCGGGGCCGCGGGCGGCCAGCACGGTCACCGCCGTCGCCAGTTTGGTGACGGAGGCGGGCACCGTGCCGTCGTCCGCGCCCTTGCCGTACAGCGTCTGACCGGTGGTCACGTCGGCCACCGAGACGTTCACCCGGTCACCCAGGGCGGGTACGTCGACCAACGGGTCGAGCACGGCCCGTACCGCGTCGGCGCTGGGCAGCGGCGCGTTCGGGTCGGGTCCGTTCAACACGTCCGACGGGTCCGGTTCGGCGCTGGCGCCGGCGGCGGTCGGCGCGGACGCCCCGTCGTCGCCCAGCCAGCCCGCGACCGGGCCGGGACGGGTCACCACGACACCCACACCGGCCAGCACCAGCAGCACCACGACGGCCAGCACGGTCACCAGTCGCCCGCGACGGCGCGGCGTGGTCGGCGGCGTCACCGGCGGTTCGACGTCGGCCGTCGAGGGCAGCGCGGAGATCGGCGGACCCAGCGGCGGTACGCCGTACGGATCGCCGCCGGCCGAACGCTCGCCGGGCATCGGGCCGCCCCAGGTGGGGCCGCTCGGGGCGGGTCGGACCGACGCGCGACCCGGGGGGTGCGCGCCGCTCGCGGGGCGGTCCGGGCCGAGGACCGGGAAGCGACCGTTGTTCGGTCCCGCCGGGGCCGAGCCGGACGGACGCCACGGCAGCGGCGGTGGCCGCTCGGGAACCGACTCCTCGGGGACTCGGGGGAAGTGCGCGTCCGGCACCGGGACCCTTCCGGTCGCGCCACCGGAGCCGGATCGTCCGGTACCGCCTCTGACGCCCTCGTCCGGACGGTAGTGTGAATCTTCCCTCCCCACGACCCCCTCCTCCCCCAACGAAAATCGGCTTGGGTGACACTACTTCGGTCCGAAGACTATGCGGCGGCCGGAGTCGGCGGGTGGGCATTCACCTGTCCGGAGGGCCGCCAGTGGTTCCGTTAGCCAGCGTGGGCAGACGAGGGAGCGTGCAGATGGATTTCGACGTGACGGTTGAGATCCCGAAAGGTCACCGCAACAAGTACGAGGTGGACCACAAGACCGGCCGGATCCGGCTGGACCGCACCCTGTTCACGTCCACCCAGTACCCGGCCGACTACGGCTTCATCGAGGACACGCTGGGCGAGGACGGCGACCCGCTGGACGCGCTCGTGCTGGTCCCCGAGCCGACCTTCCCGGGCTGCCTCATCCGCTGCCGGACCATCGGCATGTTCCGGATGACCGACGAGAAGGGCGGCGACGACAAGGTCCTCTGCGTCCCCTACGAGGACCCTCGTCAGGAGCACCTGCGCGACATCCACCACCTGGGCGAGTTCGACCGCCTGGAGATCCAGCACTTCTTCGAGGTGTACAAGGACCTGGAGCCCGGCAAGTCGGTCGAGGGCGCGACCTGGGTCGGCCGCACCGAGGCCGAGGCCGAGATCCGCGCCTCCTACCAGCGGGCGCGCGACGCCGAGGCGCGCGGCGAGTCCACCCACTGACGTACGACGACCGGCCGGGCCCGGGAGCTGCTCACCCGAGCAGTCCCCGGGCCTTGTCGTACAGGTCGAGCACCGCGCAGGCGACCGGCACCACGGCGACCACCAGGGCCGTGTCGGTGAGGTCCGCGACCCGCCCGAGGTACGGCGAGACCGGTCGCCGGGCGTACCCGGTGCCGGCGGCCACGGTCACCAGGCCCAGCGCCGCCCCGCCGAGGACCAGCGCCAGGCGGCCGGTGTCGTCGGCCCGGTCGACCAGCACCGCGCCCAGCACCGCGTAGCCGACGAGCCCGGCGAGCACCGTCGGCACCCGGTGCCGCAGCGCCACGAACAGCCGCGAGCGCAGCAGCAGCACGGCCGAGACCACCGCCACCAGCGCCGGGCCGGCCGTCCCACCAGCCACCCCGAGTACGACAGCGGCCCCGACCGCCAGCACCGCGTGCCCGAGCAGCATCCCGGTGAGCATCTCCTCGGTGCGGGTGACCGCCGCCTGCACCCGACCCCGGTCCGGTAGGTCCCCGGGCCGCTCCGGCTCGGCGGCGGACGGGGTGGCCGGCAGGGTGATCGGCGGCAGTGGCAGCTTGCCGAGCCGGATGGCCAGCAGCGGGATCGCCCCGATGGCGAAGACCAGTGCGCTGAGCAGCACCGCCGCCGTGCCGGCGGGGGTCAGCGGCAGCGCGCCGAGCGCCGCGCCGGCACCGAGCAGGCCGACCGTGACGCCGGCCACGAAGATCCGCTGTCGGCTCGCCACCCCGAGCAGCCCGACCAGCGCCACGAGCAGCAGCGCCACCGAGCCGGCCAGCAGTTCGGCCGCGCCGACCCAGCGCACCGGCACGAGCGGGCCGACCGGGTCACCCGAGCCGACCGCGAGGGCACCGGCTACGAAGGCGTACGGAAGCGCGTACCCGCCGAGCGTCGCGCCGGCCGCGCCGTCGCCGTTGGCACGGCTGGCGACCGTACCGGCCACGGTGAGCAGCAGCGCCACCGCCGCCGCCGCGACCCAGCCGCTGCTCGACGTCGGGCCGCTGGCGAGCAGGGCGAGCAGCCCGACGGCGAGCGGTACGGCGGCGCCGGCCAGACCGGCGACCCGGGTGGCGGCGGGTGACCAGGCTCCGCCACGTCGCCGGGCGCCGTCGGCGATCGCCTCCACGACGTCGTCGTACTCCAGCTCGGGCCAGTGGGCGCGGGCCGGCACCAGGTGCAGCACCTCGCCGTCGCGGACGCCCTGCGGCAGCAGCGCCTGCGCGGTCGCCAGCAGCGCCCCGTCGGTGCGGCGCAGCACCCAGCCGCCGTGCCGTTCCCCGTCGTCGGCCAGTCCCTCGCCGGCGTGCCGGAGCACGTCGGGCAGCAGCTCGGCCAGGGGGACCTGCTCCGGCAGGGCGACGTCCACCCGCCGCTGGGGGGCGCTGATGGTGACGCGGGCCAGTCCGGTTGTCATCGACCGGTCTCCATATCGAACGGCATCGGAGGCTGCGGGGACGACAGGACTTTACCTACCATGAGCCAGGCTCGGGTTACCCAGCGCAGTCAGGAGGCCGAGTGTCCACCGTCGTCATCAAGCGCCCACCGCGTCGGCCAGCGCCGGAGATCCCCGTCGGCGAGCTGCCCGTCGACGCGCCGCCGGAGATCCCGGCGGTGGCCGGCGGCCGGTGGCAGCAGGCACTGATGGTGCTGCCCATGCTCGGCGGCACGGTGGCGATGGCGATGATGTTCGGGCGGGGCGGCGGCGCGTACTCGTACGTCGTGGGCGGCATGTTCGGGCTCTCCTCGCTCGCGATGCTGGTGACCACCTGGGGCAGCGCCTCGGGCACCCCGAAGAAGTCCGAGATGATGGCGGCTCGCCGCGAGTACCTGCGCCACCTGGCGACGCTGCGCCGTCGGGTCCGGCAGACCGCCGGACAGCAGCGCGCGGGTCTGTACTACCGCCACCCCGACCCGGGCCGACTGTGGTCGACCGTGGACAGCCGCCGGGTCTGGGAACGCCGCCCCGGCGACCCGGACTTCGCCGTGGTTCGCGTCGCCGTCGGGCCGCAGACGCTGGCCACCCCGCTGGTGCCGCCGGTCACCCGGCCGCTCGAGGAGCTGGAGCCGATGACGGCCGGCGCGCTGCGCCGCTTCCTGGACGCGTACTCGGTGGTGCCGGAGCTGCCGGTGGCGCTGTCCCTGCGCAGCTTCGCCCGGGTGCACGTGCGCAGCGCCGCCGGCAGCGGCCCGACCACCGGCGGGCCACCCACGCCCACCGGCGACCCGGCGGCGCAGGCCCTGACCCGGGCCGTGCTGATCCAGCTGGCCGTCTTCCACGCGCCCGACGAGCTGCTGATCGCGGTCTGCGCCGGCCCCGAACGCCGTGCCGCCTGGGAGTGGGTGAAGTGGCTTCCACACGCGCACCACCCCGGACGCACGGACGCGCTCGGACCCGCCCGGCTGGTGACCTCGTCGGGCGCGGAACTGGAGCGGCTGCTCGCCGACGTGGTGGCCAGCCGCTCCCGGTTCAGCCCGGCCGGTCCGGCCACCGACGGCCCGCACGTGGTGGTGGTCCTCGACGGCGGTGACCTGACCGGCGCCACCGACCTGACCGGCGACGGTGGCATCGACGCGGTCACCGTGCTCGACCTGGAGACGCCACCGCCGCGCCTGCTCGACCGGTACGCGCTGCTGCTCGAGCTGCGCGGCCGGCGGCTGCACTCGTGGTCGGTCGAGGGGCACGCCGAGGTGGGCAGCGCCGACCACCTCGACCTCGCCGACGCCGAGGCCGTCGCCCGACGGCTCGCGCCACTGCGGCTGGCCGGCACGGCCCGCGGCCCGGACGCCCCACTGGAGATCGAGTTGGGCCTTCCGGAGCTGCTCGGCCTCGGCGACCCGGAGAGCTTCACCGCCGAGCAGGGTTGGACGCCGCGCGCGCCCCGGGACCGGCTGCGGGTGCCGATCGGGGTGGGCGTCGACGGTGGCGCCATCGAACTGGACCTCAAGGAGTCCGCCCAGGACGGGATGGGCCCGCACGGTCTACTCATCGGGGCCACCGGGTCGGGCAAGTCCGAGCTGCTCCGCACCCTCGTGCTGGGGCTGGCCGCGACGCACAGCTCCGAGCAGCTCAACTTCGTCCTGGTCGACTTCAAGGGCGGGGCGACCTTCGCGCCGTTCGACCGGCTGCCGCACACCGCCGCCGTGATCACCAACCTGGCCGACGCGTTGCCCCTGGTGGACCGGATGGTCGACGCGATCAACGGCGAGCTGGTCCGCCGGCAGGAGCTGCTGCGCCGGGCCGGCAACTTCGCCAGCGTGCGCGACTACGAGCGGGCGCGAGCCGCCGGCAGCCCGCTCGCCCCACTGCCGTCGCTGCTGCTGATCTGCGACGAGTTCTCCGAACTGCTCTCCGCCAAGCCCGACTTCATCGACCTGTTCGTGCAGATCGGTCGGCTGGGTCGGTCGCTCGGCGTGCACCTGCTGCTCGCCAGCCAGCGCCTGGAGGAGGGCCGGTTGCGCGGGTTGGACACGCACCTGTCGTACCGGATCGGGTTGCGCACCTTCTCCGCGCTGGAGTCCCGCACGGTGCTCGGCGTGCCGGACGCCCACGAGCTGCCCCGCTCGCCGGGCCACGGCTACCTGCGCGCCGGCACCGATCCGTTGGCCCGGTTCAAGGCCGCGTACGTCTCGGGCGCCGTGCGCCGCCGGGCCGCCACGGCCGGCGTCCCGGCCGACGACGAAGCCCGCCTGCTCACGTTCACCACCCACGCCGTACCGCTGCCCGCGCCGACGACACCGGCCCTGCCCATGGTGGCCGAGGACGAGCCCGGCCGGGAAACCCTGCTCGACCTGCTGGTCGACCGGCTCGTCGGGCAGGGCCCGCCCGCGCACCAGGTGTGGCTCGCGCCGCTCGGTGATCCGCCGCCCCTGGACGAGTTGGTCGGCACGGTCGAGGTGGACCCGGCCCGCGGGCTCACCGTGGCAAACCCCGAGCTGCACGGAGCGCTGGGCGTGCCGGTGGCCGTCGTGGACCGGCCGTTGGAGCAGCGCCGGGACCTGCTCTGGCTGGCCCTGGACGGTGCGGCCGGGCACGTGGCGGTGGTCGGCGCTCCGCAGAGCGGCAAGTCCACGGCGCTGCGGACGCTGATCTGCGCGTTGGCGCTCACCCACACCCCGGCCGAGGCGCAGGTCTACTGCCTCGACTTCGGCGGTGGCGGCCTCGCGGCGCTACGCGACCTGCCGCACGTGGGCGGGGTGACCGGTCGCGCCGACCCGACCGCCGTACGACGCACCGTCGGCGAGCTGACCACACTCCTGGCCGACCGGGAGCGCCGCTTCGCCGAGTTGGGCGTGGAGTCGATGGCCACGTACCGGCGACGTCGGGCCGCGACGGCGACGACCGATCAGCCGGATGCCGACCCGTACGGCGACGTCTTCCTGGTGGTGGACGGATGGAGCACGCTGCGCGGCGAGTACGACGACCTGGAACCGCTGGTCACCGACCTGGCGACCCGTGGTCTGTCGTACGGGCTGCACGTGGTCGCCACGGCCCTGCGCTGGCTGGACTTCCGCCCGGCGATCCGGGACCTGTTCGGCTCCCGGCTGGAGTTACGCCTCGGCGACCCGGCCGACTCCCTGGTCGCCCGGCGGGCCGCGGCGAACGTGCCGGAGCGTCCCGGCCGGGGGGTGACGGCCCAGAGCCTGCACTTCCTGACCGCGCTCCCGCGACTGGCGGGGCCGAGTGGGGGCACCGCCGAGCTGGTCGAGCGGATCACCGACAGCTGGCCCGGGCCGGTGGCGCCTCCGGTCCGACTCCTCCCGCCGGTGCTGCCGTACGCCGATCTGGATCTCACCGCCACCACCGGGCTGCGGCTGCCGATCGGTGTCGCCGAGGCCGACCTCCGGCCGGTGCACCTCGACTTCGCGGCCGAGCCGCACTTCGTGGTCTTCGGGGACGCCGAGTGCGGCAAGTCGTCGTTCCTGCGGGCGCTCGCCACGTCGATCACCACCCGGTTCACGCCGGAGGAGGCCCGGGTCATCCTGGTGGACTACCGGCGCAGCCTGCTCGGCGCGATCGAGACACCGCACCTCATCGGCTACGGCACCGCGGCCGCGCACACCGCGGACCTGGTCGAGTCGGCCGCCGGTTACCTGCAGCGGCGGGCGCCGGGGCCGGAGGTCACGCCGCAGCAGTTGCGCGATCGCTCGTGGTGGTCGGGGCCGGAACTGTTCGTGCTGGTCGACGACTACGACCTGGTGGCGACCGGGCCGGCGAACCCGTTGCGGGCGCTGGAGGAGCATCTGCCGCACGCCCGCGACGTCGGCCTGCACCTGGTGCTGGCCCGCCGTTCCGGCGGCGCGGGTCGGGCCCAGTACGAGCCGATCGTGCAGCGGCTGCGGGAACTCTCCACCGCCGGACTGGTAATGGCGGGCAGCCCGGAGGAGGGCGCGCTCGTCGGGCCGGTACGACCCGGGCCGCTGCCAGCGGGCCGTGGTCGGTTGGTCACCCGGCGAGAGGGCGTACGCCTCGTTCAGCTCGCACATTTGCCGCCACCGTGACCTGTCTCCGCGGTTCCCCCCGTGACGCGTGGGGAAACCGGTAATCTCCGATCGTCATGGTTCCGTCGGGATGAATGGCAGTGGATGTGACTGGGGTTCGGCACAGCGCTCCGGCGGTGGCCCGGCGGGCCGGCCGGGCGCTGCTCGGCATGGCGGCGCTGGCCGCTGTCGCGGTTCCGAGCGCCGCACCCGTCGCCGCGCCGAGCAGCGGCGGGCAGCTCGCCGGCGCGTCGGCCGCGTTCGCCCCCGGTGACAGCGTCTCGCGCACCGACCAGGTTCGTGACGAGCAGTGGCAGCTCGACGAGCTGCGGGCCGACACGGCCTGGCGCACCTCGACCGGTCGGGGCGTGACCGTCGCCGTGGTCGACTCCGGCGTGGACGCGAACCATCCCGACCTGGCCGGTCAGGTGCTGCCCGGGCTCGACCTGGTCGGACCGGCCGGCGGAGCGGGTCCCGATCCGGTGGGCCACGGCACCACGGTCGCCGGTCTGATCGCCGGGCGCAACGACGACAAGCGGGGCGTGGTCGGCCTGGCACCGGATGCCCGGATCCTGCCGGTACGCGTGCTGGACGAACGCAACAAGTACGACGACGCGCTGATCGTCGCCAAGGGCGTCCGGTGGGCGGTCGACCACGGCGCCCGGGTGATCAACTTGTCGCTGGGCGGCAGTGGCGACAGCCCGGCCCTGGCCGCGGCCCTGGACTACGCGTTCGTCCGCGACGTGGTGGTGGTGGCCTGCACCGGCAACCTGGCCACGTCGACCGACTCCAAGCCCTGGTATCCGTCTCGCGAGCCGGGCGTCATCGCGGTCGCCGGGTTGGAGCGCAACAGCGACAACCTGTGGTCCGGGTCGATCACCGGTCGGGCGACGGTGCTCACCGCTCCGGCCACCGGCCTGGTCGGCGCCCGTCCGACCGACGGGTACTGGCGGGTGCAGGGCACCAGCTTCGCCGCGCCGTTGGTGGCCGCCACCGCCGCGCTGGTCCGGTCCCGCTACCCGGACATGCCCGCCGGCCAGGTGGTCAACCGGCTCGTGGTCACCGCCCGGGACATCGGCCCGACCGGCCGGGACGACCGGTTCGGGTACGGGGTGGTCGACCCGGTGGCCGCGCTGACCGCGGATGTTCCGCCCGTCGCCGCCAACCCGCTGGACGATCAGACCTCGCCCGGCGTGGTCGGCTTCGGGCCGGCGCCCGGTTCGGGCGACGACGACCCGGTGAGCGGCGCCGGCAGCGCCCCGCTCGGTTTCACCGCTCCCCGGCAGCAGACGGGGTGGACGGCACGACCGGCGGGCGTGCCGGCCGAATCCGCGCCGGAGCGACTGTGGACCGGCGCCGTGCTCTTCGCCGCTCTGGTCACCGGCGCGGCGCTGATGGTGCGCCGGTTCCGCCAGCGCGCTCGCTGAACGACGCACCGGGCAGGCCTGATTGCCCGGCGGGTGGGGTAGAACCGACCGCATGAGTACGCCCGCCACCCGTACCCTCGCCACCGACCGACGCCCGTCCTGGGGGCGGCGTCGCCTCGACCCGGACCACTCGCTGGGGCTGCGGCTGACCCTGGCGGCGACGGCGGCGTTCCTGGTGCTGGTGCCGTTCGCCCTGCTCGCGCTGCTGGTGCTCGGAGCGTGGGCGCCGCTGCACCGGCTGGACTCGACGGTCACCGACGCGCTGCACGAGCACGCGGTGGACCATCCGGCCTGGGTCGTGCTGATGCGGGTGTGGAGCGAGGTGTTCGCGCCGATGCCGCTGCGGGTCGTCGTACTGCTGGTGGTGATCTGGCTGGTGCGCCGACAGGCCCGCCGGTTGGCCCTCTGGGCGACCACCACCATGGTCGTCGGCGGACTGATGGGCCCGCTGCTCAAGCTGCTCGTCGGCCGGGACCGGCCCGAACTGCTCGACCCGGTGGCGCGGGCCGCCGGCTACTCGTTCCCCTCCGGGCACGCGCTGAACGCCACCCTGGCCGCCGGAGTGCTGCTGCTGGTGTTCCTGCCGTACGTCCGGCGCGGGGCCGCGCAGGTCGCGCTCTGGGTCGCCGCGTTGCTGGTCACGCTGGTGACCGGGCTGAGCAGGGTGGTGCTCGGCGTGCACTTCGCCAGCGACGTGCTCGGCGGTTGGCTGCTCGGCGTGGCGGTGGTCGCGGCGACCACCGCAGCGTTCACCAGTTGGCGGGCGCACACGGGCCTCCGGCCGGTGCGGCCGACCCGTGACGGCGTCGCGCCGGAGGTCGAGCGGCAGCCCGACGCGACCTGAGGCGTGACGAGGACGCCGACCGGGTATTGGCCGGCTCATGTCCGACACCGTGGTCCAGATCGTCCGGCGGGTGCTGCTGCCGGTGTCCCTCCTGTTCGGCGTCATGGTGCTGCTCGGGGTGCTGGTCACCCGTGTCTTGAACCGAACCTGGCCGTTCACCGTCGAGGACGCGGTCAACCGGGAGTTCGCCGGTGACCGCACCGGCGGCTGGAACGACGTCTCGCTGGTGTTCAGCACCCTCGCCAGCACTCAGATGATCGTCGTGGTCACCGTGCTGGTGGCGCTGGCGCTGCGGCTCTGGCTGAAGCGCTGGCGGGAGCCGCTGTTCCTGTGCGCGGCCGTGACCGCCCAGGCGCTGGTGTTCCTGCTGACCACGATGGTGATCGACCGGCAGCGGCCCGCGGTGGAGCACATGGACACCTCACCGCCCACGTCGAGCTTCCCCTCCGGGCACACCTCGGCAGCGGTCGCCCTCTACGTCGGCATCGCGGTGCTGATGGCCCTGCGGGCGCGCAGCACCGGCGCGAAGGTCGCCTGGTGGACGCTGCTGCTGATGGTGCCGGTGGGCGTGGCGCTGACCCGCATGTACCGGGGGATGCACCACCCGAGCGACGTGACGGCGTCCTTCCTCAACGGCGGCGCCTGCGTCGCGATCATGGCGCGGGCGATCCTGGACCGGGGACTGCGCTGGGGACGCGCGAAGCTGCCGCTCGCCGAGCCGGCCCGCACCTGATCCGGTACGGCGCTCAGGTGCACTCGCCGGTGGCGACGGCCCGGTTGCGCTCGGCACCGGCCAACGCCACCGGGCGGGCCTCGGCGGCGGTCACTGCGAAACCGGTGTTGGGGTCGTCGGCCGCCGCCGCGAAGATGACACCGAGCACCAGGCCGTTGGCCGACAGCAGCGGGCCGCCCGAGTTGCCGCTGCGCACCAGGGCCCGAATCGTGTAGATCTCCCGGGTGACGTCCCCGGAGGAGTAGATGTCCGGGCCCTTGATCCGGTCGACGTCACGGACCCGGGCGGACTGCGCGTTGTACGGCCCGTCGAGCGGGAAGCCGAGCACGATGGCGTCCGAGCCGCTGCCCGCGTTGCCGGCGGCGAACCGCAGCGACGGGCCGGGAAGCCCCGGCACCAACAGCACGGCCAGGTCCCGGTTGGGGTCGTACACCACCACCTGGCCGTCGTACCGCTCGCCGCCCAGCTCCACGGCCACCGAACGGGTGCCGGCGACCACGTGCGCGTTGGTCATGACCCGGTCGTCGGCGTACACGAAGCCGGAGCCCTCGATCCGACGCGAGCAGCTCGGCGCGGAGCCGAGCACCTTGACCACCGAACGCTGACCGTTGACCACCACCTGGGAGCCCGCGAGCGCCGGGTCGGGCGGCTCGACCTGCCGGGCCCGGGTGGGCGCGAGGCCACCGAAGACGTCCGGGAAACCGTCGGTGTCGACGGTGTCCTCCAACGCGGTCGAGAGCCGGTGTGCCTCCTCCGGCAGGATCCCGTTCACCACGCTGATCAGCGCGCTGTTGCGTACCGAGGCGGCGAGCCAGGGCACCGACGACGATCCGAGCGGTACAGCGACCAGCCAGGCCAGCAGGAGCACCGCGAACAGCGAGACGAAGGCCCCACCGACGTCGTCGATGCGCCGACCCACGTCGCTGGTGATCGTCTTGCGCAGGTGCGAGCCGAGCCAGCCGGCGAGCGCCTGCCCGATCACCGCCAATCCGAAGATCGCCACCAGTGAGATCAGCACCCGGGTGCCGGCGTCGACGAACTGCCGGGCGAACAGCGGCCCGAGTTGCAGGCCGAGCAGGAGACCCAGGAAGAAGCCGGACAGCGAGGTGATGCCGATGACAAAACCCTGACGGTATCCGCTGATCGCGAACACGAGCATGAGCAGCAGCAGGACGAGATCCACGACGGACACGGGGTCCAGCGTACGGGCACCGCGCCCACCTGATGACCATCGCTTGCGGAAGGTGACCGGGTGGTCAGCGCAGGGCGGTCTCGTCGACCTCGTCGGTGCCGGCCGACGGCGCGGGAGTGGCGCCCGTGGGCGGCAGGTCGACGAGCCGGCCGGGCGACCACGGGCGGGCCCAGCCGCCCATTTCGAGCAGGGCCGCCAACACCCCGGCGGTGAAGCCCCAGACGAGCATGCCGCGCGACGAGAACGCCGGCCCCACCCAGCCGCTGGGATGGCGGACCCGCAGCCGGTTGGCCGGGTCGACCAGTTCGCGGATCGGCAGTCGTGCCACGTGGGCCACCTCGGCGGGCTCCCGGGGGTGCACCGGATGCGGGTCGTGCCACCAGGCCAGCACCGGGGTGACCACGAAGTCGCTGACCGGAATCCACAGCTTCGGCAGCTCGGCCAGCACGGTCACGCTGGCCGGGTCGAGCCCGACCTCCTCGTTGGCCTCGCGAAGCGCGGTGGCGCGGGCGTCCGCGTCCTCCGGGTCGGCCGCCCCGCCGGGAAAGGCTGGCTGGCCGGCATGGTTACGCAGGGTCGCGGCCCGTTGCAGGATCAGCACGTCCGGTCCGGTGTCGGGCTGCTCACCGAGCAGCACCAGCACGGCGCTCTCCCGGCCACCCTCGGCGGGGGTGGTGAGGCGGGTGAAGTCCTCGACGCGGGCCGTGCCCAGTCGACTCAGCAGCGGGTCGATCCAGCCGGGCGGTCGACGGGTCACGCCGCCACGCCCAGGTGCTGGCGTACCAGCGTGGTGAGCGAGGCGTCGTCGAGGGCTCCGGTGGCGTCGATGTGCCGGATCCGACCCCCCGCGTCGACGAAGAGGGTCAGCGGGAAGGCGTTGCGCCTCAGTTCCCGTTGCAGCGCGTCACCCTGGTCGACGAGGATCGGAAACCGTACGCCGAAGTCCTCGCCGATGGACTGGGCGCCGCTCCGGCTGTCGCGGGTGTTGACCCCGACGACCTGGAGCCGACCGGCGGTCCGCTCGCTGAGCCGCTGGAAGGCCGGCAGTTCCTTGCGGCACGGCCCGCACCAGGAGGCCCACACGTTGATCACGGCTGGCCCGGCCACGTCCCGCAGCGCGACCGGCGCGCCGCCGGTGAAGCAGGCCAGGGTCAGCGCCGGCAACTCCTGCCCGTCCGCAGCCGCAGTGGTCGCGGCCGGCGGGGTGGAGACAGCCCCGGGGCTGGGTGTCGGTGCCGCATTCAACGTGCCGCAGTCCCGGAAGGGCGACGGTCGTTCGGCGGCGGCGGCGGCCGACTTGGGTGCGGGGTCGTCGGCCGGGCTGGCGGTGCAACCGCCGACGAACAGCGCGAGCGGCACGGCGAGCAGCGCGAGCCGCCGGGTGGCCGCGCCCGTGAGCAGGCGGTTCACGGCACCTCCGCGGCGACCGCCTGCGGCGGCACCAGATCCGGGTCGACCCCGGCCGCCACGGCCAGGTCACGCGCCCGGGGGCCCTTGAGCAGCTTGGCGGCGGCGGCCGGCTCGGTCGGGCCGGTGCCGTACGAGGGGCAGAGCTTCGCGAGCGTGCACGCCCCGCAGGCCGGTTTGCGGGCGTGGCAGACCCGCCGCCCGTGGAAGATGATCCGGTGCGACAGCATCGTCCAGTCGCGCTTGGGGTACAGCGCGCCGATCGCGTGCTCGATCTTGACCGGGTCGGTCTCGGTGGTCAGTCGCCACCGATGCACCAGCCGCTGGAAGTGCGTGTCGACGGTGATACCGGGCACGTCGAAGGCGTTGCCGAGGATGACGTTGGCGGTCTTGCGGCCGATCCCGGGGAGCGTCACCAGGTCGGCGAGCCGGCCGGGAACCTGGCCGTCGTACCTGTCGACGAGGGCCTGCCCGAGTTTGAGCAGCGAGTCCGTCTTGTTGCGGTAGAACCCGGTGGGCCGGATCAGCTCCTCCATCTCGCCCCGGTCGGCGCCGGCGTACGCGGCGGCGTCCGGGTAGCGGGCGAAGAGCTTCGGGGTGACCTCGTTGACCTTCTTGTCGGTGCACTGGGCGGACAGGATGGTGGCGACGGACAGCTCCAGCGCGTTGGAGTGGTCCAGCTCGCAGTGCGCGTCGGGGTGCGTCTCGGTCAGCACCCGGCCGATCTTGCGGGCGCGGCGGGTGCGCCCGAGGTCGGTCTCGCTGGCGCCGGGAGGGCTACTGGTCACGACGGTCAGCCTACGTCGCGCCCCGGACGTTCCTCCCGGGTCAACCGCCGGTCGGCGCGGTGATCCTGCCCTGCCCGTCGAGCCGGGCCCCGCTCCTGGGGAAGTCGGTTCGGCTCAGCTCGGTGACGAGCCCCAGGCCCCGGTCGTCCGGGTCCATCGTCGGCTTGCCGGCCGAGTTCATGTACGTGGAGGTGAACGAGCCGCCGCTCCAGCTCCCGTCGGGTTTGAGCGACACCTTCAGCACACCGCCCCAGCCCAGCCGGCCGGCGTTGCTCAGCGAGTTGCCGCCGCCGGCGAAGTTGCCCAGGCTGTACGCGATCAGCCGCCCCTGGTAGAACTCCATGCCCCGCAGCACGTGCGGCCCGTGCCCGACGATCAGGTCCGCGCCCGCGTCGATCATGGCGTGGGAGAATTTGACCGGATCGCCCCGGTTCTCGCCCAGGAACAGCTCGGTGCCCGGCTTGACCCGGGTCTTGTCCGCTCCCTCGCCACCCATGTGCACCTGCACCACGACCAGATCGGCGAGGGTGGCCGCCTTCGCGACCACCGTCTTGGCCTTGGCGATGTCGACCAGGCTGTTGGACCAGACGTACGAGGAGAAGCCGGCCACGGCGACCTTGACGCCCTTGACGTCGACCACGGTGATCTCGTCCGGCGCGCCGGTGTGCTCCAGGTCGTACTTCTCCAGCGCCTGCTGCGTGTTCTGGTAGCCCTTCGGCCCGTAGTCGTAACCGTGGTTGTTGGCCTGGTTGAGCACCCGGAACCCGGCGTCACGCAGGTGCGCCGCGTACTCGGGCGGCGCACGGAACTGGAAGCAGCGGGTGGAGTTGGCCCCGCACTTGCCGGCGCCGGTGTCCACCGTCAGCGGCTCCTCCAGGTTGCCCATGACCAGGTCGGCCTTGAGCGCCCCGGTGACCGAGTCGAAGAATCCCTTGCCACCGGCGGCGGGCAGCCGACCGGGCGCGTTGCCCATGATGATGTCGCCGGTCGCGGAGAGCGAGATGACGCCGCCCCCGTTGGCGGCCGTCGCGCCGCCGCTGGCCTTCGGGCCGGCCGTGTTCAGCGGCGCGCCCGTGCCACCGCCACCGGCGCCGGGCTGCCACACCGGGGCGTCCCCGCTGTCGGCGCAGCCGGCGACGAGCAGGGCGGCCAGCAGCGCCGCGAGGCCGGCGGTGACGCGGCGGAACGGGCGGGACGCGAAAGGGGCGGTAGCGTACATCGCCCGCGACCCTACCGACCTCGGAACGCGCCGACGAGGGCCGATCGGTCGGAAGTTCAGCCGGTCAGCCGGTCTGACCAGGGCACGACCGGCCGTTCGCCGCCCGCGCGCACGGCGGCGTGGACGGCTCGGGCCAACGGGGCGCCCCACGTCGAACGTGGCCCCCCGTACGCGGCCTCCGGCCCGTCCACCGGGCAGAGCACGGTGACCGCGTCGGTGGGGGTACCCGTCCCGGGCAGTCCCAGCTCCCCGATCGCCTGGGTCTTCGCCTCGGTGGCGGTGGCGACGGCGTTGACCAGCGCCGAGTCGGCGAGCCGGGCCGGCACGTACACCACGATGTTGACCGTGCCCACCCGCTGGCTGAGCGCTCCCGTGGCCGGCGCGGCGGCGGGCACCGGTGTGCCGAGCCCGACGGTCGCCCACGCCCGCACCCCGGTGTCCGTCCGGGTCACCACCTCGGTCACGTCGACGCCGGTCAGCAGACCCACCCCGGGCCCGTCCAGGGCCAGGTCCGCGGCGAGTGCGGCCAGGTGCGCGGCGGGGTCTTCCCGGTCGTACGACATGGGCACGGTCGCGTTCAGCACCCACCGCCGGATGCCGACGCCACCACCCAGCGGGCCGCTGCTGACCGCCCGCAGGGGCCCGTCGGCCCGCCAGACGAGCAGCGGTACGTTTCGCCCGCCCTCGACGCGGCTGGTCAGAATCGGGTCCCTCAGCACGTCGGGCAGGTTACGCCCACCGATCAAGATTCCAGGGGCGACCTCTGATTCGTGCTCACGTGCGCCTAGACTTGGCGGCGCGCGAGGGGATCAGCGGACGGCGGCCCCGGCCGACGGACGGCACGCGCAACCGGAGGTGCGCAATGGACGAGGTACTGGCCCGCAGCGGGATCTTCCAGGGTGTCGACCCGGAAGCTGCCGAGGCGCTCGCCAAGGAGATGGAGACGATCGAGGTCCGCAAGGGCGAGATCGTCTTCAATGAGGGCGAGCCCGGTGACAGCCTCTACATCCTGCTGTCCGGGAAGATCAAGGTCGGCCGCCGGGCGGCGGACGGCCGGCAGAACCTGATCGCGGTGATGGGCCCGTCGGACATGGTCGGCGAGCTGTCGCTCTTCGACCCGGGTCCGCGTACGGCGACCGCCACCGCGGTGACCGACACCCGGCTGGTACGGCTGCGCAAGCAGGCGCTGCGGCCGTGGCTCAACAACCGCCCGGAGATCGCCGAGCAGCTGCTCCGGGTGCTCGCCCGGCGGCTGCGCCGGACCAACGACTCGCTCGCCGACCTGATCTTTACGGACGTGCCGGGCCGGGTGGCGAAGAACCTGCTCCAGATGGCCGGCCGCTTCGGCACCCGCGACGGCGGCGTCCTGCGCGTGACCCACGACCTCACCCAGGAGGAGATCGCCCAGCTCGTCGGCGCCTCCCGGGAGACGGTCAACAAGGCGCTGGCCGACTTCGCCTCGCGCGGCTGGCTGCGGCTGGACGGCAAGAGCATCATCATCCTGGACCCGGAGCGTCTGGCCCGCCGCGCCCGCGTCTGAGACATCGGTACGTCCCCGCCTTCCGTCCCCGACGGCAAGGCGGGGACGTATCTGTCTGCCCGTTTGTCTGCCCGGCGCAGAATCGCTGGGTCGGGACGGCTGGCGGGGTGAAGTGTGGGGCCATGCTGAACCGGGTCGCCGTGCTCTCCGACATCCATGGTGTGCTGCCCGCGCTGGAGGCGGTGCTGGCCGAGCCGGACGTCGCCGCCGCCGACCTCATCGTGCTGACCGGCGACATCGCGGCCGGTCCGCAGCCGGTCGAGGTGCTGGACGTGCTCGCCGGGCTCGGTGACCGGGCCTGCTGGGTGGGCGGCAACTGCGAACGTGAGCTGGTCGAGGCGCGTGCGGGCCGCCCCGCCTCGATAGAGGTGTCGAACTGGGCCGCCGGCCAGCTTCGGGACGATCAGGTAGCCCGGCTGGCCGCGCTGCCCGCGACCGTGACGCTGGAGGTCGACGGCCTGGGCCCGACGCTGTTCTGCCACGCGACGCCCCGCGACGACGAGGAGATGGTGCTCGTCGACTCCCGGATGGCGCGCTGGGCGGAGGTGTTCGCCGGTCTGCCGGCCGAGGTCTCCACGGTCGTCTGCGGTCACACCCACATGCCCTTCACCCGGCTGGTCGACCGACGGCTGGTCGTCAACGCGGGCAGCGTCGGCATGCCGTACGGGGGCGCGGGCGCGTGGTGGGCCCTGCTCGGGCCGGGCGTCCAGCTCCGCCGTACCGCGTTCGACGTGGACGCGGCCTGCGCCCGGGTGACGACGGAGTCGGGCTATCCGGACGCCGCCGCGTGGGCCGACGAGTACCTGCGCTCCCGCCACAGCGACGCCGACGCGCTCGCCGTCTTCGGCCCCCGCGACGGCCGCTGAACCGCACGGATCCGCCCGACGCGTACACGTTCGACCAGCCAGCCCTCGCCCCGGCACGGCCGGGTGATCGGTGGCGAGCAGGACCGCGGAGTAGGTGGTTGGGCCCTGTCGAGCTGCCCCGAATCTGGGGCAGGCGATTCGGGAGGCGACGCGACCCGCCTGCCCCATTCCTGGGGCAGCTCGACAGGGCCCAAGGAGAGCGGTGGGGCCGCCCGACAGACCGCGAGAACACCAGGTGAGAGCCGCCCGACAGGGCCCAAGGAGAGCGGTGGGGCCACTCGACAGACCGCAAGAACACCAGGTGAGAGCCGCCCGACAGAGCCCGCAGACACCCGGTGGGAGCCGCCCCGGGCCACCGCTCGTCGCCTGGCGCCACAAAAAGTCAGTCTTGACTGTTTGTTTCCCAGGCCACAGGCTGTTCGCATGCCTCCCGCATCGACACGTGTTCCCCAGCAGGAGCGCAGTCGCGCCACCCGGGCCCGCCTGCTGGAGGCCACAGTCGACTGCCTCATCGAGCACGGCTGGTCCGGCACCACGACCACCGTCGTGGCCGCCCGGGCCGGCGTCTCGCGGGGTGCCCAGTTGCACCACTACCCCACGAAGGCCGCGCTGGTCACGGCCGCCGTGGCGCACCTGGCCGAACGCCGCGCCGACGAGCTGCGCACCGAGGCCGAGGCGTTGCCGGCCGGCCCGCAGCGACTGGACCGGGTGATCGATCTGCTCGGGGTGGCCTTCACCGGGCCGCTCTTCGTCGCCGCGCTCGAACTGTGGGTGGCGGCCCGCACCGACCGCGAGCTTCGCGACGCCCTCGTGCCGCTGGAGGCGACGGTCGGCCGGGAGATGCACCGGCTCACCGTCGCGCTGCTCGGGGTCGACGAGCGCCGACCTGGCGTCCGCGAGGCGGTGCAGGCCACCCTCGACCTGATGCGCGGGCTCGGAGTGGCCAACCTGCTCAGCGACGACTCGGCCCGTCGTACCGCCCTGCTCGTCACCTGGAAACGTCAGCTCGCCACCCTGCTCACGCCCTGACCCCGGCCATCGGGGCCCGCACCGACCGGAGGCACCATGGTCGACCTCAGTGACCTGCTCACGGATCTGACCGACGAGTGCGCCGACCTGGACGCGCTGGTCGCGCCGCTGTCCGTGGCCGGCTGGGCCCGCCCGACCCCGGCGGCAGGCTGGACCATCTCGCACCAGATCGCCCACCTGGCCTGGACCGACCACGTGGCGCTGCTGGCCGCCACCGACGCCGAGGCGTTCTACGCGACGGTGACCGGAGCGCCGGACGTGACCCGGCTGGTGGACGCCGGGGTCGACGAGTTCCTGGCACCCCCCGCCGACCTGCTGGCCCGCTGGCGGGCCGGCCGGGCCGCGCTCGTCGACGCACTGGCCGCCGTTCCGGCCGGCGACAAACTGCCCTGGTACGGCACCCGGATGTCGGCCACCTCGATGGCGACCGCGCGGATCATGGAGACGTGGGCGCACGGTGAGGACGTGGCCGACGCCCTCGGTGTCGTCCGGCCGGCCACCGACCGCCTCCGCCACGTGGCGCACCTCGGTGTGCGTACCCTCGGGCACGGGTTCACCGCCCACGGCCGTGCCGTACCAGCGTCGCCGGTCCGGGTCGAGCTGGCCGCGCCCGGCGGCGACACCTGGGTCTGGGGGCCGGCGGACGCCGCCGACCGGGTGAGCGGTCCGGCCCGGGACTTCTGTCTCCTGGTCACCCAGCGCCGGCACCGGGCGGATCTCGCCCTACGGCCCACCGGCCCGGTCGCCGACGAATGGCTCGACGTGGCCCAGGCCTTCGCCGGACCGCCGGGCGACGGCCGGACGCCAGCCAGCGGAGACGGGGTACGCCCGTGACCCGTATCGGCAACGCCTCCGGCTTCTACGGTGACCGGTTCACCGCCTGGCGGGAGATGCTCGACGGCGGCGAGCTGGACGTGCTGACCGGCGACTACCTGGCCGAGTTGACCATGCTGATCCTCGGTCGGGACCGGCTCCGCGACCCCGACCTCGGCTACGCGAAGACGTTCCTGCGCCAGGCGGAGACGTGCCTCGGCACGGCCCTCGACCGGGGGGTGCGGGTCGTGACCAACGCGGGCGGGTTGAACCCGGCCGGACTGGCCGCCGCCATCGAGGCGCTCGCCGGCCGCCTGGGCCTGGCGGTGCGGGTCGGGTACGTCGAGGGCGACGCCCTCCAACGGGCCGACGCGCTCACCGCGAACGCGTACCTGGGCGCGTTCGGGATCGCCGCCTGCCTCGACGCCGGGGCCGACGTGGTCGTGACGGGTCGGGTCACCGACGCGTCGCTGGTGGTGGGCCCGGCCATCGCGCGGTACGGGTGGAGTCGCGACGATCTCGACGAGCTGGCCGGGGCCACCGTCGCGGGGCACCTCCTCGAATGCGGCGCACAGGTCACCGGCGGCAACTTCAGCTTCTTCACCGAGCTGCCCGACGGCGGGCACCGGCCCGGCTTCCCGATCGCCGAGGTGCGCCCCGACGGTTCCGCTGTGCTCACCAAGCATCCGGGCACCGGTGGCGCGGTCACCGTGGAGACCGTCACCGCCCAACTGTTGTACGAGGTCGGCGGGCCGGCGTACCTGGGGCCGGACGTGGTCACCCGGCTGGACACGGTGACCCTGCACCCCGACGGACCGGACCGGGTGCGCGTCACCGGCGTACGGGGTGCCCCGCCGCCGCCCACGCTCAAGGTGGGCGTCAACAACCTCGGCGGCTTCCGGAACTCGATGACGTTCGTCCTGTGCGGCCTCGACATCGAGGCGAAGGCGGCCCTGGTACGGGGGCAGATCGCCGAGGCGGTCGGCAGCGCCGGGCTGGAGTTCACCCTCGCCCGCACCGACCACCCCGACGCCGCCGACACCGAGGCGGCCAGCGCCCTGCTGCACGTACACCTGCGCGACAGTGACCGGACGCGGGCCGGGCGGGTCTTCTCGGCCGCCGCCGTGGAGCTGGCACTGGCCTCGTACCCGGGTTGCACGCTGACCACCCTGCCGGGCGACGCGACCCCGTACGGCGTCTTCACCGCCGACACCGTGCCGCAGGACGAGGTAGCGCAGGTGGCGGTCCTGCCCGGCGGCGAACGGGTGTCGATCGCCCCGCCGGTCCGCACGGCCCCGATCGCGCCGGACGAGGCGGCGTCGGCTGGCGACGCGGCGGTCACCGGCCCGACCCGGCGCGGAGCGCTGGGTGAGCTGGTCGGCGCGCGCTCGGGCGACAAGGGCGGGGACGCCAACCTCGGCGTCTGGGCGCGCTCCGATGCCGGGTACGCGTGGCTGCGCGCCTGGTTGACCGTCGAGCGGCTGGCCGGGCTGCTGCCGGAGACGGCGCCGCTGGCCGTCCGGCGCTACGAGCTGCCGAACCTGCGCGCGGTGAACTTCGTGATCGAGGGCCTGCTCGGGGCCGGGGTCGCCGCGTCCACCCGGTTCGACCCGCAGGCCAAGGCGCTCGGTGAGTTGCTCCGCGCGCGAATCGTCGACCTACCGGCGGAGGTCGCCCGATGAGCATCGTGGACACGCCGGAGCGTCGACAGCTCCGTGAGTTGACCCGGGCGTTCGTCACCCGGGAGGTGCTGCCGCACCTGGACGACTGGGAGCGGGCCGGCGAGGTCCCCCGGGCCCTGCACGCCACGGCCGCGAAGCTGGGCCTGCTCGGCATCGGCTTTCCCGAGTCGGTCGGTGGCAGCGGCGGCGACCTGCTCGACTCGATCATCGTGACCGAGGAGCTGATCCGTTCCGGCGGATCGTCCGGGCTGGTCGCGGCCCTGTTCACGCACGGCATCGCGCTGCCGCACATGGTCGCCGCCGCCGGTGCCCGCACCGGCGGATCGTTTGGCGGTCGCCTCACCGGCGTCCCGTCCCCGGGTGACGACGGCCTAATCGAGCGGTACGTCCGACCCACCCTGGCCGGCACGATGATCGGCGCCCTGGCCATCACCGAGCCGGACGGCGGTTCGGACGTGGCCGGCATCCGCACGACCGCCCGCCGGGACGGCGACCGCTACGTGGTGAACGGGTCGAAGACCTACATCACCAGCGGTCACCGGGCCGACTTCGTGACCACGGCGGTGTGCACGGACTTCCCGGGAAGCGGCAACCTGACCCTGCTCGTGATCGACAAGGATTCGCCCGGGTTCACCGTGGGACGCCGGTTGGAGAAGTTGGGTTGGCACTGCTCGGACACCGCTGAGCTGTCCTTCGTGGATGTACGGGTGCCGGTGACCAACCGGATCGGCGCGGAGAACACCGGCTTCCTGGCGATCATGCAGCACTTCGCGGCGGAGCGGCTCTCGCTGGCGACGCAGGCGTACGCGACCGCGCAACGCTGTGTGGAGCTGGCGGTGCGCTGGTGCCGGGACCGGCAGACCTTCGGGCGTCCGCTGGTCGGCCGGCAGGTGGTCCGGCACCGGTTGGCCGAGATGCACACGCGGGCCGAGGCGGCCCGGTCGTACGTCCACGAGGTGGCCGCCCGGGTGGCTGCGGGCGAGCCCGTGGTGACCGAGGTGGCGATGGCGAAGAACGTGGCCGTGGCCGCCTGCGACCACGTCGTCGACCAGGCGTTGCAACTGCACGGTGGCTTCGGCTACCTGCGCGACGCCGAGGTGGAGCGGCACTACCGCGACGCGCGGATCCTCGGCATCGGCGGCGGCACCACCGAGATCATGAACGAGATCATCGCGAAGGGCATGGGCTTGTGACCATTCTGGACAGCGCGATCGACCCGGCCGCGCCCGGATCCGCGGCGAACCGGGCGGCCCTGGTGGAGCGGCTGGCCGAGTTGGACGCCGCGCTTGACCAGGCGCGCGCGGGCGGCGGCGAGAAGTACGTGTCGCGGCACCACGCACGCGGCAAGCTGCTGCCCCGGGAGCGGATCGAGTTGCTGGTCGACGCCGACAGTCCGTTCCTCGAACTGTCGCCGGTCGCCGCGTACGGCACGGACTTCCCGGTGGGGGCCAGCGTGGTCACCGGCATCGGGGTCGTCGAGGGCGTGGAGTGCCTGATCGTCGCCAACGATCCGACGGTACGCGGCGGCGCGGTCAATCCATGGTCCCTCGCCAAGACCCGGCGGGCCGGTGAGATCGCCCTGGCCAACCGGCTGCCCATGGTCAACCTGGTCGAGTCGGCCGGGGCGGACCTGCCCACGCAGGCGGAGATCTTCATTCCCGGCGGTCGGGTGTTCCGTGACCTGACCCGCCTCTCGGCAGCGGGCATCCCCACGGTCAGCGTGGTCTTCGGCAACGCGACGGCCGGCGGCGCGTACGTGCCGGGGATGTCGGATCACGTGATCATGATTCGGGACCGGTCACAGGTCTACCTGGCCGGGCCACCACTGGTGAAGATGGCGACCGGAGAGGTCACCGACGACGAGTCGCTGGGCGGCGCGGCGATGCACGCCGGCACGTCCGGGTTGGCCGACTACCTGGCCGAGGACGAGCGCGACGGCATCCGCCTGGCCCGCCAGTGCATACGCCGACTGAACTGGCGCAAGCGGGGTCCCGCGCCGCGGACGGCGGTGCCCCGGCCGCCGAAGTACGACCCGGAGGAGCTGCTGGGCATCGTCAGCTCCGATCTGAAGGTGCCGTTCGACCCGCGTGAGGTGCTGGCCCGCATCCTGGACGGCAGTGACTTCGACGAGTTCAAGCCGGCGTACGGGGACTCGCTGGTCACCGGCTGGGGCGAGCTGCACGGATATCCGGTGGGCGTGCTGGCCAACGCGCGGGGGGTGCTGTTCAGCGCGGAGGCGCAGAAGGCGGCCCAGTTCATCCAGCTCGCCAACGCCTCCGACACCCCGTTGATCTTCCTGCAGAACACCACCGGCTACATGGTCGGCACCGAGTACGAGCAGCGCGGGATCATCAAGCACGGCGCATTGATGATCAATGCCGTGTCCAACTCGACGGTGCCGCACCTCACGGTGAACCTCGGGGCCTCGTACGGGGCCGGCAACTACGGCATGTGCGGTCGGGCGTACGAGCCGAGGTTCCTGTTCACCTGGCCGAACGCCAAGTCGGCGGTGATGGGTCCGGCACAGCTCGCCGGCGTGCTGTCGATCGTGGCCCGGCAGGCCGCCGCCGCCCGTGGACGTGACTACGACGAGGAGTCCGACGCGGCGATGCGGATGATGGTCGAGCAGCAGATCGAGTCGCAGTCGGGCGCGCTGTTCCTCTCCGGCCGGCTCTACGACGACGGGGTGATCGACCCTCGGGACACGCGTACCGTCCTCGGCCTCTGTCTATCGGCGATCCACAACGGACCGGTCAGGGGCGCCGACGGCTTCGGCGTCTTCCGGATGTAGAGGGAGTCGCCAATGATCACCAGACTGCTCGTGGCCAACCGGGGCGAGATCGCCCGCCGGGTCTTCGCCACCTGCCGGGCGATGGGCGTGCAGACCGTCGCCGTGCACTCGGACGCGGACGCCGACGCGCCCTTCGTCGCCGAGGCCGATCAGGCGGTCCGGCTGCCGGGCGCCACGCCGGCCGAGACGTACCTGCGGGTGGATCTCCTCCTGGACGCGGCGCGGCGCAGCGGCGCGGACGCCGTCCACCCGGGTTACGGGTTCCTCGCCGAGAACGCAGAGTTCGCGGCGGCGGTGACCGACGCGGGTCTGACCTGGGTCGGTCCGCCGGCCAAGGTCATCGCCGCGATGGGTGACAAGCTGGCGGCGAAGGCGCTGCTCGCCGAGGCGGGCGTGCCGATGCTGCCGAGCTGGACCGACACCGACCAGGCCACCGGCTTCCCGGTGCTGGTTAAGGCGTCCGCCGGTGGCGGTGGCCGGGGCATGCGGATCGTCCGGGACGCGGCCGAGCTCGCCGAGGCCGTCGCCTCCGCGCGGCGCGAGGCGGCTTCGGCGTTCGGTGACGGCACGGTCTTCATCGAGCGGTACGTCGAGCGCGGCCGGCACGTCGAGGTGCAGATCCTCGGCGACACCCACGGGACCGTGCAGGTGCTCGGCGTCCGGGAGTGCTCGATCCAGCGCCGGCACCAGAAGATCATCGAGGAGGCGCCCGGTCTGGTGCCTGCCGAGGTGCGGGAGCGTCTGCACGAGGCGGCCGAGGCCGCCGGACGAGCTGTCGACTATGTGGGCGCGGGCACTGTCGAGTTCCTGCTGACGCCCGACGGGGCGGTCTACTTCCTCGAGATGAACACCCGACTCCAGGTGGAGCATCCGGTCACCGAACTGACCACTGCGGACGGGCTGGACCTGGTCCGGATGCAGGTGCTGGTGGCCGAGGGTGAGCCGCTGCCGGCGCAGCACCACGATCCCGACACCCGTGGCCACGCGATCGAGGTGCGGCTCTGCGCCGAGGAGCCGACGCAGGGTTGGCGGCCCGCCACCGGCACCCTGCACCGCTTCCAGGTGCCGGGCGTGGACCGCGAGTTCGGCTCGATCCAGCGAGCGGGCCTGCGACTCGACTCCGGCGTGGTGGCCGGCTCGGTGGTAAGCGTGCACTACGACTCGCTGCTGGCCAAGGTGATCGCCGTGGCCCCGACCCGGTCCGAGGCCATCCGCGCGCTCGCGGGCGCGCTGGCGCGGGCCGAGATTCACGGCGTCGCCACCAACCGGGATCTGCTGGTCCGGGTGCTGCGCAGCCCGGAGTTCACGGCCGGCGAGATCGACACCGGCTTTCTGGACCGGCACCCGGAGGTCTTCGCGCCGCTGCTCCCCGCCGACCAGCTCCCGGTCACCGCGCTCGCCGCCGCGTTGGCCGGCGCCGCACACCGCCGATCGACCGCACCGGTGCTCGCCGGCCTCCCCTCCGGCTGGCGCAACGTGCCGGCCGTCGGACAGGTCACCCGCTTCACCGGTCCGGACGGCGAGATCGAGGTCCACTACCGGCTCGACCGCACCGGCGGCCTGGTCGATTGGTCCGTCGCGCAGCACGCCGACCCGGACAACCCCGACGGACGCCGCGCCGCCGGCCAACCCGGCGCCCCTGACGGGAGCGCCGAGCGGCAGGTGGTCGAGCTGATCGAGGCCAACCCGGACCGCGTGGTCCTCGACGTCGACGGGGTGCGGCGGTCGTACCGCGTACACCGGGTGGGGTCGGAGATCTTCGTGGACGGTCCGGACGGGGCGGCGAGCCTGGCCGAGCTGCCGCGTCTGCCCCTGCCGACCGCGGAGCTGGCCGCCGGGTCGCTGCTCGCGCCACTGCCCGGCGCGGTGACCCGGGTGCACGTCGAGGTCGGCCAGCGTGTCGCGGCCGGCGACCTTCTGCTCACCCTCGAAGCGATGAAGCTGGAACATCCCGTGCTCGCCCCGACCGACGGCGTGGTCGCCGAACTGCCGGTGTCCGCCGGTGGTCAGGTACGGACGGGCGACGTGCTGGCCGTTATCGGAAAGGACCACTGATGAACTTCGACCTCACTTCCGAACAGGACCAGTTGCGCGACGCGGTACGGGCGCTCGGCCGCCGGTACGGGCACGGCTACTTCGTCGAGAAGGCGAAGGCCGGTGAGCACACCACCGAGCTGTGGGCCGAGGCGGGGCGGCTCGGCTACCTGGGGGTCAACATCCCCACCGAGTACGGCGGCGGGGGCGGCGGCATCACCGAACTGGCAATCGTCTGCGAGGAGTTGGCGGCGGCCGGCTGCCCGCTGCTGCTGTTGGTGGTGTCCCCCGCCATCGCGGCCACCGTGATCGCCCGACATGGCACCGAGGAACAGCGCAAACGGCACCTGCCCGGTCTCGCCGACGGCTCAGCGAAGATCGTCTTCGCGATCACCGAGCCGGAGGCCGGATCCAACTTCCACCGCCTCGGCACGGTGGCCCGCCGCGACGGCGACGACTGGGTGCTCAACGGCCGCAAGTGCTACATCTCCGGGGTCGACGAGGCGGGTCACGTGCTCGTCGTCGCGAGGACGGAGGACTCCGCCACCGGGAAGCTCAAGCCCGCGCTCTTCATCGTGCCGACCGACGCGGCCGGGCTGACCCGGTCCAAGCTGGACATGGAGATCGTGTCCCCGGAGAACCAGTTCCTGCTCTACCTGGACGACGTGCGGGTGCCCGCCGACGCGCTGGTCGGCGAGTCCCTCGACGCCGGGTTGCCGGCCCTGTTCAGCGGGCTCAACCCCGAGCGGATCACGGTGGCGGCGATGGGTGCCGGCACCGGCCGGTACGCCATCGAGCGCGCCAGCGAGTACACCGCCACCCGCAAGGTCTGGGGTGGCCGGAGCATCGGCTCGCACCAGGGGGTGTCGCATCCGCTGGCGCACGCGGCCGTGCAGGTGGAGCTGGCCCGCCTGATGATCCAGAAGGCGGCCACGCTGTACGACGCCGGCCGTGACCTGGAGGCCGGGGTGGCCGGCAACATGGCCAAGTACGCGGCCGGCGAGGCCGCCGCGCTCGCCGTGGACACCGCCGTGCAGGCCCTCGGCGGGGCCGGCATGACCACCGAGTACGGGGTGGCGACGCTGTTGGGCGCGGTGCGGGCGGGTCGGATAGCCCCGGTCAGCCGGGAGATGATCCTCAACTTCGTCGCCCAGCACGTCCTGGGTCAGGAGAAGTCCTACTGAGGCGCGGCGGGCGGCCCGGGGGCGCGGCAGGCGGCGTCGATGCGGTACACCGGGCGGACGCGGCGGCCCAGCCCTTCCAGCAGCGAGTCCTCGACGTGGAAGTCGTGGATGCGCAGCCGGTGCCGGGGCAACTCCTCCTCGCTCGGGCAGAGCACCTGCGCCCGGACGAGTCCGACGGGCACGTACCGGACCCCACCCCGCTCCTGCAGGATCACCATGTTGACATCGTCGGTGGTCACCACGTGCCCTCGTACGTCCTCGGTCGGGCCGTTCTCGGCGCCCACCGTGGTGACGGTGAGCGGTAGGACCGGTGTGCTGATCACCGGCAGCGCGGCCCAGAGCAGCATGGCCAGCACCGCCACCTCGGTCACCGACGCCAGCGGACGGATGACCACGCCGGGCAGCGGCCCGGCGATGAACAGCGCCAGCACCGGCGGGACCGTCAGCAGCGCCAGCACCAGCAGGTCACCCTCCGCGCCGGCGGCGCGCAGCGTGGGCACCATCAGCCACCCGTACCCGGCGAACAGCGCGATGATCGCCAGGAACCGGGGTACGACCCATTCGTGCAACCGCTCCGGCCGGAGCTGGAACGCGGCCGCGAACGCGGGCAGCAGCAGCGGCAGGTAGAGCAGCGGCCAGGTGAGCAGGGCGAGCAGAAAGCTGGCCAGCACGAACCAGGCCGGGGTGAGGTCCGCCCAGCGGGCGAAGAGTGGACGACGTCGGGTGCCGGGTGGCAGGCGCTCCACGCTCACGGCCAGCACCGCGCCGAGCGCGAAGACGGCGACCAGCCCGGTGGAGAGCAGTCGGGCCGCGGTGGTGAGGAAACCCGCGAGCAGGTTGACCGTCCCGACGTTGGCGACCAGCAACAGGGTGGTCTGTAGCTCGCCGCCCGCCTCCACGCCGAGCCGGAGCACCGAGAAGATCGCCGGCACGCCCACGACTGCGGTCCAGAACGACTGGCTGGCCCGCGCCCGCCGTTCCGACGGGTCCCAGGGCACGCGCCCGGGCTCGACCTGGGCCGTCGGCTCGACCGGCACCGCCGCACGGGGCGGTGGAACCGGGCCGTCGGTGGCGGTCGGCGTCGTGCTCACGACGAGGGCGACTTGTCGTCGAAGTCCACCAGTTTCGGCACGTTCAGCGGCTGCGGCTGACGCTTCTCGACGTGCAACCACGGCCCGAGGGTGCTGTTGTACGCGATCTGCCAGGGGCTCGCCTCCCCGTTGCGGCCCATCTGGTAGCTCTTCTGCAGGAAGTACGCGACGAGGTCACGCAGCGCGGGGTCGCCGATCGGCACGCCGATGCCCAGCAGTTCGCTGGTGCCGAACGGCATGTCGACGACCTCGAACTCCCTCGGGTAGATGGACAGGAAGCCGGCGAGGATCGTCTCGTCGGAGCTGACCGCGTCGTACCGGCCGCGCCGGATACCGTCGACGCAGTCCCCCACGTCCTTCACCACGAACGTTCTGACCTGGTGCTTCTCCAGCTCGGCCTCCGTGGTGGACCCACCGCTGGTGCAGACCTTGTAGGCCGGGTCACGCAGGTCCTCAATGGTGCGGATCTTGTCCTTGAGCCGGACCGGCACCATCACCTCCTGGGTGGTGACGAAGTACGGGCCGGCGAAGCTGACCAGCTTCTCGCGCTCCTCGGTCATCGAGAAGCTGGACACCACAAGATCCACCGTGCCGCCCTGCAGCGCCGGGATGCGGTTCTCGGTGGCCACCGACACGAACTCCAGCCGCTGCTCGCCCTGGTAGCCCAGCGAGGCCGCGATGTACTTGCCGATCTCGACGTCGAAGCCGACGTGCTGGCCGTTACGCAGGTCGCCCATCAGCGGCTCCTTGGTGGCGACGCCGATGCGCAGCGTCGACTGACCGAAGGTGTGCGACTCCCGCAGTTTCTGCTGGACCGACGGCAGATCCGGCTCCTTGCGGCTGTCGCATCCGGCCGCAGCGGCCAGGGTGAGGGTCAAAGCGACCGCCAGCGTCGTCGCGACCGAGCGGAGCCGGGACCGGGGTGGGCGTACGTTCATGGGCGACCTCGCTGACGGAGCAGCCTGCGGAACACCGAGAGTAGCGAGGCGAGTCCACTGCGTACGCGATCCGATCGGTCAGGTCGACCCAACCGTTTGATCGACGCCGCTCGGCGTGGCGGATCGCCTCTGCGGTTGACAGCGAGCCGGGCCACGACATGCTGGAAGGGTGAATCGACTCTCCAGGATCGATGCGCGGATGGTGGCGGCGGTCGCGGCCCCGGGTGCCCTCGCGCTGCTGATCCTGCTGGTCGTCCTGCGCCGGCAGGACCTTGTCGGGGTCGTTCTCGCGCTGTTGTGCGTGCTGCTGGCGACGGTCGCCACCGTCGCCGTGTCGGCCGCCCGCCAGCGTGACGAACCGGAGCCGGCGGAGCAGCCGAACCCCACCGCCCCACCGGACCTGATGCCGTACGGCATCGACGCGGACACCCTCGACGCGCTGGACAGCCGGGACGCGTTGCGTGCGGTGCGTGACCGGGGACGGACGCGCGGCGGGTTCAGCGACCGGTGAGAGTGGGGGCGGTGAGCGCGTCGACGCCCCGGCCGGCCAGGCAGCGGTAGACCCGGTCGACGTTGCCGTCGACGGGCGGCAACACCTCCAGGTGCCAGCCGGCCGGCTCGGTGATCTCGGTGGTCAGCCGGAACGTCGTGGCGCTGCACACCTGTCGTACCTGCTCGGCGGCGACCACCTCGTCGTGGTCCGCGCCCACCAGCGGCACCGGCAGGATGCCCTCGGCGTACGCCTCCCAGGTGTGCCGGCCGTCGCAGGGGACCCGGGCCGCCTCCGCACGTTCGCCGCGGATGCGCACCGGGCCGAAGCACTCCAGTTCGGGCAGACAGCGGGCGCCACTGGGCAGTGCGGTCGGCACGCCGGCGCAACCGGGCAGCGGCCCGGTTGCCGGGGCCGCGACCCGGGTCACCGAGGGGGACGGGCTGGGCGGCCCGTCACTGCTGGCCACCCAGGCGCCGGTGGTGGCGGAGGCGGCGAGCGCCAGCACGCCGGCGCCGCCGAGGAACCAGCGTCGCCGCCAGCGCCGCCCGCCGGGCACGCCGGGGCGGGTGTCCTCGACCGGTGGACGGGGACCGGGCTGGCCCGTGCCGTACAGGCCGGATCGGGGCGAGCCACCGCCGATCGAGGCGCCGCCACTGAGGGGGGCGCCACTCACCGGGGCGGCCGGCCCGCCGAACGGCAGGGTGGTGAGCAGGTCGTGCAGTTCGAGCGCGGACGGCCGCTCGCCCGGATCGTTGGCCATGCCGAGCCGCAGCACGTCGATCAGCTCGTCCGGCACGCCGGGCAGGGCGGGGATCGGCTGGTTGAACATCTCCAGCACGGTCACCAGACTGGGGTTGCGCTCGGACTGCCACCGCGGCGGTCGGCCGTGCATCACCGCGTAGAGGGTGGCGCAGAGCGCGTACACGTCGACGGCCGGCGATGGCGGGCTGTGGCTGAACATCTCCGGTGGCGCGTACGCCGGGGTGAGCACCTCCAGGGTGACCGAGGCGTCCCGGGCCTCGGCCAGTACGGCCAGCCCGAAGTCGGCAAGCACCGCCGAGTTGAAGTGTGAGTAGAGGATGTTCGCGGGCTTGACGTCCCGGTGCAGCACCCCGGCGCCGTGCGAATGGGCCAACGCGTCGGCGATCTTGATGCCGAGGTCGCGGGCCTCCACCGGCCCGAGCGGCGAGTTGCGCATCCGCTCGGCGTACGACCCGTCGCAGAGTTCCATGATCAGGTACGGGTGCTGGTCGACGGTCACGCCGACGTCGAAGAGGTCCACGACGTGCGGGTGCGACGACATCCGTCCGGCCGCCCGCGCCTCGCGCAGGAAGCGGGCCTGGTCGCGTTCGCTGTCCAGCGTGCGATTTTCGACCTTGACGGCGACCTCGCGGTCGACGGAGATCTGGGTGGCCTGGTAGACGGTGGCGTAACCACCTCGGGCAAAGACCCGCAAATCAGTCAGACCGGGCACGATCGGCACCGGCAGGCCGCCGGTCGGGGTGTCGGTCACCGCTCGAAAATACCCAACCCTGCCGGTGGCTCAGCGCACCGCGTCCGCCGAAGCGGCCGGCGCTGAAGCGGCAGAGGCGGGCGGCGTGCCCCGGCGAGCGTCCATCCGCAGGCCGACCGCGGTCGCCACCGCACCGAGCCCTTCCCACGCGGCCACGCCGAAGAACCTGTCGGGAGCGATGTCGGCCAGCACGGCGATGGTGAACACGGTGAAGGTGACCAACCGGAACACCACCGTGAACCGGTAGAACGACCGCCACTCGGTGACCGTCGCGAGCAGGTAGTAGACGCCCATGTTGAACGCCGCCATCGAGGACGCCAGCAGGAAGGTGCCGGTGTAGTCGCCGGCGGAACGCGTCGCCGGCACCTCGAACCCGAGCATGCGCAACTGCGCCTCCGGCCAGAGCAGACCGACGCCGCCCATCACGAGCGCCAGGACGCCGAAGACCGCGATGGTCCAGCCGGCGACGGAACGCGGCAGCTTCATGGTGGGCCTCCCCCAGGCACGGCGACGGTCACCACTGTGGAGCACCGCGCGGTGGTGACACGCTAGCCGCTCCCCGGGACAACCACATCCCCAGAACCGCCAAAACCCACCGAACCCCCACCCACCCGCGGGCGACGATCATGACGTTATTGCGTCGACACGCCGGCGTCGGTGGCAACAACTTCATGATCAGCGGGCGGGGGATTCGTGGGGGTCAGGCGTTCCTGGAGGGCTTTGGCGGCCCGTCGTTCGCTGCGCTGTTCCGTCGCGTACGCCAGGCGGACCGCCTCGTCGGCGCAGGACCGGGCCTCGGCCGGGTGACCGCAGGCCGCCAACGCCTCGGCGAGCACGCTCGCCGCGATCACCTGACTGCGTACGTCCTCGGCGGGTGCGGCGACCGCCCGTCGGGCCCAGTCCAGCGCCTGCTCCCGCTGACCGTGGGCGAGCAGCGCCGACGCGTACCGGGCCATGGTCTGGCGGCGGGACAGGAGCAGGGAGGGCGTGGTGGCGGCGGCCGTCGCCACGGGGGCGAGCAGCCCGACCGCAGTCGCCGGATCGCCGGCCGCCAGTCGGGCGGTGGCCAGCAGCACCCGGGGCGCGACCTGCGCCGGCGCCTGCGGGTTGTGCGGCTCGACGGCCGTCAACACCGCCCGTGCGGCCTGCTCTGCGGTCTCGTGGTCGCCCATGTCCAGCGCCACGGAGCCGCGCAGCGTGCCGGCCATTCCGGTGAGCAGCGGGTGGGAGGTCTGCTCGGCGTACACCAGGGCGTCGGTGAGCAGGTCGGCCGCGTGTTCCGGCTCGCCCAGCCCACGTGCCACGACGGCCCGGACCACCAGCGCGAACCCGCGCCCCCAGTCATCGGAGGCGGCCGCGAACTCGCGGTACGCGCGGCGGGCCTCCCGGTCCGCCTCGGCCAGGTCGCCCAGCTCCGCGGTGGCGTACGCCGCGACCGCGCGCAGCGTACCCACCGCCCACGCCTCGCCCACCCGCTCGCCGAAGGGCAGGAAGACCTGCGCCAGGCGGCACGCCTCCCGCAGCCGACCGGCGAGCAGCCGGGCGAACGCGGTGGTGCCCCGCAGCCACGCCCGACCGTACGGGTCCTTCAGCTCGGCGAAGAGCCGTGCGGCCCGACCGAGCACGGCGTCGGTGCCGGCGAAGTCACCCCGGGTGGTGGTCACCCACGCCAGGTTCTGCAGCGACCAGGCCTGCCCGCGCCGATCCTGCGCGGCGAGGCTGACCTGGTACGCGGCGGCCAGCCGGCTGCTCGCCTGGCTCAGCCGACCGGCCACGAAGTCGCCCATGCCGAGCCGGCGCATGGCGGACGCGCGCAGCGTGGGCAGCCCTTCGGCGGTGGCCACCTGCAACGCCTCCTGCCAGGCGGCCTCCGCCCGGCCCTGCTCACCGAGGGTCTGCTGGGCCTGCCCGGCGAGCAGCAGGGCGCTGGCCCGGGTGGCGTCGTCCCCCGCGTTCGCGGCGATCTTCTCGGCGAAGGCGAGCGCGTCCACCACCCGACCGATCTGCAGCAGCGCGCGGGCGTGCACCACCCGGTCGGTCGCCGGCACCCCGTCGCGAGCCAGTTCGCTGGCGCGTTCGGCGTACTCGACGGCGAGGGCGGGCTCCCCGGCGGACAGTGAGCGGCGGGCGGCCCGGCCGAGTGCGGCGATCCCGAGCGGGACCACGGCGCGGGCCGGCGCGTCCGGTCGCAGTTTCACCGCGTCGGCGAGCGTGGCCGCCCGCTGCACGTGTGCGGCGACGAAGTCGTCGCGGGCCTCCTCCGAGAAGCCGCCCGCGGTGACACCCTCGGCCGGCGCGGCCCAGCGGGCCAACGCGGCGTGCCGCTCGGCCAACTCCGCCTTGCTCACCCCGGCGTACGCGGCCTCCCGCATGAGCGGGGTGGCGAACGCGTACCCGGAGCGGGTGCGGTGCAGCATGCGGCGTTGCAGCAGCTCCTCGACGGCGCGGTCGAACTCGACGGCGACCACCGCCGACGGCCTCCCGTCCCGGCGCTGCTCGCGGAGCGCTTCCAGCGCGCCCGTCGGCACGGTGTCGCCGACGACGGCGGCGTCGCGCAGCACGGAACGGGCGTCCGGAGGCAGCGCGTCGATCCGGGCGGCGAGGACGGCCGCGAGGTCCCGCGAGAGCAGCCGGCTGCCCAGCGAGCCGGGCACCAACCGCCAGCCGGACGAGTCCTGGTCCCGCGTGCCGGCGGCGGTGGTCAGCGCACCGCGCTCGATCAGCAGGGTGACCAACTCGGCCAGGTAGAACGGGTTGCCCTGGGCGGTGGCGAGCAGCCGGTCGGCGTCAGCCGGCGGCAACTTCCCGCCGCCGAGATAGCTGGTCAGCAGGCGGGCCGCGTCGGCGCCCCGCAGCGGCGGCAGGGAGTGCACCTCGGCGTCCGCGACACGGGTCAACGCACCGGCGGTACGGACCAGCTCGGGGCGGCCGAGCAGCAGGACGAGCACCGGGCCGGTGAGTCGGGAGAGGGTCGACCCGAGGGCGCTGATGGTCTCGGCGGTCGCGTCGTGCAGGTCGTCCACCACGATCACCAGCGGCGCTTCCGAGGCGAGCCCGCTGAGCAGGTCGGCCACGGCGTTCGGCACCGCCTCGGCGTCGGCGGCCGCCGCACCCGCGGCGCCCCACTCGCCGTTGTCGGTGCCGGAGTGCGCGGGCAGTTCGGCGTAGCCGAGCAGGGCGAGCAGTTGGTCGTTGGCGATCGGAGCCGTCTCACCCGAGCGGGCGAGACGCTGGCCGAGTCGGCGTAGCCGCTCCTCCACGGCCGGCCGGGTCAGCGCGGTGGCGGCGTCGCTGGGGAGACCGACGGCGGCACGGACCAGGTCGGCCAGGGGCGCGAGCCGACGCCGCTCGCCGAAGGCGGCGCAGCGTACCGACAACACCCGCGCGCCGGTGTGCGCCGCGTACCGGCCGGCGCCCACGTCGTACCCGGCCGCGAGGCGCTCCACCTCGGCGGCGAACCGGGACTTGCCGATGCCCGCCTCGGCGGTCATCAGCAGCACCCGCGGGTCACCCTGATCGATCACCTCGGCGAGTCGGCCGGCGACCCGCCCGATCTCGGTCTCCCGGCCCACGTAGGGCGCCTCGTCGCCGAGACCCGAGCGGGTGCCCGGCGCGTCCAACAGGCCCAGCAGCTCGTACGCCTCGACCGGTTCCCGCTTGCCCTTGAGCCGCAGCGGGCGCAGCGCCCGCCAGGAGGCGACGTGCCGGGTGGCGGCGGCGGTGCGCCCGCCGGCGTAGACCGCGCCGACGGCAGCGGCGTCGGCCAGCCGGGCGGCGGTGTTCACCGTGTCGCCGATGACCGTGTACTCGATGGCGGCCTGGATACCCGCGATGACGTCGCCCGTGTTCAGGCCGACCCGCAGACCGAGCGGCGCGCCGCCGCCCCGCTCGTCGTCGAGCACCCGGCGCACCGCCCGCTGCATCGACAGGGCGGCCCGGACGGCCCGCTCGGCGTCGTCCTCGTGCGCCACCGGGGCCCCGAAGACCGCCATGATCCCGTCGCCGGTCAGCTTGTCGACGTGCCCGCCGAAGGTCTTGACGGCACCGGCCAGGGCGGCGAGCACGCGGTCGGTGACCGCGCCGACGCGTTCCGGGTCGAGGTCCTCCGACCAGGAGGTGAATTCGGAGAGGTCACCGAAGAGAACGGTGACGACCCGGCGCTCGGCCGCCGGCAACGTGGCGGCCGCCGGTAGCGCGGCGCCGCAGTTGTGGCAGAACCGTGCGCCGGGGACGGCGACAGTTCCGCACACCGGGCAGGTCACGTGTGCTCCAACCCACTGACCCCCGGCGCGGATTCCCCGCTGTCGACGCCCAGATATTCGAGCTGGGCACGGACCGACCATTCCGCCGCCCACCAGAGCGAGCGGTCCACGTCCGCGTAGACCGCCGCCACCACGTCGGCGGGCGTCCGGGCGCCGGCGTTGACCGCCGACCGGACCTGGTCGAGCCGGGCCCGCCGGTGGGCGAGGTAGAACTCGGCGGCGGCGGCGCAGTCGGCCAGCGCCGGGCCGTGGCCCGGCAGCGCCGCGATCCCGGTGTACGCGGACAGCAGCTCGAGGCTGCCCAGGTAGTCGCCGAGGTTCCCGTCCGGGTGGGCCACCACGGTGGTACCCCGGCCCAGGATGGTGTCACCGGTGAGCACCACCCGCTCGTCGCCGCACTCGATGAGGAAGCAGACCGAGTCGGAGGTGTGTCCGGGAGTGTTCAGCAGGTGGATGCCGAGGGTGTCGTCGAGCGTGGTCTCGGCGCTCAGTGAGGTACCGCCGATGGTGTGCGCCGGGTCGGCGGCGAGGACCGGCGCACCGACCAGCTCGCGCAGGCGGGCGGCGCCCTCGGTGTGGTCGGGGTGGCCGTGGGTGATGAGGATCAGGCCGATCGGGCCGTGCTCCGCGATCCGCTTCAGGTGCCCCTCGTCGGCCGGCCCGGGGTCGACCACGATGGCGTGGTCGGCGTCGGGCGCGCGCAGCACCCAGGTGTTGGTCCCGTCGAGGGTCATCGGCCCCGGGTTCGGCGCGCGCAGCAGCGAAACCCACGCCGGCAGCTCGCCAGCCAATGCCGCCACGGCCCCCGTCACGTGCCCGCTCATGGCTGCGATCGTACGACCCCGCCCGACACTCCCCGCGATCTTGCACTTCCTGCTGCTACTTCATGCCTGTTCACGGCATTCGTCGGGACAGGAAGTGCAAGATCGCGGTGGGGTCAGGCGACCTCGACGATCAGTTCGATCTCCACCGGGGCGTCCAGGGGGAGCTCGGCCACGCCTACCGCGCTTCTCGCGTGCCGGCCGGCCTCGCCGAAAACGGTGCCGAACAGGTCGGAGGCACCGTTGATCACGGCGGGCTGGCCGATGAACCCGGGGGCCGAGGCCACGAAACCGGTCACCTTGACCACCTTGACCACGTTCTCCAGGCCGACCAGCGAGTCGACCGCCGCCAGCGCGTTGAGCGCGCACCGCTGGGCCAGATCCTTGGCCTGCTCGGCGGAGATCCCCGCGCCGACCTTGCCGGTCGCCAGGAGCTTGCCCTCGGCGATGGGCAGCTGGCCCGAGACGTACACGTGCTGCCCGGACTGCACGGCCGGCACGTAGCTGGCCACCGGCGGCACCACGTCGGGCAGCTCGAGGCCCAACTCGGCGAGCTTCGCGTGGGGGCCGTTGCTCATCGCGTCACCTCGTCGTTCGCGATCGCGGAGCGTCGCCGCGCCGGAGTCCCGGCGCTCACGCCTTGGGCCGCTTCAGGTACGCCACGAGCTGGTCCGGGTTCGGGCCGGGGACCACGGCGACGAGTTCCCACCCGTCCTCACCCCAGTTGTCGAGGATCTGCTTGGTCGCGTGGACCAGCAGAGGGACCGTGGAGTATTCCCACTTCTGCATCGCTGGAGGGCTCCCTCGTGGTGCGGACTTCGTCGAGGCACAGCCTACGGTCCGCTGGCCGGGCGGGGCGCGGGACGTTGCTCCGGCGTGGCCGGCAGCTCTCCACAGGGCCCCTCGTGCCCGTACCCCTGCGGGCAACGCGAGCGGTCGGGCAGCAACAGGTCGCAGAAGACCCGGTGCCGGTTGTTCTGGTCGTCCGCGTTGGACACGGTCGTCTCGCCCGCGTCCAGTTCCGGCAGGAAGCCCAGCGACACCGCGACCCGCCCGGCCAGCAGGGTCGCCGCCGCCAGATCGGGCACCCGGATCGGCAGATGGATGACGAAACCCGGCTCGTCGTCGTCCCGCGACCGCTCGACCGGTCGGTTCGACGCTCGGGCGATCTCCGGCGGCTCCGAAACCCGGCGGTACGACCGCTCGTTGATGGGCAGGTTGCCGACCAGCCCGCCGGCCACCTCACCCGTGGACCCGAGCCGCCGTTGCCGATCGTTCGTCGGGAACTGGGTGCGAGGGATGTTGTCCGCGTCGCGCATGAACTGCCTCCGGTCGTACCTCTCGGATCACGCTTCCGGTCGGGCTCAACCAACCGTTCCGGTCCCCCGCACCGGGACGAAGGTAGGTCCACGGGGGCGGTCTCGCCAACAGGACGCGCACGATCAGTCACCCAGAGTCACATATGTGACAGACTGGGCGCAGGAATCCCGACTGCGTCGGATGTCACCATCCGCTTCTCCGGCTCGAGAAGTGACGTACGGCGCGGTAGGGGCGACACCGAACCGGCGGTCGGCCGCTACCCTCTCGGTCGGACGGTCGCGCAGCGCCCGGCCGCCCGCTCGATCTCGCTCGGCGCCCGGGGTGGCAGCCGGGCGCCGCACCCCCGGGGGAACGAGATGACCCAACCGCCCAGCGGCGACCAGGCCGGCCCGCGCGCTCTTCCGCCGGCCCACCCGGACCCCACCGGCCAGCCCGACGCGGCGACCAGCCCCGGACAGTCCGACCCGACGACCTCCACCGGTGAGTCCGGCTCGCCGACCACACCGGCCCAGCCCGTCATCCCGGCCCAGCCCGGCCCGTCGGCCCAGCCCGGCCAGCCCGCCGGGGCCAGCCCGCCGGCGTTCCCCGCTCAGAGCGCCGGGTCCGGCCCATCCGCCCCCGGCGGGCAGCTCGCCCTCCCCGGCCAGCCCTTCTCCGGCCAGCCAGTCCCCGGTCAGCCCCTCTCCGGCCAGCCCGTCTCCGGTCAGCCACTCTCCGGTCAGCCCGTCTCCGGTCAGCCACTCTCCGGCCAGCCCGTCTCCGGTCAGCCACTCTCCGGTCAGCCCGTCTCCGGTCAGCCACTCTCCGGTCAGCCCGTCTCCGGTCAGCCACTCTCCGGTCAGCCACTCTCTGGCCAGCCACTCTCGTCCGGTCAGCTCGGGGCAGGGGCGTTTCCCGCGCAGCCCGGAGCGTCGGCCGCGCCCGCCCCGCCCGGTGGCGTCCCGCAGAACGGGGGCCCGGCCGACACGTCGGCGCTGCCCGTCTCCCCGGGCGCGATTCCGCCGCCCCCGCCCGGCTACCCGCCGTACGCCGGCACCGCCGAGCCGAAGAAGAAGCGCGGTCTGCTGATCGCGGTCATCGCGCTGGCCGTGATCATGGTGCTCTGCGTCGGTGGTGGCGTCGTGACGTTCCTGACCCTGCGCAACGCCGAGTCCGGCGAGGGCGCGAAGGAGCCGGCGGTCGCCGTCGACGAGTTCCTCACCGCCGTCTACAAGGATCGGGACGCCGGCAAGGCCGCCGAGCACGTCTGCGCCGCCTCGCGCGACGACAAGAAGATCGCCGCCAAGGTGGCCGAGGTGGAGAAGTACGCCGCCACGTACCAGAACCCCCGATTCAAGTGGACCACCCCGAAGGTCGACAACCAGACCGGCGACCGGGCCACCGTCTCCACCCGGGTCACCATGACCACGGCCGACGAGAAGGTTGCCGACCAGGACCTGCGCTTCACCGTGGTACAGAAGACGGGTTGGTGGGTCTGCGAGGTCGCGTGACCCGTCGCCCTGGATAGGCTCGACAGGTGCGTGCACCTGAGCGGCCGTCCGACCCGGCCGGTAGCGGATGGTCGGCCCGCCTCCACGTCGTGACCGGCAAGGGCGGCACCGGCAAGACCAGCGTGGCGGCGGCGCTGGCCCTGGCGCTGGCCGCCGGTGGCCGGCGCACCCTGCTGGTGGAGGTCGAGGGCCGACAGGGCATCGCCCAACTCTTCGGCCTCGACCCGATGCCGTACGAGGAGCGACACCTCGCCGACGCGCCGGACGGCGGTGAGGTGCGCGCGCTCGCGGTGGACGCCGAGGAGGCCCTGCTCGAATACCTCGACATGTTCTACAAGCTGGGCGCGGCGGGGCGGGCGCTGCGCAAGCTGGGGGCCATCGACTTCGCCACCACCATCGCCCCGGGCCTGCGGGACGTGCTGCTCACCGGCAAGGTGAAGGAGGCCACCACCCGTACCTCGGGGCAGCGGCGCGCGTACGACGCCGTGGTGCTGGACGCGCCGCCCACCGGTCGGATCGGTCGTTTCCTCAACGTGACGGCCGAGACGGCCCGGCTCGCCAAGGTCGGCCCGATCAAGACCCAGAGCGAGGGGGTCTCCGCCCTGCTGCGCTCCCCGATGACGGCCGTGCACGTGGTCACGCTCCTGGAGGAGATGCCGGTGCAGGAGACGGTCGACGCCATCGCCGACCTGACCTCCCTCGGCTTCGGCATCGGGAAGGTGATCGTCAACGGCGCCCGACCCTCGTTGCCGGCCGGACCGGCGGTCACCGCGGCGGACCTGCGGCGGGGTCTGGTCGCCGCTGGACTGCCGGCCGATCAGGACATCGTGGCCGGATTGCACGACGAGGCACGGGACCAGCTCATCCGGCGCGAACTGGAGGATTCCCTCCGCGCCGACCTGGTGGAGCAGGGGCTGCCGATGGTCGAGCTGCCGTTGCTGCCGGACGGGGTGGACCGGACGGGCCTCGCTACCCTGGCCCAGGCCCTCGTCCACGCCGATTGACTCACACCTGAGCGCCGCACGGGCGCATGGACCGACGCGGCCCGATACGCTCGATTGGTGCCTTCCGAAGACGCGGCGCCGCAGCTGGACGTCGACCAGATCCTCGCCGACCCGGGCGTGCGGATCGTCGTGTGCTGCGGTGCCGGCGGGGTGGGAAAGACGACCACGGCCGCCGCGCTGGCGCTGCGGGCCGCCGAGCAGCACGGCCGCCGCACGGTGGTGCTCACCATCGACCCGGCCCGCCGGCTCGCCCAGTCGCTGGGCCTGACCGAGCTGGACAACACGCCCCGGCAGGTCAAGGGCATCGACGTCGAGGCCAGCGGCGGTGAGTTGCACGCCATGATGCTGGACATGAAGCGCACCTTCGACGACGTGGTCCTTGCGCACACCGACCCGACGAAGGCCGCGGAGATCTTCGCGAACCCGTTCTACCAGGCCATGAGCTCGACGTTCGCCGGCACCCAGGAATACATGGCGATGGAGAAGCTGGGCCAGTTGCACGCGCGCGGCGAGTGGGACCTGATCGTGGTGGACACCCCGCCGTCCCGCTCGGCGCTGGACTTCCTGGACGCGCCGGCCCGACTCTCCCGCTTCCTCGACGGTCGGATGCTGCGCCTGCTGCTGGCACCGGCGCGCAGCGGCGGGCGGAGCATGTTCAGCCTGGTCACGGCGTCGTTCGGGATGTTCTCGAAGGTGGTGCAGAAGGTCCTCGGCGCGCAGCTGCTCACCGACCTGTCCGGCTTCGTGGCCGCACTCGACTCGATGTTCGGGGGCTTCCGGCAGCGGGCCGAGCAGACGTACCGGATCCTCCAGGCGGGGGAGACGGCCTTCCTGCTGGTCGCGACGCCGGAGCCGGACGCGGTCCGGGAGGCCGCCTACTTCGCGGGCCGCCTGCGCGAGGAGAAGATGCCGCTCGCCGGCCTGGTGCTCAACCGGGTGCACCGCCCGGTGGTTCCGAAGCTGGACGCCGAGCGGAGTCGCGCCGCCGCGGAGCGGCTGGCGGAGCTGGGTGGACACGACGGCACCGCCGACGTGCTGCGGGCGCACGCGGCGCTGGCGCGTCAGGCGGTACGCGAGCAGCAGGTCGCCGCGCGGTTCACCGAGGCGTTCCCGGCGGTGCCGGCGGTGTCGGTGACGGCGCAGCCCGCCGACGTGCACGACGTCGACGGGCTACGGACGATCGGCGCGGCGATCAGCCGGTCGTGAGCGGCGTCAGGTTGCCGCGGTGACCAGGATCTTGTCCTTGCCGGCCTGGTCCTTGCTGTTCTTCTTCATCGCTGCCTCGAACATCTTGCGCCAGCTCGTCACCTGCGGGTGACGACGCAGCAACGCTCGGCGTTCCCGTTCGGTCATACCGCCCCACACACCGAACTCGATCCGGTTGTCCAGCGCGTCGGCCAGGCACTCGTACCGAACTGGGCAGCTTCGGCAGATCCGCTTGGCCACGTTCTGTTCGGCGCCCTGTACGAACAACGCGTCCGGGTCCCCGTTCTGACACGCCGCCAGCGACGGCCAGTCAGTGATCATGCCCATGTGTACTCGTCCCCCCTTGCAGTACCTACCGACCTCGTTGCACGGCAGCCGGCAATTTCCCCCCGATCGCCCGGCTCACCTTCCCCAAGGCGGCGCGGACGACATGTGGCGCTGTCGCCGCCATCATCATGCTCTGTAGTCGACTGATTACGCAACGTTGTCGGCGAAATCCATCATTCCGGACACTCCCGGCTTCCCGGGCTCTCGACCGCCGGTTACCCCGCCGAGGTCCACGAAAACGCTGCGCCGCCTTCACCAAACGGAGGAGACTCACGCCGATCACACGCAACCTCGTACCGGGGGTCATGCGTTTAGCACAACGAGGGCAGCGCGCGCAGGAAATGGGGAAAGACGCCCAGGCGCCCCTCGTTCCCTACTCGCGTACCATGCCGAGGTGACCTGGATGCGGAAACGTGACCACAATGTGCTGACCAACGCCGCATCGCTGGCCATCTGCGGCCTGTTGGCCGGCGTGGTGGTCGCTGCGGCGGCCTTCCCCGCGGTGGCGATGTCCGGACTGGCCGCGAAGGCCGGCGCTGAGACATTCGGCAACCTGCCAACGGAGCTGACGGTGGCCCGCGCGCCACAGATCAGCTACCTGTTGGCCTCGGACGGCAAGACACCGCTTGCGACGATGTACGACGAGAACCGCCGCGACGTGAAGCACGCCGACATCTCGCCGTACATGATCAAGGCCATCATCGCGGCCGAGGACCACGACTTCTACAAGCACAACGGCGTCGACATCAACGGTGTCGCCCGCGCGTTCGTCAACAACCAGAACGAGAGCGCCGGCCGCCAGGGCGCCTCGACGCTGACCATGCAGTACGTCCGGCTGGCGATCGCCTACTCGGCCACCCACCCGGCCGACGTGGTGGCGGCGACCGAGGACACCAGCGCCCGCAAGCTCCGCGAGATGCGCCTCGCCCTGCAGGTCGACAAGGAGTTCTCCAAGGACGAGATCCTGACCCGCTACCTCAACCTCGCCTCGTTCGGCAATGGCGCGTACGGCATCTACGCGGCCAGCCAGGTCTACTTCGGCAAGCCGCCGAGCAAGCTGAAGATCGAGGAAGCGGCGCTGCTGGCCGGCATGGTCAAGGCCCCGACGACGAACGACCCGACCACCAAGAGCGGTTACCCGCTGGCGCTGGACCGTCGTAACTACGTCATCCAGAACATGGTCGACACCAAGGCCATCACCCAGCAGGAGGCCGACGCCGCCAAGGCGGTCAAGCTGAAGGTCCAGGACAAGCGCACCCCGAACGGCTGCGTCGCCACCAACGTCAACAGCTGGGGCTTCTTCTGCGACTACTTCTACCGCTGGTGGATGCAGCAGCCGACGTTCGGCTCGACGCCGTACGACCGTGAGCGCCGGCTCAAGAGCGGCGGCTACACCGTCGTGACGTCGATCGACGTGCAGGCGCAGAAGGGCGCGGACAAGGCGGTCCGCAAGTCCAAGAGCGAGAACAGCAAGGAAGCCGCCATGGTCGCCGTGGTCGAGCCGGGCACCGGCCGGGTGCGGGCGCTCGCGGTCAACCGGCAGTTCAAGCTGGACGACCCGAAGCACCCGAAGAACAAGATCTCCAGCGATCCGGCGAAGAGCAAGCGGGGCATCAAGGGCAACTACCCGGCGACGGTCAACCCGCTGCTCACCGGCGGTGACGGCATCGCCGGCTACCAGGCCGGCTCGACGTTCAAGATCTTCACGATCGTGGCGGCCCTGGAGAAGGGCGTCCCGCTCAGCTACTCGATGAACGCGCCGCAGCAGTTCAAGTCGGAATACATCATCGACAGCAGCAGCGAAGCGGCCTGCCCCGGCACCCACTTCTACTGCCCGACCAACTCCGGCAAAAAGGCCGGTGGCGTGCAGAACATGTGGACCGCGTTCGCCCAGTCGGTCAACACGTACTTCGTGCCGCTGCAGCAGCAGGTCGGCGCGGAGAACGTGGTCGACGTCGCCAAGCGGGCCGGCATCCAGTTCCGGGCCAGCAACGACGCCAAGTTCGCCGCCACCAAGGACGCGGCCCACCAGTGGGGCGCATTCACCCTGGGCGTCTCCTCCACCACGCCGCTGGACCTGGCCAACGCGTACGCGACCCTCGCGGCGGACGGCAAGTACTGCGAGCCGATCCCGGTGCAGGAGATCCGCGACCCGGAGGGCAAGAAGCTGGACATCGCCAACCCGCGCTGTGAGAAGCGGTTCAGCACCGAGGTGGCCCGCGCCGCCGTCGACGCCGCCCGCTGCCCGGTCGGCGACAACTCCAAGACCAGCAAGTGCGGCAGCAGCCGTACGGCCGCCGCGGTGAAGGGCATCGTCGACGCGCCGGTGGCCGGCAAGTCCGGCACCACCGACTCGGAGAAGACGGCCGCGCTGGTCGCGATGACCAAGCAGTACGCGGTGGCCGGCATCATGGCCGACCCGGACTGGCCGCAGACGAACGTCAAGATGAAGCACTCCGAGAAGGACGGCATCAACCCGCCGGTGTACGAGACGCTGCGGGACGCCATGAAGGGCAAGCCGCGCATCAACTTCGAACCCCCGGGCCAGAAGATCTCCGAGGGTGACCAGCGCAGCATCCCCGACGTGAAGTGCCAGCCGGTCGACACCGCGAAGTCCCGGATCAAGGGCGCCGGCTTCGAGCCGGTCGTGTCCGAAACGAAGGTGGCGTCGTCCTGCCCGGCGGGCACCGCCGCCGGCACCAGTCCGGACGGGCGCACCATCAAGGGCGGCGTGGTCACCATCCAGATCAGCACCGGCGCCGGCGGCACTCCGCCGGACAGCAACAAGCCCGGGCAGCCCGGCAACCCGCCCGGCCGCCCCGGTAACCGTCCGGGCGGCTGAGGCCCGGCGACACCTGCGAACGGGCGGGCACCCTCTCTCGGGGGTGCCCGCCCGTTGCGTTGGGTCGAACCGGAGCCGCGTGGCGGATCAGAGGCCGAGCTGTCGCCGTACCTCGGCGGCCACCCGACCCCCCTCGGCCTGGCCGGCCACCGCGGCCTGGGCCGCCTTCATGGCCGGGCCCATCTGGGCCTTCCCGGTGAAGCCGCCCGCGGCGAGCGCCCCCGCGACCAGGTCGGTCAGCTCGGCATCCGAGAGCTGCTTGGGCAGGTAGCGGTCCAGCACCTCGCCCTCGGCGGTCTCCTTGGCGGCCTGCTCGGTGCGGCCCGCGTCGGCGAAGGCGGTGGCCGCCTCCCGGCGCTTCTTGGCCTCCTTGGTCAACACCGCGAGCACCTCGTCGTCGGTGAGCTCGCGCTTGGCCTTGCCGGCCACCTCGGCGGTGCCGACGGCGGCCAGGGCCATCCGCAGCGTGGAGGTCGTCAGCTCGTCGCGCGCCTTGAGCGCGGAACGCATGTCGGCGGTGAGGCGGTCCTTCAGCGTGCTCATGGACGGTCAAACTACCCTGAACGCCATGCGAAAGCGCACACTATTCCGCCTCGCCGCCGGAACCGCAGCGGTTGGAGCGACCACCCTCGCGTACGCGTCGCTCGTCGAGCGCAACCTGTTCACCCTGCGGCGGTACGACGTGCCGATGCTCCCGGCCGACGCGGAGCCGCTGCGCGTGCTGCACCTGTCGGATCTGCACATGATGCCCAACCAGGCCCGCAAACAGCGCTGGGTGGCGTCGCTGGCCGCCCTGGACCCCGACCTGGTGGTGGTGACCGGCGACAACATGGCACACCCCGGGGCGGTGCCGGGCGTGCTGCGGGCGCTACAACCGCTGCTGGACTATCCGGGGGCGTTCGTGTTCGGCTCCAACGACTACACCGGCCCGGTGCTGAAGAACCCCTTCAGCTACTTCCTGCCCGAGCGGGAGTACACCGAGGGCGTCGAGCTGCCCTACGAGGAGCTACGCCAGGTCTTCACCGGCGCCGGCTGGGCAGACCTGAACAACGCCCGGACGAGCCTCAAGGCCGGCGGCCGCGAGCTGGACCTCGTCGGCGTCGACGACCCGCACATCGACCGGGACGACTACCCGGCCGTGTCGGGTCGGGTGGCGTCCTCCGCCGACCTGTCCATCGCCGTGACGCACTCCCCCGAGCCGCGGGTGCTCGACCAGATGGCCGCCGACGGCTTCGGCCTCCTGTTGGCCGGGCACACCCACGGCGGGCAGGTCTGCGTCCCGGGGTACGGGGCGCTGGTCACCAACTGCGGCCTGCCCCGCTCGATGGCGCGCGGTCTGCACCGATGGCCGGGCTCGGACTCGTGGCTGCACGTCTCCGCCGGCCTCGGCACCCACCCGACGGCCCCGGTCCGCTTCGCCTGCCCACCGGAGGCGAGCATCCTGACCCTGATCCCCCGCTAGGCTTGATCGACTCGATTTCCCGCAAGCCGGCCCATCCGCCCGGACCGGACACCGCGCTTTCACAGAAGGCGTGTCGATCACCCTCGAGACCGGGCTGGGGCGGCGGGGGTACCGAGTTTGACCATCGGAGCGGGTGGGCTACTATTTGTCGGCACGCCTCGGGGTGTGGCGCAGCTTGGTAGCGCGCTTCGTTCGGGACGAAGAGGTCGTCGGTTCGAATCCGGCCACCCCGACCAGAGGTAAGAGGGCACATCCGATCGATCGGATGTGCCCTCTGCGTATGTCGTCAGGCCGCGACTATCGACGAATCAACGCCTCGATACCCCGCAGTCGTTCGGCCAGTTCCGCTGCCGCCGACTGCGCGGACGCCAATGGCGGACCGAGTTGGGCGAGCTTTTGCACGTCCCGCAGCACCCGGGACTTCTGAATCGGCCGGTCCCGCGTCAGTTCCCGGACAAGGCGGTGCAGGAAGGCCATGTCGAGGTCGCCCAATGTGAGTTGGTCGAAGGCGGCGGCCGTCCGATCGACCAGTTCGTGTGTCTCGGTCAACATCTGGTCGGCCAGCCCTGGCCTCCGCGCGGCCGGCAGAGCGGTCAGGGCGGTCCCGGCCGTCGCCCAAGCGTCCCGCAGGCCGGACACGGTTGCCGGCAGGTGCCCGAGGACCACCGAGTAGAGCGGCCACGTGGCGGCGAGCAGTTGCAACTGCCCGGCCAGCGCCGTCGCGTGATCGGGCACGAGCGGCAGCATCTGAGCCCCGAGGATCACGTGTTGGAGATTGACGTCGTGCATGCCCTGCACGGCAGGGCCCGCCGCCGGTGCGGTGGCGGTGAGCGCCTCGGCGTACCCACGGGCCTCCCGTACGGCCTCGATCAGCTCCTCGCTGGCCAACCACTCCTGCCGGTACGACTCCTCACCGGCGACCAACTGTTGGATCACGACCAGCGCGATCGGCAACCCGAGTGCGGCGGTCGCCAGCGACGAGGCGACGTTCGTCAGGAACGGCCGGTCGGACCAGAAGCCCTCCCGATCCCCGAGCCATCCCGCGGCCAGCACCACCAGGCCGACAGCCCAGGACACGAGCGCGAGCAACCGGACCGTTGGGCTGGCCGCCCGCCACGAGATCGGAGATCGGTTCTGTCGAGGTCGCACGCCCACCCCTGACGGAAACTGTGGTCGTCAGACGGCCGGAGCGTACGGCCAGCACCGTGACCGACAGCACCCCGAGTCGGGAGACGGACACCGTCAGTCGTGTCGCTCAGTGCGCTCGATCTCGCTGAACGCGGCGGCCAGGTAGTCGGCCAGCGGCGCACCCGTCACCGCCAACAGATCGGCCACGAGCAGCGGAGCATGCCGCGCCAGGGCGGACGCGCCGGGAGGCGAGTCGTCGCCCTCGGGGTCGTACACCCCCAACGCGCCAGCCAACAGTACGAGCACCACGTGCGGGTCCACATCCGAACGCCAGCGCGCCGCGTCCTGCACGCAGCGTGCCAGAACCTGGCGGATGTCGTCGCCGTCCAAGCCGTCCGGGTGGCTCTCCTCCAGCAGGAGCCGGACCACCGTGCCGAGCACCAGCCCGGACCGCTCGTCGGCCGCCAGGTCGTCCACCGTCTCGTCGTACGCCTGGTCGTCGCGGGCCTGGGCGGCGGCGACGGCTGCCGTGGCGGTCACCGCGATGGCGCGGGCGGACGCGGGCAGGTGTCGCCAGGTGCCGGTCATCGGGCCAGCATCGCAGACCGGGCCGACACCGGCGGACGTCGTGGCATTGGTCACGCCGCGCCGGGGCAGCGCGACGTTGGTCCAAAACGGTTCGCGTGCGTCACACCCACCGAACAGAATGCCGGACATGTTGCGCCGCGCCCTGCCTCGCCGTCCAGAAGCCCGCCGTATGCTCCTCGGCACCCTGCTGTCGGCGATCGGGCGTGGCCTGACCCTGCCGTTCCTGTTCATCTACCTGACCGACGTGCGGGGGCTCACCGACACCCGCGCCGGACTGGTGATCGGCTGGTACGGCGTCGTCACCCTGGCGCTGTCACCGCTGGGCGGGACGCTGATCGACCGGATCGGGGCGCGCCGGGTGGTGGTGCCGTGCCTGGTGATCGAGGCGATCGGCACCGGTTCGCTGGCGCTGGTCCACTCGACCGGCTCGGCGCTGCTCGTGATGACGGTGATCGCCATCGGCAGCTCGGCGATCTGGTCCGGCGGGAACACGATCCTCGCGTCGCTCACCGACGACGGCGAACGGCAACGCGTCTTCGGGCTGAACTTCGCGCTGCTCAACCTCGGCATCGGCATCGGCGGGATGACCTCCGGGGCGATCGTCGACACGGCGCGACCCGACACCTTCCAGACGATCTATCTGCTGGACGCGGTCAGCTATCTGATGCCGGCCCTGATCCTGCTGACCCTGCCGGGCGTCGGCCACCGACTCGGTCAACGCTCGACCGACGCCGGGCCGTCGAGCGGGGGCTACCTGACGGTGCTGCGGGACCGCCCGTTCCGCCGGCTCGTGATCTTCGGCCTGGTCCTCACCACCTGCGGGTACGCCCAGGTCGAGGTCGGATTCGCCGCGTACGCCATACGGGTCGCCGAGGTGAACCCCCGCGTCGTCGCCTGGGCGCTCGCGGGCAACACGGTGACGATCGTGCTCGCCCAACTGCTGGTCATCCGCCGGATCGAGGGCCGCAGCCGCACCGGCGCGCTCGCCGTGGTCGGGGCGGTGTTCGCCGCCGCCTGGCTGGTCCTCGGTGTCGCCGGCGTCGTCAGCACCGGCAACGCCCTGGTGGCCGCCCTGTGCGTGGTGGCCTGTTCGGCGATCTTCGGTTTCGGCGAGACGCTGCTGTCGCCGGTGATGCCGGCGCTCACCAACGCCCTGGCAACTGACGAACTGCGCGGCAGGTACAACGCCATGAGTTCGATGATCTTCGGCATCAGCGGGGTGATCGGTCCGGTGACCGCCGGCCCGCTCATCGGCGCGGCGAACGGCATGGTCTGGGTGGCGGTCGTCGTCGGCGGCTGCCTGGCCGCTTCACTCATCGCGCTCTCGCTACGCCGGCTGCTCACCGTCGAGCAGGACGGCCGCGTGACGATCGTTCCGCCCACGCCCATCCCGGCACCCGCCTCCGCCTGACCCGCACCCGTGGGCGCCCCGGGCCTCCTCGCCCGGCGGGCCGCGCCGCTCGCCTCCGCAAGCACCCCCCGACCCGGCGAGCAACCCGGAGTCCCCGCGCCCGGTGAGACCCCTTCGGCCGCCCCCGCAGCTTCACCGATGCTGCTGCCTCCGCCGCGTCGGAGACGGCAACATCCCCGATAGTGCGCGGATCTTGGTCGCACTCCGCGCTTGATCGTGCTCGATCCTGGATGTAGTGGCATCCCGGCACTCGCAGGCCACTACCTCCATGATCGAGCGTGATCTTGCGGCACAGGCAGCGCGGGGCCGCACAGGCAGCGCGGGGCCGCCGGGGACGGGTCGGGCCCCGGAGCGTCCGCTCCGGGGCCCGATGTCGCGGGGTCGGCCGTCAGGCGGCGGGGACCTCGGCGGTGGTGCGGATTCGGTCGAGCGCCGGGGCGGAGACCGGCGACTGCGCGGTCAGGTACGCCACCAGCGCGTCCAGGTCAATCAGGCCGGTGACCTGGTTGGTGCCGCCGGTGAGGGCGCTGAAGCCGTCGCCGCCGCCGGCCAGGAAGTTGTTCACCGTCACCCGGTAGGTGGCGGCCGGGTCGACGGCGGTGCCGCCGATGGTGAGGCTGCCCCGGACCACACGGGTGCCGGCGCACGGGTCGGCCGCGGTGCCGGTGGCGCCGGCCGGGTCGACCACGTAGCCGACGGTCGACGACGGGTACAGCGTCCGACCGGTGACGAACTGCTGCTCCAGTACGCAGTAGAGCTGCGCCCCGGTCAGGTCGAGGGTCACCAGGTTGTTGGCGAACGGCTGCACCGTGAACGCCTCCTCGTAGGTGACCGGCCCGGCGTTGAGGTCGGCCCGGACACCACCGGGGTTCATGAAGGCGGCCACCGCGTTCTGTTCGTCGTCGGTGGCGGCGAGCTGCGCGTCGGCGACCAGGTTACCCAGCGGGGATTCGCCCAGGGTCGTACCGAAGAGGGTTTCCTGGGTCTTGGTGATGGCTTCGGTGGTCTCGCCGACCTGGCGGTCCGCGACCGGGCCGAGCACGGTCTTGTAGCGGTCGATCAGGGCGGTCTGCTTCGGGTCCTTGGCGACGTCCCGGGTGACGACCACGTTGTTCGCGGCGGCGGAGATCACGTCACCGCTGCGCCGGTCGATCTTGAGGTCGATGTCGGTGACGAGGCGGCCGAAGGAGCTGGCGCTGGTGACCAGCTTGCCGTTGATGTTGCAGTTGTACGCCTGGTGGGTGTGACCGCTGACCACCACGTCGATCGACGGATCCATCCGGTTGGCGATGTCCACGATGGGCCCGGTCATGCCGACGCAGTCGTTGATGCCACCGGTCGCCGCCTGGGCGCCCCCCTCGTGCAGGAGCACGACGATGGTCTGAACGCCCTTACGGCGCAGCTCACGGGCGTACCGGTTGGCGGTCTCCGCCTCGTCGGCGAAGGTGAGGCCGGCGACGCCCTGCTGGCTGACGATCTGCGGGGTGCCCTCCAGGGTCATCCCGATGAAGCCGACCTTGACGCCCTGCACCTTGTGGATCGCGTACGGCGCCATGAGCGGCTTGCCGGTGGCGGTCTTGAAGGCGTTGGCGGAGAGGTACGTGAAGCCGGCACCCCGGTACGGCGTGCCGTCGGCGCAGCCGTCCACCGGGTGGCAGCCACCGTTCTGGATACGCAGCAGCTCGGCGGCGCCCTCGTCGAACTCGTGGTTGCCGACGCTGGCGTAGTCCAGACCGGCCATGCTCAGCGCCTCGATGGTCGGCTCGTCGTGGAACGCGGCGGAGAGCAGCGGCGACGCGCCGATCAGGTCGCCGGCGGCGACGGTGATGGTGTTCTTCTTCTTCGCGGCGGCGCGCAGGTCGGCCAGGTGGGTCGCGAGGTATTCGACGCCGCCCGCGGTCTGTCCGGCGATGGTGCCGCTGGAGCCGCTCGGGGGTTCGAGGTTGCCGTGGAAGTCGTTGAGGGCCAGCAGGGTGACGTCGACCGGCTTCGGTCGCGCGTCGGCCTGCTCGGGGGTGGTGGCGACCGCGCCGAGCGCTGCCACCGCGAGCGCGGTCAGGCCGACAGCGGCCCGACGCATCCCGGGTACGGACATGGAACTCCTCGTGAGAATCGACGCGTGCGGTACCCGGCCGGTGGGTCGACCGGGCCGCCGACCGACACCGTCGGAGAGGGTCGGTCACGGTTGGGAATCGCCTCCCGCCCGGACAGCCTCTCATCCGGACGCCGGCCGGTCGAGTCGAGCGACGGATCGCGACCGACGCGTCGGGCTGAGCGTGAGAGCTGCGGAAATGCCCATCGTCGGACCAGGCCCACGTGTCGAACAATCGATGACCGGTGGCGGAACAACGTCGGTCGAAGGTCCAGAGGGGACGGGATCAGCCGACCGCGGTGAGCGCTTCGGCGACCACTGTGGCGACCGCCTCGGGCCGCCAGCCGTCGACGACCCCGGGTCGCCGCGCCAGGTAGTCGACGATCCGCTCAGCCGGCCAACCGTGTGACTCGTGCAGCCCTTGGGCGATCATCCGCAGGTAGGCGGGTGCCGGTGGCCGGTGCGGCACGGCGGACGCCGGTTCGGGCGCGGTGAAGGTGAGCATCGGGATGCCGGCACGCCGACCGGGGCAGACGAGGGTTTCGTAGCGCCCCGGACCGAGCGTCGCCTGGCCGTGGGCGACGGCCGCGTCGATGGCCGCGCCGGTCGCCGGGAGCAGGTCGGCGGTGTCGCCCGGCGGGCGGTACATCTCCTGCGCGGCGATGTCGGTGAACTGGTCGATGGTCACCAGGTAGGCCCGCGCGGCAGCCTCGCCCGGCAGCCGCGGGTCGTAGAACGCCATGCCGCCGGTCCACGCGCCGGACTCACCGGCGAAGTAGATCCCGCCGGGCATCCAGACCGGCGCCGACCGGCTCGGAGGACGGGTGTCGCGGCAACCCGGGTACGTCCGTCGGCCGCCGGGTGGACAGCCGCCGCCGATGTACCAGGCCAGCCTGGCGGCGTGCATGTTCGACCCGTACGCGACGTACCAGACGGGCATGGCGGCGACCTCAGAAGCCGCAGGTCTGCCCGGCCGAGTGGCTGACCTGGACGGTGTGCGTCACGCAGCCGTCCGGCTCGATCCGGTGCAGCAGGAAGGCGCTCGGCTCGGCGACCCAGCCGATCACCTCGTCCGTGGCCATGGTGAGGGTGCTCTGCTTCCAGGTGCTGGGCGCCACGGTGAGCACGGTGCCCGCGTACCCGGTGGTGACCGTGCGGTGCAGGTGCCCGGCGGCGACCCGCACGACGTGCCGGTGCCGGCCGATCACCTCGGCCAGCGCGGGCCCGTCGGCGAGCCGGATGGCGTCGGCCGCGGGGATGCCGACCGCGACCGGCGGGTGGTGCAGGCAGAGGATGGCGGGCACCTCCGGACGGCCCGCGAGAACCCCGTCGAGCCAGCCGAGCTGCTCCTCGCCGAGCTGGCCGGCGTCGCTGCCGGGGACGAGCGAGTCGAGCACCACGATGGTCGCCGCCTCGTGGTCGACGTGGTAGTACGCGGAGAACCCGTTCCCGAGCCAGGGCGTGCCGCCGAACGCGTCGAGCAGCGACTCGCGGTCGTCGTGGTTGCCGGTGGTCAGGTAGATCGGCAGTGGGAACCGCCCGATCAACTCGCGCAGCGCCGCGTACTCGTCGGGTCGGCCGTGGTCGGCCAGGTCGCCGGTGATGACCACGCAGTCCGGTCGCGGGTTCAGGGCGAGCACGCGGCCGAGCGCCCGGTGCAGCCCGGCGGCGGGCTCGGCGGCGAGCAGACCGGTGGTCAGGTGCGGGTCGCTGATGTGCGCGATGAGCATCGGCTCGCCTCCAGGACGTCGGGACTCCCACGCTATCGCCCGGCACCTTTACCCACAGGCCCGTCCACAGCCTGTGGATAGCACATGTGTACGAAGCCGGAAGCCCTTCCGGAAAACGTGAGTACGCTTGCTCCAGCCCCTCCCCTACCTGGAACGACGTGCGAGTGGATCATCAGCGAGTCATCCGTGACGTCAGCGTCCGCCTGTCGATGGCGTCCAGCGCGCCGGAAGCCTGTCGGTGGACGGTCAGCGCACTGTCCCACCACACCCCGGCCACCATCTCGGTGCTGCTCGAGGCCCACGACCGGCTGCGGTGCGTGGCGGCGACCGGCGCGTGGCAGGTCTTCGCGACCGTACCGGCGCGCACCGGGATCGTCGGCCGGGTGTACGCCACCGGCACCGCCGCCGCGGTCCCGGACGTCACCGTCGACCCGGACTACCTACCGGTACGCCCCGACGTCACGACCGAGCTGTGCGTTCCGGTACGCGACCCGGGCGGCCGGGTGATCGGCGTACTGGACCTGCAGTGGAGTGACCCGGTCGACCTGCGGCCCTGGCGGGAGACCGCGCAGCGGCTGGCGGCCCGGCTCGGCGCGCGGATCGCCGCGCTGGGCGGCCCGCCGTCCGAGAGCCGCAGCGAGAAGCTGCTCCGGCACGCCGCGGCCCTGTCCGCCGCCCCCACCGAGGCGGCCGTGATCAGCGCGGCGACCGAGGCCGCCCGGGAGGTGTCCACCCTGTCCACCGCGGTGCTGGTGATCGGCGGTCAGCTCGGCCCGTCCCCGGCGACCCCGGGTGACCTGGAGACCCGGATCCGCGCCGAGCTGGCCGGCGCGGGCCCGGCCGCCCTGGACCGGATCGTCGAACGGGCACACCGCTACGGCGCCGGATACACGCTGGGCGAGGCCGGGCATCCCCCGACCGAGGACTATCGACCGCTGACCCGGGCGGGGGTACGCACGCTTGTCGCCGTGCCGGTCGGGCCGGCGGACGCCGACGGAGTGCTGCTGGTCGCCGACGGCCGCGCCCTGCACCCGGACCCCACCACGGTCAGCCTCATGGAGCTGCTCGCCGGGCAGGCCTGGACCAGCCTGGACCGTCTGCGTACGCTCGTCCGACTGCGTGAGCAGGCCAGCTCCGACCCGCTCACCGGGCTGCGGCACACCGGCCCGTTCGGGCAACGGATCGCGGCGGCCACCCCGGGGCGTACGGCCCTGCTGGCGATCGACGTGGACGGCTTCAAGACGGTCAACGACACGTACGGGCACCAGGCCGGCGACCAGGTGCTGGTCGGGTTGGCGCGGGCGCTGGAGGGCGCGCTGCGGCACGGTGACGAGCTGTACCGGATCGGCGGTGACGAGTTCGTCGCGGTGATCGAGGTGAGTCGCCCGGAGGAGGCGGTCCGGATCGCCGAGCGGTTGGCCGAGGCGGCCCGCCGTACCGGCCGCACGATCAGTGTGGGCGTCGCGCTCCCCCGCCCCGGCGAAACCCCCGACCGCACCCTGAAAAGAGCCGACCAGGCCCTCTATGCGGTAAAACGCCAAGGCCGAGACGGAGTCCACCTAGCGGCGGCCTAACCCCCAACCCCCACCCCCAGGCCCCGCTGGAGCGCGTCGATCTTGCACTTTCTGTCGCCGCATAAGGCGTGAAGGTGACAGAACGGCAACCGAAAGTGCAAGATC